>NZ_JBIRGD010000079.1:0-1017 GCF_044327805.1 Streptomyces sp. NPDC018019 | reverse complement strand
GTATGCCTTGCGGGGCCGCTGCGGTGTCATGACAGCACTGATACGACTGGGAGTTGGAGGCTGTACATCACCCGTCCGTGCGACCTGCGGGGACGGGTGCTCGCGAATTCGAACCGGACAGGAGCTGTTGGGGCAGAACGGGACGACACGCCAGACCTGCGACAGACACCAGCACTGGACATTGAGCACAAGCAGGTCCAATCAGCCGATCCCAGGCGGTCGACAAAACCGTCAAACCTGCACGTCAGCAGCACGAACGTCCTCTGAGAGGTCGTTTTCACCGGCAGATTCTGCTTGCTCCCAACATGCCCTTGTGGCGAGGTGGCACTCAGAGCCGGCGGCGGCTCAGGCGACGCCTGTGGTTCACGGGAGGCCCGTATCGCCTGTCTCATGCCGCAGGATCTGTCTCACTCCACGAGGTGCGGTTCATCCCGTTACGCACCTATCCGTCATGCGCAGATCCGGGAAACAAGCGGCGCCTGTAAAGCACTGAGACGCATGGTGGAGAACAAACCAGCAAAAAAGTGACTCTCAGGGGCCTCGCCAGGGGTGCCCGGGTGCGGGCTCAGCCGGTGTGATCGGGGTGCGGGTCAGGGCGGGTGCCGGTCGGCCAGAGGCTGTCGGGGAAGGCTGCGGTGTCGGCGTCGGTGTCGGGCATGAGTGTGGTGAGCATCTGCTGGGCGGTCTTAGCGTTGTCGGTGGCGCGGGGCAGCATGACGGTTTCGTAGGCGTCGAGGGCCTCGCCGATGGTGGGGTGGCCGATGACGGCGCGGGCGAGGTCGGCGCCGTCGAGCAGAGCGAGGTTGGCGCCGACGCCGATGGGCGGCATCAGGTGGGCGGCGTCGCCGAGCAGGGTGATCCCCGGGACGCGTTGCCAGGTGTGGGGCACCGGGAGGACGAACATCGGCCGGTTGATGAAGCTGCCCTCGTTGTCGCGCAGGATGCGCAGCAGGCTCTCATGCCAGTCCTGGTACCGGGCAAGGAGGCGGTCGCGCACGGCTCCGGTGTCGGTGAGGT
>NZ_JBIRGD010000078.1:0-1044 GCF_044327805.1 Streptomyces sp. NPDC018019 | reverse complement strand
ATGGTCGCCGGGCTCGAACCGGGCCAGGCCGCGGTAGGGCGGATCCGCCGCCTCCTCGTCCGGGTCACGGGGCCGGCTGGCCGCTTCATCGCGCACCTCCTGCCACCGCTGCTCCCATTCTTGCGGGTTTCCGCCGCAAGCCCGCACATAGGCCAGCGTCAACGGCAGCGACGGCAGTATCTCGCCCGCCGCCGCGCGGGACAGCGCAGCGGTCGAATATCCCGCCTTTGGGGCCATCGCCCGGTAGGTCGGGCCGCCCGCCTCCCGGCGCAGGGTGCGCAAGGCGAAAGCGAACCGCTGCACCGGCCCCGCACCCGGATCGATCGGCTTTTCACGTCGCCCCACTACAGTCCAGCCTCCCCGTTCACGTGGGACCGTCCACCTCAGCACGGCCGCCACAGCGCCACAAGACGCCCACGAGCCAGCCCCGGCCCCCCAAGCAGTCCGCCGTTGCGTTGTCTACCAGCACGAACAGGGGCTGCGAGACAACCAAACGGCCGCTGGAATCACTAGGGCACGGCCTGGACCGGCACTGCCCACGAGAGCGGTCCGGGCCTGCGCAGAAGTACCGAACACACCCCAACCACACCATGAACGAAGGGAATCAACATGCGTATGGGCCGTATAGCCGCGCTGGGCATCGGTATCGTCACGCTCACAGCCGGGGCGGTCGTTCCCGCAGTCGCCGACAGTTCCAAGGGCGCCACCCAGCCCCGCCAGACGCAGTCCGACTCCGGCGATCTGGCCAGGGGGGCTCTGTGGCTGTACCAGAACAGCCACTACAAGGGCGGAAAGAAGAAAATCACGCACAAGGACGCGAACTTCAAGAACAACTACTTCGATAACGGCAAGAGCCTCAACGACCGCGTCAGCTCGGTGAAGAACCGCTCCACCAAGGCGTGGAGGCTGTACAAGGACGCCGGCTACCACGGGCCGAGCACGAAGATCCTCCCGGACCACCAGCTCTTCAACCTGCGGTCCACCAATGTGGGCAACGACACCGCGAGCAGCGTCAAGTAGGCGAGCAGGCAAGGAGCGCGGGTG
>NZ_JBIRGD010000077.1:0-1088 GCF_044327805.1 Streptomyces sp. NPDC018019 | reverse complement strand
CCAGCCACGGTCGAGCACTTCTCTTACTCACACCTCAGCAACCGGCACACTCCTCCAGAGGACACGGCTACTTCCGTTGCGTTAGGAGCTCTAAGTCGTGTCTTTTGGATCAGCCTGGAGCAGCCCGTGGTGTCTGGTGCGGTGCGTCGCAAGGCGGAGCATGGCCCTCGGACCGGGTGTCCGTGGGTGATGCGACAACGCCGCGAGGTGCCGTGCCAGACGCCGCGGGCCCAGGACGATCCGAAAGACACGGCCTAGCGACCTCCCTTGACGGCCCGTCCATGCCCTGCATCCTGAGAGATCAGCAGATCACTGAGTACACACGAATCGGAACGGATCAAGACGGACGTCGTACGGAGCACCCATCCAGGGCAGCACGACCGCCTCTGTAGTCGGCACGGATCACCGCAGTTGTCCGTAACTCTGCAAGAGCGGTTGCGGTTGCGTACGGCGGCGAAGCTGTCGCGCACCCAGGTGGCGCAGGCGTGTGGGGTGGGGCGTCAGACGGTGGCGAACTGGGAGGCGGGCACTGCCGAGCCGGCGCCGCCGGCCCGGCTCGCGTACCTGCGCCTCCTGGAGGGGCTGGCCCGGCTGCACCCCGCCCCCGCCGAGGCGCCCGCCGCCCCTGCCGGTCCGGCACCTCAGCCGTCGGCGGCTGCGGCGCCGGTGTTCGCCGAGGCGCACAGTGCCTTCGGCCCCGACGGCCTGGTCGTCCAGGGCGCCACGGCGCCGTGCCTGCGCTGTGGTGCACCTACCTCCTGCAAGGCGACCGACGGCCGTTCCCTGCACTCGGGTGGTTTCTGCCCGGCCCCCGCCCCCACCGCGGCATCGACGGCTGCGGCCACGCCGCCGGCCACCGTTGCGGCGCCGGCCGCCGCCTCCGCGGCCCCCGCGTCCACACCGGCCCCGGCTCCGGAGCCGGGAACGAGCCCGGCCGCGCTGGCGGCGTAGAGCGTGCAGCAGCATCAGTCCCAGCGCCGCGCCCGCCGAACCGCACGTCGCCGGCGGCTGGCGCCCCGTCTTCCCCGAAGGCCGCGCCCTGGGGGAGATGAACGTCAAGACCGACCGCGACGGCGCCCCCGTCACCT
>NZ_JBIRGD010000076.1:0-1832 GCF_044327805.1 Streptomyces sp. NPDC018019 | reverse complement strand
ACCTTCCGGTCCTCCAGCACTGGCTTGCGGCCGGGTCTGCGACACCCGCCAGGCGGCACCGGCAACAGCGGCTCGACTCTCGACCACAGCTCATCATCGAACAGCCACGGTCGAGCACTTCTCTTACTCACACCTCAGCAACCGGCACACTCCTCCAGAGGACACGGCTACTTCCGTTGCGTTAGGAGCTCTTAGGCTCGAAAGTACGCCACTGCCCAGGACGAAGAGCATGACCGCCACCGCCGCACCAGATCACCGACCAGTCAAGTGATCGACAAGTGCGCAGGCGTACCGCACTTCCCGCCCGCTGATTCCCGGACCACGCTTCAGCCCGGATTGCGGACCGGGCCGTCAGTCGTCGGCGTTCCGGCGGTGCTTCGTGAGCTGCCGGGCGCCGTAGGCCAGCGGGGGGACGACGAGGAGCCAGTACCAGGAGTCGGTGAGGATCGCCAGGATGAGGCCGAGGGCGCCGGAGAGCGGGAAGAGGCTGTACGCGGCGTACGCGGCAAGGTCCAGTGCCTTGCCGGAGCGTTCGGCGCGCGCCGGGCTGCGGGTGGGGTCGGGCGTGAGGGACATGGGAACTCTTTCCGGGTTGCGGTGTCGAACGGCCTTCAGATCTTAGGAAGGACTTCGTCGACGAAAAGTTTCATGCTGGCGTGCATCTGCTCATAGTTCTGGCCACCGAAGTCGACGTTCCACAGATAGGTGTCGGCGCCGTACGTCTCGTGCAGCTCGTGGATCTGCTCCACCGCGGACTGCGGGGAGCCGATGACGGCCGTACCGTAGCGCTTGACGTCGAAGGAACCGAGGTGCTTCATGTCCCGGCCCATCGACTCGTAGCCGACGTAGCCGCTGGAGCTGGTGTCGCGCCAGGAACGCGCCGCCTCCGTCCACACCCGCAGGTACTCGCGGTAGAACGGCTCGGCCAGGCGGTAGGCCTCCGCGTCGGTGCGGGCGATGTAGAGCGGGGTGCTCATGGCTATGCGCGGGGTGCGGGTGGTGCCGTGGGTCGCGGTGAAGACCTCGCGGTAGTGGTCGACGAGGTGCCGGCTGACGGAGGTGTACTGGCGGGCCGGGGCCAGCGCCAGCATCACGCCGAAACCCTTGGTGGCGAGCCAGGTGAAGCTCTCCGGCGACTTGACCGCCGCGCCCCACACCGGCGGGTGCGGCCGCTGGGTCACCGGGGGGAGTGAGGTCGCGTCGGTGTAGGAGAAGAAGGGGGTGTTCTCACTGACCTTCTCCTCGGTCCACAGCCGTACGACGGCCTCGATGGTCGCCTCGTAGCGCGCGCGGCTCTCGTCCATCGGCACCTTGAAGGCGTCGAACTCGTACGGCAGCCAGGCCCGGCCGAAGCCGGCGTCGACCCGGCCGCCGCTGATGGCGTCCACCTGCGCGATGTGCGCGGCGAGCTGGATCGGGTGGTGGAAGGCCGGCAGCAGGGCACCGGTCATCAGGCGGATGCGGGAGGTCTGCGCGGCGACGGCGGTGAGGAAGGTAAGCGGGCTCGGGCAGTAGCCGCCGTAGTCGCCGAGGTAGTGCTCGGTCATCTTGACGTAGCCGAGGCCCGCGTCGTCGCTGAACTTGCTGATGGCGATGGCGTCGCGGTAGTACTCGGCCGGAGTCCGCTGTTCGGGACGGCAGTCGGGCAGCAGCGAGATGCCGTGTTCCATGGTTTTGATCACCCTGTCGCGGTTCGTCGGTGTTTGTCAGTGACGCCGGGCCGGGGGGGGGGGCCCCCCCCCCCCCCCCCCCCCCCCCCCGCCCCCCCCCCCCCCCCCCCCCCCCCCCCCCCCCCGGGGGGGGGGTGGTGGGGGGTGCTCAGGGGGGTGGGG
>NZ_JBIRGD010000075.1:0-2060 GCF_044327805.1 Streptomyces sp. NPDC018019 | reverse complement strand
ACGAGACGGCGGTACGTGTCGTGGTCGTAGCCGCGGTCGCCGAGCAGGCTGTCAGGTCGGTTGCGTGGCCGTCCTGCCAGGCCGGCGACCGAGGGGATCTTCTCCAGCAGGGGTATCAGCTGGGTGACGTCGTTGCGGCTGCCGCCGGTCAGCGAAACGGCGAGTGGGATGCCCTGGCCGCCGACGATGAGGGGGTGCTTGCTGCCCGGACGTGCTCGGCCGACCGGGCTGGGGCCGCTTTGGGGCCCCGGCGAGCGGCCCTGACGCGGGAGGAGTCGATCACCGCCCGCGACCAGTCCAGCTTCTTCGCGACCCGCAGCTTCTTCAGCAGCACCAAGTGCAGTTCGTCCCGGACGCCGGCACCGTTCCACGCAGCCAGACGCCGCCAACAGGCCATCGGCGGAGCCGAAGCCCAGCTCCTGCGGCAGGTACTCCCACTGCATCCCGGTATGCAGCACGAACAGAATCCCGCAGAGTGCCTGCCGGTCCGGCACCCGGGGGCGTCCCGCCACCTGCTTCGGCACCGGCTCGGGCAACAACGGCTCGATGAGCGACCACAGTTCATCCGACACAATCCACGGCCGCGACTGACGTTTCCCCACGGCCAGACCAACGACCACCCGAACCGAAAGCCACATGATCAACAGCCTCTGTTAGGACCTCTTAGATCTGCGAGGGCAGCGGCGTGGTCGGACGGCCAGACACTGTGTACGGGCTGGTCGCCGACACGCTGGACAGAGCTGACGGAACCAAGACCTTCAGGGCCTGGTGGGCCTACGTGGATGTAATCGACGCGGACGCTGGGTTCGAATCCGGCCGCGACGAACGGGTTGGCCGCGTTCCAGGTCGCTGACGGCTGTGCTGGGTCTGCGTATTCCCACGCGTCGAGGAAGACCTGGCCCGGGATGGCAGGTGCCGACTTGTAGCCGCCGAACTGCCGTACTTCGTCGGAGTCTGGCCATGCGTTGAAGTCGCCCGTGACAACGGACGGGAAGTCGGTTCCATGGCTATGCGCTGTCACGAACTCGGCAAGCACTCTGACCTGTTGGCAGCGCACCGCAGAGGCATCAATGGCCGACGTGAGGTGGGTGGTGAAGAAATGGCACCTGGTGTGTGGGGGCGTCGATGCGCCCATAGAGCGCCAGGCGGCCGTCATCGTCGTCCTCGCGGGCCGGCAGCTCCACCGTGTCGTGCTGCGCGAGGGGCCAGCGGCTCAGGACAGCGTTGCCGATGCCAACCGTTGAGTCCCCAAGAAGTCTTTGCCACCGCTCCGGTGCACGAGATGCTGCCCAGGTCCAGTGCATGTCGAGGTTGTCCGCCAGCCCCCCTGCAAGATTCTCCCCGCCGCACGCCCACACCTCCTGCAGGCCGACGACATCGGGGTGGAGCTCGCCCAGCACCGTGAGAATGGCCTTCCGCCGGTTCTCCCATGGGCCAAAGCGCCACCACAGGCTCCACGTCAGCACGCGCAACACTGCCGTCCTTCCTTCCGGCTCGCATGAGCATCCTGGGCCATCTCGGACGTTGGCTATCCGGTGAGGGCGAGGTTGTACAGGCGGGCGATGCCGCGCATGGCGTGATGGACACCGTCGCCTTTGAGGCTGCAGTCGCGCAGGATCTTCCGGGTCTTCATGCGGGCAAAGGTGTGCTCCACGCGCGCGCGAACGCGTTTGTGAGAGCGGTTATGTTTCTCTTACCAGGACGGAAGTTCGGCCTGGCCGGCCTTGCGGCGGTGCGGGATGACCAGGCCAGTGCCCTGGTAGCCGCCATCGGCAATCGTGATGGTGTTGCCGACGGCGGCCTTGGCGCCGGATTCCTCCCAGTCCTCCGAGTCATGTCGGTTGCCGGGCACGGGCCGGGCGACCACGACGACCAGGCGACTGTCGGCGTCGATGACGACCTGATGGGCGGTGGAGTAGTGATAGTTCTTCGACTGCTCGGCCACCGAGCGGTCGCGAGTGGATACTAGTACTCCAGCAGCGGATCGTGTCCTGAGCTGGCGGTTGTCGTTGTCCTGGTATGGAGGCGATAGCTGACGCCGGCCGGTGGAAGGCCGAGTT
>NZ_JBIRGD010000074.1:0-2369 GCF_044327805.1 Streptomyces sp. NPDC018019 | reverse complement strand
GCGCCCGCTGACCTGGCTCATCCACATCGACGTGGCCGGGATCGGCGACGTGCAGGCCGGCGGAGTGCACCTCCACCACTACGTGTGGGGAATCCTGCTGCTCGCGGTGGTGGGCGCGGCGAGCCTGGCCGAACGTTCGGCGCGGGCACGCGCCTGGCTGGGGCTGGCCTACGGGGTTGGCCTGGCCCTGGTCGTCGACGAGGCGGCGCTGCTGATCAGCCTGGAAGACGTGTACTGGGACACCGAGGGCGGAATCAGTATCGCCCTGGCCATCGCCCTGATCGCCATCGTCGGCAGCGTCCTGGCATCCACCCGGGGCAGCGCGCCTCCAGAGATGATCCGGACGATGACGGCTGACACTCGGGAGCAAGGAACCGGACAGCCGCACAGGACTGGTGCGCCGACGCCGACGCCGACGGTGCTCCGGATGTCGCCCGCGGTCGGTCAGCTCGGAGTGGACTCGTTCCCGTCGGAGTGCGGGTTCACGGACGTGCTTTGCAGGTGCGTACGGGCTTGAACGCGGCCGTGTGCGTTCACACGGAGCCGCCAGCAGTACGCTCCACACCGTGGAACCAAAGATCGAGACGTATACCGAACTGGCGGCCCGGGTGAGAAACGGCCCCCCGCGCTGCGGGCCGGTCCGCCTCATCGCCGTCGACGGCCCCGGAGGTTCGGGCAAGAGCACGTTCGCCCAGCGGCTCGCTGCTGCCCTCGGCGGCGCCCAGACCGTACCCACCGACGACTTCGCCTCCTGGGAGGACCCCTTGGGATGGTGGCCCAGGCTGGAGGAACAGGTGCTCGGGCCGCTGGGAACCGGGAGAGCGGGCCGGTACCAGCGCTACGACTGGGGCCGGCGAGAGCCGGCCGAATGGCACGACGTCCCGATCGCCGAAGCGGTCATCCTCGAAGGCGTCTCGTCGTCGCGCCTGTCCGTCGCCGACCGGCTCACCTGTGCCGTGTGGATCGAGAGCCCACGAGCGGTCAGGCTCCGTCGCGGACTGGAACGCGACGGAGACGAGGCACTGCCGCTCTGGCACACCTGGATGGCACAGGAAGACCGGCACTTTGCTCAGGACAACACCGTTCGACGGGCCGATGTCGTCGTCGACGGGAGTCCGCTGATTCCCCATGACCCGGACAGCGCCTTCGTCAGACTGCGTTGACCGACCTCCTCGGACCGGCCACGAGACAACTCCGGTTCACCGGATCAGTTCGGCGGTGGCCGCCAGCGGTAGCCGGCGGCCCCCGAAGGCCGGGCAGTGCTCCTTCGTCTAATCGCCGGCGGACTGCGGGGCGTTGCGGCGCCGGTCGTATGTAAGGAAGGCCGCTCCGCTCCGAAGGACGGTGTGGTCGCTGAGCGTCCAGAGGTCGGGTGCGAAGGCCGCGCTCCGCCCGAAGAGCGGTATGCCGGAGCCGATGGTGAGCGGGCTGAGCTTGACGACCAGGCGGTCGATCTCGCCGTACAGCGCACCGGCCAGTTCCGCGCCCCCGACGAGCCAGATGTCCTTCCCGTCGAGCTGCTTCAGCTCCCGCACCGTTGCCACCGGGTCGTCGGCGACGAGCTCGACACCGGGGTCCGGGCTCTCGGTCAGGGTGCGGGAGAAGACCAGGTGCCGGAGGTGGGGGTAGGCATTGGCCACGCCGGCCGCGAGGCCGACCTCGTAGCTCCTGCGCCCTTCGAGGACGGTGTCGAACCGGGTGCCTTCGGCCGTCACGCCGAGGGCGGCCCGGGCCGGGCCGGGCAGAGTCTCGGGGTACTCCTCGATGAGGTGCTGGAGGTAGTCCTGTTCTGGGGACCAGAAGCCGCCGGGGCCGGTGGGGTCGGAACCGTCGGGACCCGCGATGAAACCGTCGAGTGTGAGGGCGACGCAGTACACGAGTGTGCGCATGGTGAAACCTTCGTTGGTCGTCGTGCTGGGCGATGGTGACGGGGCCGGCCGAGATGGATGTCCGTAGGCCGTGGGTGTGTGCTCAGGACGCGTCTGGCGTCGCCCACTCGACGAACTGGACCACGACCCCGTTGGGATCGGTGATCTGGAAAAGCCGTTCCCCCCAGGGCTCTTCGCGCAGCGGCATGGTGATCTCCACGCCCTCGGCGCGCAGCCGCTCCTCCTCATCCTGGATGCCGACGGTGGTGAAGGCGACGATCAGGCCGGAGGCGCGCTGGTCGCGCTGGTCGGGCGGCAGCACCTGGTTGCCGCGGGCGAGCAGAACGATGTCCACGGCCGCGTCCTGGCGTGTCAGGGAGGCGAAGCCGTCGGCGCCGGCCTGTTCCGTGTAACCGAGGTGGGTGGTGAAGAACCGCTGGGAGGCGGCGACGTCATCGACGGTGAGCGAGACGGTGGAGGCGGTGATCTGCAAGGTGTTTT
>NZ_JBIRGD010000073.1:0-2495 GCF_044327805.1 Streptomyces sp. NPDC018019 | reverse complement strand
ACACAGTGGACGCGAGCAACTGAGGACAAGCCCTCGGCCTATTAGTACCAGTCAACTCCAACCGTTACCGGTCTTCCATATCTGGCCTATCAACCCAGTCGTCTACTGGGAGCCTTACCCCATCAAGTGGGAGGGAGCCCTCATCTCGAAGCAGGCTTCCCGCTTAGATGCTTTCAGCGGTTATCCTTTCCGAACGTAGCCAACCAGCCATGCCCTTGGCAGAACAACTGGCACACCAGAGGTTCGTCCGTCCCGGTCCTCTCGTACTAGGGACAGCCCTTCTCAAGACTCCTACGCGCACAGCGGATAGGGACCGAACTGTCTCACGACGTTCTAAACCCAGCTCGCGTACCGCTTTAATGGGCGAACAGCCCAACCCTTGGGACCGACTCCAGCCCCAGGATGCGACGAGCCGACATCGAGGTGCCAAACCATCCCGTCGATATGGACTCTTGGGGAAGATCAGCCTGTTATCCCCGGGGTACCTTTTATCCGTTGAGCGACGGCGCTTCCACAAGCCACCGCCGGATCACTAGTCCCTACTTTCGTACCTGCTCGACCCGTCAGTCTCACAGTCAAGCTCCCTTGTGCACTTACACTCAACACCTGATTGCCAACCAGGCTGAGGGAACCTTTGGGCGCCTCCGTTACCCTTTAGGAGGCAACCGCCCCAGTTAAACTACCCACCAGACACTGTCCCTGATCCGGATCACGGACCCAGGTTAGACATCCAGCACGACCAGAGTGGTATTTCAACAACGACTCCACCATGACTGGCGTCACGGCTTCACAGTCTCCCACCTATCCTACACAAGCCGAACCAAACACCAATATCAAGCTATAGTAAAGGTCCCGGGGTCTTTCCGTCCTGCTGCGCGAAACGAGCATCTTTACTCGTAGTGCAATTTCACCGGGCCTATGGTTGAGACAGTCGAGAAGTCGTTACGCCATTCGTGCAGGTCGGAACTTACCCGACAAGGAATTTCGCTACCTTAGGATGGTTATAGTTACCACCGCCGTTTACTGGCGCTTAAGTTCTCAGCTTCGCCACCCCGAAGAATGACTAACCGGTCCCCTTAACGTTCCAGCACCGGGCAGGCGTCAGTCCGTATACATCGCCTTACGGCTTCGCACGGACCTGTGTTTTTAGTAAACAGTCGCTTCTCGCTGGTCTCTGCGGCCACCACCAGCTCAGGGAGCACGTCCCATCACCAGCAATGGCCCCCCTTCTCCCGAAGTTACGGGGGCATTTTGCCGAGTTCCTTAACCATAGTTCACCCGAACGCCTCGGTATTCTCTACCTGACCACCTGAGTCGGTTTAGGGTACGGGCCGCCATGAAACTCGCTAGAGGCTTTTCTCGACAGCATAGGATCATCCACTTCACCACAATCGGCTCGGCATCAGGTCTCACCCTCATGTGCCATCCGGATTTGCCTGGATGACGGGCTACACCCTTACCCCGGGACAACCACCGCCCGGGCTGGACTACCTTCCTGCGTCACCCCATCACTCACCTACTACCACCTTGGATCAGCGGCTCCACCACTCCCCTACACTCCGAAGAGCTCAGGGCGGCTTCACGGCCTTAGCATCAGAGGATTCGATGTTTGGCGCTTCAAAGCGGGTACCGGAATATCAACCGGTTGTCCATCGACTACGCCTGTCGGCCTCGCCTTAGGTCCCGACTTACCCTGGGCAGATCAGCTTGACCCAGGAACCCTTAGTCAATCGGCGCACACGTTTCCCACGTGTGTATCGCTACTCATGCCTGCATTCTCACTCGTGAACCGTCCACAACTACCTTCCGGCGCTGCTTCACCCGGCACACGACGCTCCCCTACCCATCACGATCCCCGTTGGGGGTACATATCGCAATGACACGACTTCGGCGGTGTGCTTGAGCCCCGCTACATTGTCGGCGCGGAATCACTTGACCAGTGAGCTATTACGCACTCTTTCAAGGATGGCTGCTTCTAAGCCAACCTCCTGGTTGTCTCTGCGACTCCACATCCTTTCCCACTTAGCACACGCTTAGGGGCCTTAGTCGATGCTCTGGGCTGTTTCCCTCTCGACCATGGAGCTTATCCCCCACAGTCTCACTGCCGCGCTCTCACTTACCGGCATTCGGAGTTTGGCTAAGGTCAGTAACCCGGTAGGGCCCATCGCCTATCCAGTGCTCTACCTCCGGCAAGAAACACACGACGCTGCACCTAAATGCATTTCGGGGAGAACCAGCTATCACGGAGTTTGATTGGCCTTTCACCCCTAACCACAGGTCATCCCCCAGGTTTTCAACCCTGGTGGGTTCGGTCCTCCACGAAGTCTTACCTCCGCTTCAACCTGCCCATGGCTAGATCACTCCGCTTCGGGTCTTGGGCACGCTACTCAACGCCCTCTTCGGACTCGCTTTCGCTACGGCTTCCCCACACGGGTTAACCTCGCAACATACCGCAAACTCGCAGGCTCATTCTTCAAAAGGCACGCAGTCACGAC
>NZ_JBIRGD010000072.1:0-3437 GCF_044327805.1 Streptomyces sp. NPDC018019 | reverse complement strand
TGTTGAGCGGCATTCCCGATGCCCATGTCGCGGGCACGACTCCGGCGTTGAACATGCCGACGAGTTCGGTTGCATGCCGGCGGGGCCGGGGTGTTCGTTGGCGGCGGCACCTTGCCGATGAGGGCATGCGAAAGGCCCTCCCGATGATCTTTTGGCCGAGTCCGGGAGGGCCGTGAAGCGCATGGAGGCGCTCGGTGCTCACGGTAGGGGCGGACGCGGCTGAGGTCGAGACCCGGCTGAGGGACGGCAAGGTGGAATGTTCCCGTTGCGGGGGTGTGCTGGCCCCGTGGGGCTGGGCCCGCGAGCGGGTGCTGCGGGACGGATCGGGGCCGGTACGGATCCGTCCCCGGCGCGCGCGGTGTGTCGGCTGCGGCATTTCGCATGTGCTTCTCCCGGTGTTCGTGCTGGTCAGGAGGGTGGATCTGGCGGAGGTGATCGGGGCGGCACTGGTGGCGAAGGCGGCGGGGGCCGGGGTGCGGACGATCGCGGTGCGGCTGGGGCGGCCGGTGGAGACCGTCCGCGGCTGGCTGCGGCGGTTCGCCCGCCGGGCCGAACAGATCCGCGCGTACTTCACCCGTGTGCTGGTGGACGCCGGGGTTGATCCGGTGCCTCCGGCGGCCGCGGACACGGTCTTCGCGGACGCGGTCGCGGCGGTCGCCGGGGCCTGGCAGGCGGCCGGCTCACGCTGGCCGGGCGTCGGCGAGGTGTCGCCGTGGCGGCTGGCGGCGGCCGTCACCCACGGACGGCTGCTGGCCCCGCGCTGGCCTTGATCAACGATCAACACCAACTGCCTCTGCCGGACGGGTGGTTGTTCCTGCAAGCCTCGGCGGGCCCATAAGATCACCACGGCATCAGGAAGGTGCACGTGCCACCAAACGATGACGACCAGGCGGCCCGCCTGGAACGGGCCCGGCAGATCGGCCTGTTCCGCTACATGCTGATCAGGGAGGCCGCCGATCCGAGCCTGACCGGCCGCCAGCGCGGCGCGCTGGTGCGCAAACTCGCCGGTGAGGAGCACACCGACCCGGACGGACGGCGGGTGAGGATCAGCCGCTGGACGCTGGACCGCTGGATCCTGGAATGGCGCCAGGGCGGGTTCGACGCCCTGATTCCCTCTCCGCGCCAGGCCCAGCCCCGCACTCCGCCGGAGGTCTTCGAGCTGGCCTCGGCGCTGAAGAAGGAGAATCCGGAGCGGACGGCCGCGCAGGTCAGGCGGATCCTCAAGGCCCAGCTCGGCTGGGCCCCGGACGAACGCACGCTGCAGCGGATGTTCAACCGCACCGGCCTGGCCTCCTTGCAGACGCCCCGGCAGACGGCGGTCTTCGGCCGGTTCGAGGCGGGCTGTCCCAACGAGCTGTGGACCGGGGATGCGCTGCACGGGCCGCGGATCGACGGGCGCAAAACGTACCTGTTCGCCTTCATCGACGACCACTCGCGGGCGGTGGTCGGCCACCGCTGGGGTTTCGCCGAGGACACCGTCCGCCTGGCCGCGGCCCTGCGGCCGGCCCTGGCCGCCCGGGGCGTCCCGCAGTACATCTACGTCGACAACGGCAGTGCTTTTGTCGACTCGTGGCTGCTGCGGGCCTGCGCGAAGCTGGGCATTAAGCTGGTGCACTCCGCTCCCGGCCGTCCCGAGGGGCGGGGGAAGATCGAGCGGTTTTTCCGCACGGTCAACGGCGAGTTCACCGTCGAGATCGCCTCGGCCGAAGGTGAGGTCGGCCGGGAGATCAGGGACCTGGCGGAGATGAACCGCCTGTTCACCGCCTGGGTCGAGACGGTCTACCACCGCCGCGAGCACTCCGAGACCAAGGTGGCCCCACTGGAGCGGTGGATGGCCGGGGCCCCTTTCCCGGTCCCGGCGCCGGGCGACCTGGCGGAGGCTTTCCGCTGGTCCGAGCACCGCAACGTCTCGCGCACCGGGACCGTGTCGTTGCAGGGCAACCGCTACCAGGTCGATCCGCAGCTGGTCGGCCGCAAGGTCGAGCTGGTCTTCGATCCCTTCGACCTGACCTATCTGGGCGTCCGCATCGACGGCAAGGACGCCGGCACCGCCCTGCCGTTCCAGATCAACCGGCACAGCCATCCCAAGGCCCGGCCGGAGGTCCCCGCCGAGCAGCCGAAGCCGACCACCGGCATCGACTACCTCGGGCTCATCGACCGCGAGCACGCGGCCGACCTGTCCAGCAAGGTCAACTACGTGGCCCTGGCCGGCGGGCAGCCCGCCGAGCCCGTCGAAGCGGTCGACCTGACGGAGGACTGAGCCCATGCCCACCGACCCCGGCGAGCAGGACGGCCCGGTCCGCTTCCTGACCGGGCTGCACGGCTTCTTCGAAGCCTGCGCTCCGGGCACCGGCGCGGCCCTGGCCGCCCAATTCGGCGGGGACACCGCCGTCGACTGGATCGTCGTCAACCCCGAACTGTTCATCGAACGCCTCACCGGCCGGCCCTTCACTCCCGAGCCCCCCAGCGAACGTCCCGGAGATTGCACGTGATCGAAAAACTGCAGGCCCACTACGGCTTCGAGCGGATGCCGTTCGGCCGCAACCTGGCGCCGGGCATGCTCCACCGCCACCAGTCCCACAACGAGGCCGTCGCCCGGATCTCCTGGTGCATCACCGAACGCTCCATCGGCGTGGTCACCGGCGAAGTCGGCGCGGGCAAGACCGTCTCCGTCCGCACCTGCCTGGACGCCCTGGACCCCTCGAAGTACTCGGTCATCTACCTGCCGAACCCGATGATCGGCGTCCGCGGCATCCACGAAGAGATCGTCAATGCGTTCGGCCAGGCCCCGGCCCACCTCGGCTCGCGCCTGGCCGTCCAGACCTCCAAGGTCTTGATGTCCGAGCGCGAAGAGCGCGGACGCACCCCCGTCCTGGTCCTGGACGAAGCCCATCTGCTGTCCTACGAACAGCTGGAAACGGTGCGGATGCTCACCAACCAGGGCATGGACCAGGACTCCCCGCTGTCCTGCCTGCTGGTCGGCCAGCCCACCCTGCGCAGGACCATGAAACTCGCCGTCCTGGCGGCCCTCGAACAGCGAACCGCCCTGCGCTACACCATGCCGGGCATGACCGCCACCGAGACCACCAGCTACATCGCCCACCACCTCAAGCTCGTCGGGCGGCCCGACCAGCTGTTCACCGAGGACGCCCTCTCGCTGATCCACACCACCTCGCGCGGCTACCCGCGGGCGGTCAACAACCTCGCCCTCCAGGCTCTCGTCGCCGCCTTCGCCCAGGGCAAGAACCTCGTCGACGACGCAGCCGCCCGCGCGGCCGTCAGCGAGGTGGTCGACTGAACGACCGGCACCTCGCCGACGACAGCGACACCTTGCCGATGACAGCCCCGCCTGCCACCCCGCCGGCGGGGCTTCACTGTCGCCGAACATCGGCACCGTGAACGCCGCCGTCATCGGCATTTTGAGTGTCGGGCAACAC
>NZ_JBIRGD010000071.1:0-3813 GCF_044327805.1 Streptomyces sp. NPDC018019 | reverse complement strand
CGTCTCGTTAACTGAACTAGTTTAGTTCTTTCTGCAGGTCAGGTGACGCTTCGGGGATCTGGGCGTTACACGGTCCGTGAGTGAATCAGAGACGCCTGTACGTGATCTGTCGGCCTTGGCCGTCCCTCAGGTCGGCAAGCTGGTCAAGACCGGGGACGTCTGGGAGCCGTATCGGCTGGTGGATGCCTCCGGGGCGGTGGTCGAGCCGGTGGCTGAGTACTTCCGTGACCTGCTGGGCTGCGGCCGGTCCGAGTCCACGCTGTATGCGTACGGCAACGGGCTGCTGCGGTGGTGGCGGTTCCTGGCGGCGGTTGAGGTCGGCTGGGATCGGGCGACGCGCGTCGAAGCCCGCGACTTCGTGCGCTGGCTGCAACACGCCGACAAACCGCAGGTCGGTCGTATGCGCAAGCAGTCGGGCGAGGCAGTGAACGCGGTGACGGGCAAGCCGAAGCCGGGACGGAAGTACCAGGCATCGACGCGAGCGCACACCGAGACGGTGCTGCGGAAGTTCTACGACTTCCACCAGGAATCGTGCACGGGTCCCGTGATCAACCCGTTCCCGCTGGTCCGTGACCGGCGCACGCGAAGGGCGAACGCGCATCACAATCCGATGGCCCCGTTCCGCAACGAGCGTCAGGGCCGCTACCGGCCCAAGATCCCAAAGCGGATCCCGCGGATGATCCCGGACAGCGAATTCAACGACATCTTCGCCGCACTCGGCTCGAACCGGGACCGGGCTCTGGTGGCGTTCTGGGTCTCCACCGGGGCCCGTGCCTCCGAGCTGCTCGGCGCTCGGTTCTGTGATGCCGACCCAGGCCAGCAGCTGATCAGCGTGGTCCGCAAGGGAACGCGAGCGGTGCAGCCTCTGCCCGCGTCACCGGATGCATTCGTCTGGCTGCGGCTCTACCAGGCCCAACTGCGCGGCCAGTTGCCCAAGGGGAGGTCACAGCCGCTGTGGTGGACTCTGCGCCGACCCCTGCGGCCGCTGACCTACCACGCAGCCCATCGCATGTTCGAGCGAGTGAACGCGAACCTGGGATCGAACTGGACCCTGCACGACCTGCGGCATACCGCGGCCTATCGGATGTCGAGAGATCCGAAGATCCCCCTGGTCGACGTCCAATGGGTCATGGGGCATGCGAGCTTGACAACCACTCAGCTCTACATGACGCCCACCGGTGACGAGGTCATCGAGAACGTACTCGCCCACCACGCCCGGCAGGAAACCAACGCGGCTGCCCGCCAGGCGCCGCCGCCAGCCCCCGGCTACTCGGCCGCGAGCCTGAACGTGCTGTTCGGCCGGGTGGCGCCATGAACATCGCCGGAGTTCCCGGGCGGGTCGCCCGCCGCACCGACCTACGGCTTCCCGAACAGCAACAGGAGCCGGACATCGGCTCGCAGAGCCAGGCCGCGCTGCGGGCCCAATTCCCTGCCCGCCACAGCCCGACTCTCTGGTCTGCATCCGAGCGGCCCGCCGGCGAACTGATTGAGGAACTGGTCGCTGGGGTGTGTCCGGGCACGGCGCCGAGCATCCGACGCGGCGTCACCGCGGTGCTCGGCTGGCTCGGCACCCAGCCGGGGCTGTCCTGGCAGGAGAAATGGCTGGCCAGCGGGGCCGAGAACCGCCCGCACGACGCGTGGAAGACCCTGGCCGAGCCGTGGCTGCAGTCCCGCGGCTGGGACAAGGCATACGGCTTCAAGGATCTGGGCACCGGGCTGCGCCGACTCATCTGCGCAGACGTCGTCCGCCCCAGCATGCACTGGATGCTCAGCCACCCATTCCACCGGTTGGTGGCCGGGATGGAGGAGTTCCGGGACCAGCATGGCTTTGCCGCGCTACGCACCCAGCTCGCCGAGATGACCCCCGTCCCGCGGCGGTTCGCCTCCGATGTCGCGCTCAAACGCATCGCGACGATCCTGGCCGCAAAGGGTGGCACCATCGCGGACGTCACCATCGGTGACTGCGTCGAGCTTCTGGACACCCAGGATGTCGCCCATTCCCGCCGGGGCCAGGGCAAGTTCCTCTTCTATCAGCTCCTGCTGGGCTACGGCTCCTTCCCGCCGAACGCCCCGCTGACGGCGCGGGCGTTTCGCATGGCTCAGGGCCAGCTGACCTGCGAGCAGTTGATCGACCGCTACGGCGTGGAGTGCCGACCAGTCCGGCAGGCGCTGGTGGAGTACCTGAAGGAGCGCCAGGCAGCCCTGGACTACACGACCCTCAAACACCTTTCCTACGCCATCGGCTTGTTGTTCTGGCGGAATCTGGAAGAACACCACCCGGGGATCGCCTCCCTGGATCTACCACCGGAAGTCGCATCGGCCTGGAAGCAGCGCATCCGGGTCAAGACCCGCAGGGCCCGAGGCAACGACGGTGCCGTCACCGAGGTCCAAGAGCCCCGGCATAACGTCAACCACTGCCTGACCCTGGTACGCGCCTTCTACCTGGATATCGCCCAGTGGGCAGCCGAGGAGCCGGCCCGCTGGGGCCCGCACGTCGCTCCCTGCCCAATCCGGGCGCACGAGATCAGCCAGCGCAAGCAGATCGAGCAGTCGCGGGCACGTATGCACCAGCGGACCCGACATCAGCTGCCCCTATTGCCGACCGTGATCGCCATCGCCGAGCGCCGCCGAACCGCCGCAAAACAACTGCTGGCTGCCGCCGAACAGGTCGAGCCCGGCACGACCTTCTCCTTGGACGACACCACCTACCTGCGGCCGACCACCGTCCGCCAGGACGCCAGCACCATCCGCGTGACCAACACCCACACCGGTGAAGTCCTCAACCTCACCCACGCTGAGCACGCCACCTTCTGGACCTGGGCCGCGATCGAGGTCCTACGGCACACCGGCATCCGCATCGAAGAACTTCAGGAACTCAACCACCACAGCTTCGTGCAATACCGGCTGCCCGCGACCGGCGAACTCGTCCCGCTACTGCAAATCGCACCGTCCAAGATCGACACTGAACGGCTCCTGCTCATCAGCCCGGAACTGGCTGACGTGCTGAGCGCCATCGTCAGCCGGGTCCGTGCGCCGGACGGCGCCATCCCACTGGTCAGCGCTTACGACACCCACGAGCGCGTCTGGAACCCACCTCTGCCGCTGCTGTTCCAATACAAGTACGGCACCGAAGACCGACCCGTGCACGGACACATCATTCGGCGATTCCTCGTCGAGATTCTTCACGGCGAAGGACTCAGCCGCCCTGACGGCGCACCACTGCGGCTCACACCACACGATTTCCGCAGGATGTTCGTCACCGACGTCATCATGAACGGCCTGCCTCCGCACATCGCACAGGTCATCTGCGGGCACCGAGACATCAACACCACCATGGGCTACAAGGCGATCTACCCGCAGGAAGCGATCGAGCAGCACAAGGCATTCATCGCCCGCCGACGAGCCATTCGCCCCAGCGAGGAATACCGCACCCCCACTGAAGAGGAATGGGAGGAGTTCCTGGGTCACTTCGAACTCCGAAAAGTCTCCCTCGGCACCTGCGGACGGGCCTACGGCACCGCATGCATCCACGAACACGCCTGCGTCCGCTGTTCGATGCTCCGACCCGACCCCGCCCAGCGCCCCCGCCTGGTTGAGATCCGCGACAACCTCATCGCCCGCATCGAGGAAGCCGAACGTGAAGGCTGGCGCGGCGAAGTCGCTGGCCTCCAGGTCAGCCTCGACAGCGCCGAGGCCAAACTCGCTCAACTCGATGACCGCACCACCGTCCATCTCGGCATGCCCGACCTCAGCCGCATCGTCGCACGCACCAGCACGGTCGAAAAACCTCAAGGCCACGCGAACTGAAGGGAA
>NZ_JBIRGD010000070.1:0-4856 GCF_044327805.1 Streptomyces sp. NPDC018019 | reverse complement strand
ATCGCGCCGCCCGCCGGCAGCGCCTGCATCAACCGCGCCCGGGCCGCCACCAGCACACACGCATCCGCCAGCGACAACACCCCGGCCACATGCGCGGCGGCGATCTCGCCGATCGAGTGACCGGCCACAAAGTCCGGGCGGATGCCCAGGGACTCGGCCAGCCGGAACAGCGCCACCTCGACCGCGAACAGCGCAGGCTGCGTGAACCCGGTCTCGTCCAGACCCTCCGCGTCGCCGAAGATCACATCCCGCAGACCGGCGTCGAAGTGCCCCAGCACCTCGTCCAGCGCCTCGGCGAACACCGGGAACCGGCCGTACAACTCCCGGCCCATCCCGGCCCGCTGCGCACCCTGACCCGAGAACAGCACCGCGAACTGCCCCGCCGTGTCCTGGGCGAGGCCGCGTGCGACCTCGACGGTCCCGTCGTCCTCGGCCAGGAGCACCGCACGGCGTTCCAGGTGTGCGCGGGTGGTCGCCAGTGAGAAGCCCACGTCGACCGGCGACCGGCCGGTCAGCGCGGTGATCTGCGCGAGCTGTTCGGTCAGGGCGTCCTCGGACCGCGCGGAGACCGGCCACGGGACGGTCGAGGGCACGACCGGCGGCGCGGTCTGCGGGCCTTCCCCGTCCTCGGCGTCGGACTCCTCCGCGGCCGGGGCCTGCTCGATGATGACGTGGGCGTTGGTGCCGCTGATCCCGAACGACGACACGCCCGCGCGCCACGGCCGGCCGGTCTTCGGCCACTCCTGGGGCTCCGTCAGCAGTTCCACCGCGCCGGACGACCAGTCCACATGCGACGACGGAGCGTCCACGTGCAACGTCTGCGGCAGCACACCGTTCCGCATGGCCAGGACCACCTTGATGATCCCCGCCACGCCGGCCGCCGCCTGCGTATGGCCCAGGTTCGACTTCACCGACCCGAGCAGCAACGGCCGCTCGGGGTCACGGCCCTGCCCGTACGTGGCCAGCAACGCCTGCGCCTCGATGGGATCGCCCAGGGTGGTGCCGGTGCCGTGTGCCTCGACGGCGTCCACGTCACCGGTCGACAGACCGGCGCTCGCGAGAGCCTGCTCGATCACCCGCTGCTGGGCCGGGCCGTTGGGCGCCGTCAGGCCGTTGGAGGCGCCGTCCTGGTTGACGGCCGAGCCCCGCACGACGGCGAGGATCTCGTGTCCGTTGCGGCGGGCATCGGACAGGCGCTCCAGCACCAGGACGCCCGCGCCCTCGGACCAGCCGGTGCCGTCGGCCGCGTCGGCGAACGCCTTGCACCGGCCGTCCGCCGCCAGCCCGCCCTGCCGGCTGAATCCCGCGAAGCTCATCGGCGACGACAACACCGTCACGCCCCCGGCCAGGGCGAGCGAGCACTCGCCGGACTGCAGCGCGTGGGCCGCCAGGTGCAGGGAGACGAGCGAGGAGGAGCAGGCCGTGTCGACGGTGAGCGCCGGGCCCTCCAGGCCGAAGGTGTACGAGAGCCGGCCGGACAGGACGCTGCCCGCGAGGCCGGTGCTGCCGTGGCCCTCGACGTCCTCACGGGAGGTGAGCACGACGTTGGTGTAGTCGACGCCGTTCGTACCGACGAAGACCCCGGTTTCGGTGCCGCGCAGGGAGTGGGGGTCGATTCCGGCGCGTTCGAGCGCTTCCCAGGAGGTCTCCAGCAGGATGCGCTGCTGAGGGTCCATGGCCACGGCCTCGCGGGGCGAGATGCCGAAGAAGGACGCGTCGAATCCGGCGGCGTCCACGAAGCCGCCTTCGGCCGTGGTGCTGCTGCCGTTCCCGTCACCGGTGAGGAGGTCCAGGTTCCAGCCGCGGTCCGCGGGGAACGCGGAGATGCCGTCGCGTCCGTCGCTCAGCATCTGCCAAAGCTCTTCGGGCGAGCGCACCCCGCCCGGCAGCCGGCAGGACATCCCGACGATGGCTATCGGTTCCTGCCTGGCGGACTCGGCCTCCCGAAGCCTTTGGCGGGTCTGGTGCAGATCGGCCGTGACCCACTTCAGGTAGTCAACGAGCTCGTTGTCGTTCGGCATGGCGAGGAACCTTCCGTGTCAATAAGGGGGCCGGACTCAGCGGTCGCTGTGCCGCCCGAGTTCGTTGTCGATGAAGGCGAAGATCTCATCGGTGCTGGCGGTCTCGATCCGCTCGGCGACCCCGGCGCCGCTCTCCTCGGCCCCGGTCCCCCGCCACCTGTCCAGGAGGTGCGACAGACGGCCGGCGACGGCGGCGCGGGTACGGGCGTCGGGGGCGCCGGCGGCGAGGACGGAGTCGAGGCGTTCGAGCTCCGCGAGGAGGTCCGGGCCCGTGGCGGACCGGCCTTCGTCCACGAGCCGGGGGACGAGGTGCTCGGCGAGCGCGGTCGGACTGGGGTAGTCGAAGACGAGGGTGGCGGTCAGCCGCAGGCCCGTGGCGGTGCTGAGCCGGTTGCGAAGTTCGACGGCGGTCAGCGAGTCGAAGCCCAGGTCGTGGAAGCCCCGCCGGGCATCGACCGCCTGGGCGGAGGCATGCCCGAGCACGGCGGCGGCCTCGGTCCGTACCAGGTCGGTGAGCAGGCGCGTACGGTCCTCCGCCCGCGCCTCACGCAGCCGGCGGGCGAGCGTGGCGGCCGCTTCGGCGCCGGCCGTGGCGCTCGCGGCCGTACGCCGGGCGCCCTTGATCAGCCCGCGGAGCACCGGCGGTACGGTGCCGCGGACCCGGGTGCCCGTGGCGACCGGGCCGACCGCGACGAGGAAGGGCTCGTCCGTCGCGGTGGCGGCGTCGAACAGCGCCACACCCTGCTCGGCGGTCAGCGGCGGCACTCCGGTCGCCGAGATCCGCCGCAGGTCCGCCTCGGAGAGGGTGCCCGTCATTCCGCTCGACTGCGCCCACGCGCCCCAGGCGAGGGACTGGGCGGGCAGGCCCCGGGCGGCGCGGTGCCTGGCCAGGGCGTCGAGGAAGACGTTGCCCGCGGCGTAGTTGCCCTGGCCGGCGCCGCCGATGACGCCGGAGACCGAGGAGAAGACGACGAAGGCGGCGAGGTCCATCCCCCGGGTGAGGTCGTGCAGGTGCCAGGCCGCGTCCACCTTCGGGCGCAGTACACCCGACAGCCGCTCGGCGGTCAGCGAGGTGACCACGCCGTCGTCGAGCACACCGGCCGCGTGGACCACCGCGGTCAGCGGATGCGCGAGGGAGTCCAGCAGCCGCCCGAGCGCGGCCCGGTCGGCGGTGTCGCAGGCCGCGACCGTCACGTCGGCGCCGAGCGCGGTCAGTTCCGCACGCAGCTCCGCGGCTCCCGGCGCGGCCTCGCCGCTGCGGCTCGCCAGCACGAGGTGCCTGGCGCCGCGCTCGGCCACGAGGTGCCGGGCCAGGAGGCCGCCCAGGCCGCCCGTACCGCCGGTGATCAGCGTCGTGCCGTCCGGGTCCCAGGTGGCGGGGCGGGGCGTGCCGTCGTGCGGTGCGGCCGTCCGGGCCAGCCTTCCCACGTGCACCGTGCCGTCGCGTACGACGAACTGGGCGTCGCCGGTGGCGAGCAGGCCCGGGAGACGGGGCAGCAGGTCCGGGAGGGCCGGGTCCGGCGCGTCCACCAGGACGAACCGGTCCGGGTTCTCCGACTGTGCCGATCCCACCAGTCCCCACACCGCCGCGGCGGCCAGGTCTTCGCCGGACGGCGCGCCGCGGGTCACGAACACCAGCCGGGAAGCGGCGAACCGCTCCTCCGCGAGCCACTCCTGCATCAGCTCGAGCACCCGGGCGGTCAGTTCGTGCACCGCGTCCGGGGCTTCGGCGCCCGCGCCCGACACCGGGACCACGACCAGGTCGGGGACGTCCGCCAGTGCCGCCGGTCCGTCGGCGCCGAGCGTCACGCTCGTCACCTCTCCGTCGGCCGGCACCTCCGCTGCCGCGGTCCAGTCCAGCCGCAGCAACGCGCCCGGTGCGGCGTCCTGGTGGTGAGCCGGCTGCCGGAGGGGCTTCCTGGCGTCCAGGACCAGTGAGTCCGCCGAGAGGACGGGCGCGCCCGCGGTGTCCGCCACGGTGACGGAGAAGGTGTCCCGGCCGGTGCGCACGAGGCGTATCCGCGCCGCCGACGCCCCGGTGGCGTGCAGGGTGACCCCGTTCCAGGCCGAGGGCTCGCGGTCGCCGTCGCCTCCGGCCGCCTGTACCACCGCTTCCAGCAGCGCCGGGTGCAGGCCGAAGTCCGCCGCGTCCGACACCTCCTCGGGCAGCACGGCCTCGGCGAAGGTCTCGTCACCGCGGTGCCACAGGGCGCGGACGGTCCGGAACCACGGGCTGTCCTCGACGTCCTCGGCCTCATCCGCCGGGGTCGCCGCTTCGGCACCGCTCGGCGGCCATACCGAGAACTCCGGTGTGGCTTCGGCTGCCGGGTTTCCGGTGCTCAGCGTGCCGTCGGCGTGGTCCGTCCACGGCTGGTCGGCCCCGTCCGCGGCCCGCGAGGAGATGCGTACCGTGCGCGTGCCGTCCGCGTCCGGGGCCCCGACCCGTACCTGAAGGAGCACGGCGTCGTCCTCGGCCAGTACGA
Source organism: Streptomyces sp. NPDC018019 (assembly GCF_044327805.1). Lineage (NCBI taxonomy): Bacteria > Bacillati > Actinomycetota > Actinomycetes > Kitasatosporales > Streptomycetaceae > Streptomyces > Streptomyces sp. NPDC018019. Next base: position 352 of record NZ_JBIRGD010000070.1, on the reverse strand, counting down.
GTGGCTCGGTGAGGGCGAGGGTGCCGACGCGGTCGCAGCCGGCCTGGTCGCCCGCGTGGACGGCCAGTTCAAGGAACCCCGCGGAGGGGAAGACGTACGCCCCGTCCACGACGTGCTCCAGCAGCCAGGGGTGGGTCCGTGTCGACAGCCTGCCCGTGAGCAGCAGCCCGTCCGCGTCCGGCAGCGGCACCGCCGCGCCCAGCAGGGGGTGTCGTACGGGCAGCAGCCCGGCGGCGGTCACGTCACCGGCCGACGCGGCGGGCCTGGGCCAGTACCGCCGGTGCTGGAAAGGATAGGTGGGCAGGTCCACGCGGCGGGCGCCGGTACCGTCGAAGACTCCGGACCAGTCCAC
>NZ_JBIRGD010000069.1:0-5363 GCF_044327805.1 Streptomyces sp. NPDC018019 | reverse complement strand
TGATCACTACTTTAGCGGCTTTTCCCGGTGACTCATAATCGAGTCGCGGTCGAATTCCGGCATGCCGAAATCCGTCCCGTTCGGGAGTCGTGCAGTAGTGGTTGTGCCGCCGGTGCGGCGCGAGTGGCTGCCGCAGAACCGTCACGGCTCCGCGGCAACTCGGAGAACACTACACGAAGGCTCGGGCCGGGGAGACACCCGCTCCGGCACTGATTCCGAGTCAGCTGCGTCGGCCCGAGATGCGATCGGACGCGTGGCCGGCGGTGTGGTCGGCGTGGGGGCGACACAGTGACGAGCGCCGGCGGCTGTGGGGCCCGGGAGGGAGCCGGGGCCGGGGGTGGTTCAGGCTGGGTGGTGGTCGGCGACGGCGCCGAGTTCGATGCCGTACTCAAGGAGGGCCTTCAGCGCGCACAACACGGTGGTGAAGCCGCCGACGGTGTCGTTGACCCAGCGGACGGCGTCGTCCCCCGATCCCTGGAAGCCGGTCTCGGTGACCTCCACGAGCGTGGCGTCCGTTGCCTGCGGGGTGAATTTCAGCTCGACCAGGGTCGGCTGCTCGTAGTTGCCCCACTCGAACCGGATCAGCCGGCCTTCCTCCACCGCCTTGACCCTGACCTGGACCGATGCGCCGTACACCGCCCACTCCCAGCGCAGCTCGGCCCCCGGGACCATCCTTCCGTCGCTCTTGCTGTACCAGAACCGTGTCGTGATGGACGGATCGGCGAATGCTTCGAGCACCTCTTCCGCGGGCTTGCGGACGATCATGGATGCGGAGGCGACGGGGGGCCGGGTGAGTTCGAGTCTCTGCATGGGCACGATCATGCACCCCAGCCCTCTGTGCCCCGTGACGCGCGCGCCGCCCTGGCGTTTCGCCGGCTTCGGCGTGCTCGCCGACCGGTCAGAACTGTTGTTGTTCCACCCCCGGCGGAAGGAAGCAGGGGGTGCTGACGGAGAAGCGCAGCAGGTTGGGGGGCTTCACGGAGTCCGCGATGAGGCTGAAGCGCTCCTGGTCGTGGAAGCCGTACAGCACAGCCTCGGGGCGCTGGGGGCGCTCTTCGTAGCTGGTGACGCGGATGCCGTGCTGCTCCAGTGCCCGGCGTACCTTGCGCACGGCCTCGATGTGCTGGTCTTGCGGGAGGTGCGCGTAGACGGTGTACGTGAGGGTGAAGCGTCCGTCCTGCGGCACCTCGTCGTTGCGTCCGACGCACTTTTCGAAGGACTCGTTGGGCGCCGGATTGTCGGTGGTCTTCACCTGCGCGTAGTGGGCCATGGTCGCCGTGTACTGCTTGGCCCAGGCGAGGGCGTCCGCCCGGCTCTTGCGCGGCAGGGGCTTGTTGGGGTCATCGGTTTGCTGGGACATACAGCCTCCGGCGAAGAGTACGGCCATCAGTGCCGTGAGGATCGGGAAAAGGCGTGGTTTCTTCATGTCCGGTCACTGGACGAAGGCAGGGCCGCCGGGGGCGACGGGGACGACAGGAGTCAGCGGTTTGTCGTGGCGCTCGGTGGGCGTCTGGCCGGCGATGATCTTCCCTTGGTTGGTGAGGCTCTCGCTGTCGTCGTCCCAGTAGCCGCTGTGGCCGTGGGTGTCGACCTTGAAGCGGGTGCCGCCGAAGTCCGACTTGTTCGGCGTGGTGCCCAGAGTCAGGTCGGTGGCGTTGCGAATGGGGTCGTCCTCGGCGATGCCGGTGTAGAAGTGGTCCGGGTCGATGTTGAGGTCCTTCGCGTGGTCGACGCCCATGCCGGGGCTGCCGACGACGGAAATGTTGTCGGCGTCCAGGCCGCCGCCACCGGACGCCGCGGAGCCCACCACGGTGGTGCCGTAGCTGTGCCCGAGCACGGTGAGGTTGGCCCGCTCGCCGCCCTCGTGGGAAGCGCGCAGACCGTGGGTGAACTGCCGCAGGTCCGGGCCGGCGTCGTTGGCCCGGCCTTTTCCGGCGACGTCGAGGTTGCCCGCCTCCGAGACCGGGATTTCCGGAGCGTCGTATCCGAGCCAGTAGACCATCGAGGTCTTCGCCGTCGGGTCCGCGTCCTGTGCCGACCGGCGCAGCTTGTCCACCCGCTCCAGCTGCCCGTCCGTGGATTCCATCGTGGTGGCCGTTCCCGGTACCTGCACGCCCACGTTGTCGGCGGTGTCCGGATTACCCATCGCGATGACGGCTTTGCCGTCGCCCGCGGAGTCGTAGTTGAGGACGTACAGCCGCTTGTTCTCCTCGGCGCCGTCACGTTTGTCCAGTTCGCGTTGGAGCGTCAGCAGGTTGTTGAGGCGTTTGTTGTAATCGTCGGTGGAGTACTTGTCGTGGTAATGGTAATTCTCCATCGCGCCGAGTTCCTGCTCCAGGGCGAGCCGGTTGGCGTCGTCCCGCACGGTGGAGGGCAGGCCGTCGGTCCTGCCGATGATCTCCGGATGCAGGGCCGCATAGGCTTCCCGCTGGCCCTGCGGCAGGTCCTTCCACCACTGTGCGGCGTCCTTCGGGTCGCCGGGCGGGTACGGCTTGCCGAGATCGGTGTGCAGTGCCTTGGAGGCCTGCTTGACGTCATCGCGAGCCTCACCGGCCGCGTCGTCGATGTTGCCCTGCAGGATGTCGCCGTTGAGCTGCGCCAGTGCCTTGGCCCCGTCGTCGCTGGCCTTCCGGGCGTTGTGCAGGGAATCGTTGATCTGGCCTTGGTAGTACTCCAGCTTCGAGAACAGGTCGAGCCGGTCCTGTTCCGTCTCGCCCTCCTGCGCCTCTTCGCGGCCCTTGGGCGGGTGGACGGCACCCTCGTCATCGACGTAGAAATGCTCGGCCTCCAGCTCCTTCACGGCGATGCGGAGCCTGTTCTGCGCCAGCAGCATGCCGGCCCGGGCCATGCCGATGGCTTCGGAGATGGCCATCGCCTCGGTACGCACGATTCCGAAGCGGGTCTCCAGGTCCTCCAGGTAGAACAGGGCGGCGCTGGCGTCGTCGCCCTTCCAGCCCGCGTGCAGCGGCCCGGTCACCTTGCTCCGGTGCCGTCCGCCGAGCTCGTCCATTTGGGTGGAGAGCTGATGCCACGCTTTGTCGGCTGCTTCAGCGTCGGAAAAGTCCTGCTTGAGCAGACGTGTGTAGTCAGAAGCCATATGTGGGCCGCCCCGTGATTCCGTCTGTGGTTACGTCGAGCCAGGTCTGAGAGGTTTCGTCACCCGAAGGGCGAGCCGGAACGCTGCGGGCGCAGTTCCGGGTGGGGATCGCGAGCGGGACCGCCGGCCATATCCCGCTCGTGCACAGGCGTCACGTCGTTGCCTTCGGCAGACTTGCGCAGGCTCGCGGCGCTCGCCGTCGCCCGGTCATGCATCCCGTTCAGGGCCGGAGTCCAGCTTTCGGCAGTGGTCCGCAGAGCGTTGCCCAGTGACTGGCCATTGAGCGAACCGGCCGCCGCTCGGGCATTCGCGAGCGCTTTGCCGTTCTTGCCCTTCATGTCGTCCGACTCCCCCTTTCCCCGCTCACCCCGAAGGGGTGGCAAGACGAAGGCAAACATTAACAACGCCCGTGTCCCGGCCACGCATCGAGGCCGTCGAGGGGCCTGCGTCGTACACCGCGTCCGGCTCGCCTGATCTGAGTCCGATGCGGAGTTCGGTGGCGGTGGTGCGCTGGTTCGGGGTCCACGCGGCACTTTGCGGCCGCATCGTCTGTCGCCCCGCCAAGGTGTTGCAAGCCCACTAGAGGGTGCGCGAGGGCGGAAAACCCGTCGTCGGTTAGATCACAGAGAATTCCGGCACAAGCGAGCAACTATGCCTGTCTGTCCGAATTTGCCCACTGGTGCCGTACAGGCGGCCACTCACCCAGGCCGGCTCTCCGTGGTCGAGGCGCTTCCTCCCAGTCATACGATCACGTGGCCGCCCTCGCGAGCGCTGCTCGCGCGCGGCACCTTGCTTTCTCTCTGACCAGGAAAAGGCCCCGTGAATCTGCGCCGTACTCTCGCGACCGCCGTCGTCGCCGTCTCCACGCCCGCTGTACTGCTCACCGCCGGCTCTGCGGCCCTGGCCGACGCCATGCCTGCGGCGCGGTCGCACCACAAGCCGACCTACGCCGAGCTGAAGAAAGCCGCGGCCGATGCGGAGCAGGCTTACAAGGACGCGGTGGCGGCCAAGGCCGCCGCGCAGCAGAAGCTGAAGGACACCCTGGCCGCCCAGGACTCGCCCACTCATCCGCTCAGGGTGGCCGCCGCGGCCGCGGACAAGGCGCTCGAAGCCGCCGGCACGGACAAGGCTGCCGCGGACAAGGCCGTCGCGGACGCCAAGGCCAAGCTGGAGGCGGCCGAGGACGAGACCGCGAAGGCCACGGCGCAGAAGGCGCTGACCGCGGCCGAGGCCACGGCCGCGAAGGCGGCCCAGGCCAAGGCCGAAGCGGAGGCCAAGCGCACGGCAGCCTGGAAGGCGGTGAGCAACGCCCGGCTCAAGGCCGTTCAGGAGTACAGCAAGATCCAGGACGCTCCGGACGAGGCTCTCAAGGTCAAGAACGCGGCCGACAAGGCGCTGACCGCCGCCGAGGAGTGTGTCCGCGAACCGGGCCTGACCGTCCTCGCCAACGGCCTGCCCTCGAAGGCCGTGGCCGGGACCACGGTCGACTTTTCCTTCACGCTGGCCAACGGCACGGACCGCACCCTGGACGTGGACCCGCTGGTCTTCTTCCGCCTGCATGCCGGGAACCAGGACCAGCACTTCATGAAGGTGCAGTGGTCCGACGGCACGGAATGGAAGGAGCTGGACTTCGAGCACGTCTCCCACACCGGATCCGTCAAGGCCGTGCGGCCCGGTGCGCGTACCGATGTGCGGATGCGTATGACGATCGAGAAGGGGGCTCCGGCGAAGAACGGCTTCGCCCTGTTCGCGGGTGACGCCTCCGATCAGTACAACCCCTGCGTGTCCGGCCCCATGAAGCGGTACGACTTCGAGGTGCTCGCGGCCGGCAGCAAGCCCGGCAAGGTCGACGACGCCGAGCCCGGCAAGGTCGATGACAAGGACCGTCCGAAGCCCGGAAAGCCGGCGCAGGGCGGCACCTCGGGCAAGTCGGCGACGCCCGGCGCCTCGGCCGAGCCGGCCGCGGCCGACGGCAGCCTGGCCGGCACCGGTTCGTCCTCCGCCCTACCGCGGCTCGCCCTCGCGGGCGGTGCGGCCGTACTGCTCGGTGCCGGGGCGGTCTTCGCCGTACGCCGCCGCGGGAACAAGGGCACCAGCTGATCCGGCGTTCCGGCGAGGGCCTGTAGTCCGAGTGCCGGAGGGGCACGGTGTCGGGGGGGGGGGGGGGGGGGCCCCCCCCGCCCCCCCCCCGGGGGGGGCCCCCCCCCCCCCCCGGGGTCCCCACGGGCCACCCGCCCCCCCCCCCCACACCACACCCGGCGGCCCC
>NZ_JBIRGD010000068.1:0-5545 GCF_044327805.1 Streptomyces sp. NPDC018019 | reverse complement strand
AGGTGACGGGGGCGCCGTCGCGGTCGGTCTTGACGTTCATCTCCCCCAGGGCGCGGCCTTCGGGGAAGACGGGGCGCCAGCCGCCGGCGACGTGCAGTTCGTCGGTGCCCATCACGCTGATGACGGTCAGGCCGGCCTGGTGGGCCTTGTAGGCGCGGTTCCACAGGTTGGCGAAGGCCTGGGAGCGCACCAGGTGCATCCAGTCCGGGCGCATGATCTCACGGTTATGGATCGACTCTCCCAGGGTGGAGACGAATTTGGCGTACATCGCCTTCACGGACGCCTCGGTGACCTCGTCGCCGGTCTCAAGGGCCTTGGAGCGGGCGCCGGCGAGCAGGACGCGCAGGGCGTCGAGGGAGTTCTCGGTGGCGCCGGAGGTCCAGGACTCGTGGATGACCGGCGGTTCGTCCAGCAACCGGTACTTCGGGCCCGCCAGGCGCAGCATGAGACGCAGGGTCGACCCCGTCACCCACAGTGGGCCGGCTTCGTCGCGGTCGCCGAGAGGGTTGGGCAGGTCGCGGTGCTCCCAGGCGGGCGGGGTGATCAGGTGGACGCCGGCGCGCTTACGGTCATGTGTGCCGTCGGTGGAGTGCTCCAGCTTGCCTATGGGCAGCCACGTCTTCATCGCGGAGAGGTAGGCAGCATTCACGTCCAGGGCGGTGACGTGCAGGTCGCCGTCGGGGTGGCGGCGGTAGTCGGGGGGCGCCAGTTCGGGCGGGCCTCCCAGATCAGGTCCGGGTCGCCCTTCTTCGGCTTGTGCAAGATGTCCGGCAGCGCCGGGTAGGCGGTGTAGTCGTAGCGCGCGTTCGCCCGGGTCCCATCAAACAGCGCCATCACGTCCGGGATCGCCCGCCTGACCAGCGCGGCCGTCGCGGCGTCGGCATCACCCTCGGCCTTGTCGAGTTCGGTACGTACCGTGCGGACGATCAGCTGCTCGGTGTCGGCCTGGGCGCGGGAGGCGGAACGGGCGCGGCGCTGGGACTGATGGCGCTGCGCGCTCTGCGCCGCCAGCGCAGCCGGGTTTGTACCCGCCCCCGGATCCGGTGCCGGGGCAGACGCGGGGGCCGCGGAGACGGTCAGCGCCGTGACCGCCGGAGCAGCCGCGGGCTGCAGCGCCGGGACGGCAGGCGCGGGGGCCGGGCAGAAACCACCCGGGTGCAGGGAACGGCCGTCGGTCGCCTTGTAGGGGGTGGGAACACCGCAGCGCAGGCACGACGCCGTCTCACCCTGGGCGACCAGACCGTCGGGACCGAAGGCACTGTGCGCCTCGGCGAACACCGGCGCCGCAGCCGCCGACGGCACAGGTGCCGGACCGGCAGGGGCGGCGGGCGCCTCGGCGGGGGCGGGGTGCAGCCGGGCCAGCCCCTCCAGGAGGCGCAGGTACGCGAGCCGGGCCGGCGGCGCCGGCTCGGCAGTGCCCGCCTCCCAGTTCGCCACCGTCTGACGCCCCACCCCACACGCCTGCGCCACCTGGGTGCGCGACAGCTTCGCCGCCGTACGCAACCGCAACCGCTCGGCCGGCGACGGCACTCCCCCACCACACCGCTCTGCCAGGGCCCAAGCACCCCAACCGGATCCGGAGGCCATGTGTGCGGAAGGGGGCAGCCTCGACGGCCTCGGCCACGACCAGGACACAGAAGGCGTCACACAGGACGAGACCCTGGACGGCCCGGCGGTGCCAGTGGCCGGGTACGGGCTCTACGACGCCGAGGAAGAAGCTCTCAAGTGGTGAGCGGCCCCGCCCGGGAGTGCAAGGCAGTCCTGCTGCGACGCACGCAAAGGACACCCGGACAGGAAACGGTATGAGCGCCCCAGACAGCGCCGGGCCAGGGGGCCCGGCGTGGCCGGTGACGACCTGGCAGCGCTGGCCGCACTTCGCCACCACCCCTCCCCCACAACCACCCGCCCCCGGAGAACCAGAACGGGGCACGAAAGAACGCCTCGCCTACCACTCCGCGTTCGTCACGGTACGGACCCCGGCCATCGACACCCTCACCACGAACGTGCGCACACTGATGATCCTGTGATCCTGGGACAGCACCAGCAGACCACCGCACAGCCCTCGTTGATCGTCACTGGGCCAGCAGCGGCCGGAAAGACCACCGCCCTCCTCCATACCGGGCGCACCTGCCACCTCGCCCACACCCGGCAGCATCCGCCATCGGACCGCAGCACGCACGCACCGGTGCCCGTGGCGTATGTGCTGGTCCCGCCCGCAGCGAGCGCGAAAGCCCTCGCGACCGAGTTCGCCCGCTACCTCGGCATTCCCGTGACCGGCCGGATGGCACAGGCCCAGATCACCGACGCCGTCTGCCACACCTACAACCAGGCCGGCGTGCGCCTGATCCTCATCGACGAGGTCCACCGGCTCAACCCCCGCACCACCGCCGGCGCGGAAACCGCCGACCTGTTGAAAGACCTCACCGAACGCATCCGCGCGACCTTCGTGTATGCGGGCATCGACGTCACCCGCACCGCCCTGTTCTCCGGAGTACGCGGAGCACAACTCGCTGGGCAGGCCTCCCTGGTGGAATGCGGAGCATTCCCCGCACGCCTCGGACAGCACGAACCCTTCCGCGAACTCATCACGGGTGTGGAAGCAGCACTCGATCTGCGGGCACACCGCACGAGCACGCTCCCCCGCCACGCCGCCTACCTCCACCAACGCACCGCAGGACGCATCGGAAGCCTGACCCGCCTCATCCGCCAAGCAGCCATCACCACCATCAGCGACGGCACCGAACGCATCACCAACACCAGCCTCGAAGCGATCCGCCTGGACCACCTCGCCGAAACCCACCGCCGCCCCACCCCGAACCGGCCCCCCACACCCCACCGGTAACCGAGCGGCCCGACGGCCTTCCCGCACACAACGCTGTGGCCAGGGAAAACACGCACCGGCCTTTAGAAGGCAGGACCACCCGAGGGACACGGAAAAACTCTCAGCGGAAACGGGCAAACCCCACACCAACAGACCTACAGCCCGACCAGACCGCACTCACACGGTCTCAACCAAACCGGGAAACCCCCAGCACAACACAACGCCTACCCCGCAACTACACCCCCACCAAACGACAGCCCGGCAGCAGAAGCCCGAAGCCTGGCATGCGTTGACGGACGGGCAGCGCGAGCGCCTGGAGCAGCTCGGCATCACGCCGCTGGCCCCGGAGCCGGAGGAGCCGCATCTGCGGCGCCTCTGAGCGCCTTCGAGCGCGGTGTTGCCGCCCTGGCGCAGTACAAAGGCCCGCGAGGGCTCCGTGAAGGTCCCCAGGGCTCATGTAGAGACGCTGGACGACGGCACCGAGGTCAAACTCGGCGTATGGATCATGAATCAGAAGGGATGCCGCGCGAAGCTCACCACCGACAAACTCCAGCAGTTCGCCGACCTCGGACTCGAATGGGCGGCAGCCTGAGCCGAGGTGCGCAGCGGGGCCGTACCGAACGCAGTCGGTACGACCCCGGGTGGGAGACCTCTCGGGGCCCGTTGCGTTGCACGGCGGACCGTTGCTACGTCACACGGGTGGTGTCAGCCAGAGTCCGGATTTCGGTGGCGATCCTTTTCCATGCGGATTCGGGAACCTCATGGCCGACTTCGGGCAGCAGCACCAGACGCGCGCCGGGGACCCGGGAGGCGATCGCCTTTCCCGCCCTGGGCTTGATGAGGGGGTCGTCCTTCCCGTGGAGCACGAGCGTGGGCCGGGTGATGGCATCGATTTTCTGGCCGTGCCACTGCGCGCCGATCTGACGGCTCTGCGCCTGCTGGTCCTGTACGCCACTGTCGAGGTTGCGCGCGGCGGCTTCCCGGGCGGCCGACTCGTCGAAGGAGCGGTTCGGCGAGGCGAGGAGGCGGCGTACGGCGGCGCCGGCGGCGATGTTGCCCTCGGGGGTGTCGGGGTACTTCAGGCCGGCGAACTTCGCCAGGGTCCGCAGCCGTACGTACCGCATGGCCCGCAGGCCCGCGGCATCCGCGGGGACTGCGGCCATGGTGGTGAGGGTCCGGACGCGGCCGGGATGCCTGAGCGCTACGCGTTGTACGACGGCACCGCCGAGCGAGACCCCCAGCAGATGGGCCGACGGCCACCCCAGCGCGTCCATGACCGCGGCGGCGTCGTCCGCCATGTCCTCGGCGGTGTAGGCGTCGCCGCGCTTCTTGAACAGCGCCGAGACCGGGTTGCGGGTGGCGGCGGGCGGCAGGTGGGTCGACTCCCCGCCGTCGCGCTGGTCGTAGCGGGCGACCGCGAAACCATGCGCCGCCAGCGTCCGGCACAGCCCGTCGGGGAACCATTTGCGGTTCGCGCCCAGCCCCATGACCAGCAGGAGGGGGTCGCCGTCGGCCCGTTCCGTCCACTGGTCGAACGCGAGCCGGACCGTGCCGTTCCCGGCCCAGCGGACCGGGCTCCACGAGCCTGGCGATGTTGAGGACATGGGGGCCTCCCGTAACCGTGACTGCGATCAGAACTTAACTGCGATCAGCGTTCGCGGTTTAGTGTAGGGGATGCATTGCGAGGACAGCGAGGCCGAGAGACAAGAGGGGTGCCGAACATGGCGCAGGAACACATGACGGTCTGGGCGCGGCCCGAGCGCGGTACCCGCGGCCCTGTCGCGGGGCACAGCCGCGCGGAGCTGACCGCTGTCGCCATCGAACTGGCGGACCGACACGGCCTGGCGGCCCTGTCCACGCGCCAGGTGGCCAAGGCGCTGGGCACCGGCCAAGCCTCCCTCTACCGCTACATTTTCAGCCGCGACGACCTGCTGGACCTGATGACGGACGCGGTGGCGGGAGAGATCGACCTCGACGTCCCGCTGAGCGGCGAGCCTGTCGAGGACCTGGCCGCCCTCGCCTCCCGGACCAAACAGGTCCATCTGCGGCACCCCTGGCTGTCCGACGTCCCGCCGGAACCGCTCCGGCTCGGCCCGCGGGGGCTGGACTACCTGGAATACGCGCTGCGGGCGATGGCGCCCGTGCCCCTGCCGGGACGGAGCAAGACGGAGATCGTCGGCCTGATGAACGCCCTCGTCGCCCAGTTCGCCCGCGCGGAACACCAGATGAGCCACGGGCCCGCGAGCCGCCATGCGGCACAAACCGCCTACCTGAGCGAAGCAGTCGCCCGGGGCACACACCCCCATGTGGCGGCTGCCCTGGCCGACAGCCCCGAAGCGGCCCCGCCCCCGGCTCCACAAGCCCTCTTCGAACGAACAATGCGCCGGGTACTCACCGGGCTCGTCACATCCGCCACCCCCTGACAGAGACTTCACCGACACGCGAGTCCACGGTCCTACGCCCGGGGCCGGACTTCGCCCCCCTCACCGGAACCACCGCACCGGGCCACACTGCGACTGCTACCGCGCCTCGGTCCCGCTCCCGTACATGTCCACGTATTCCTCGCCGGACAACCGCAGATCTCCTGCATGACTTCATCGGTGGCGGCACGCGGCGTGAGACCTGCCGACCTAGTAGTGCTTCGTTAGCTCTGCCGATCGTGGCTGACCAGGAGCATGCTGGCAGGTATGAGGCTCGGGGAGGTGGAACGGCTCCGGGGCGAGT
>NZ_JBIRGD010000067.1:0-5654 GCF_044327805.1 Streptomyces sp. NPDC018019 | reverse complement strand
GCACCACCGTCCATCTCGGCATGCCCGACCTCAGCCGCATCGTCGCACGCACCAGCACGGTCGAAAAACCTCAAGGCCACGCGAACTGAAGGGAATCCGGGCAACAAAAAAGCGCCCCGTCCAAGACGAAGCACCAACCCATTCACTCAAGTGAGCAGTTATCAAGTTAGTTCAGAGAAGGAGAAGTCGTGGACCGAGGGATGCTTGGGCAGCACCTCGGCCTGCCGCTCCAGCAGCCAGCGGATGTCGATGTGCAGCTCCACTCAGGCCGCCCGCCCCGCAGCATCGGCAGCGTCCAGGCGGGCGGGGGCGTCGTCGGGGAACGCCGCGTCGAACGCGTCGGCGTTCCGGGCGACGAACTGCCGGAAGACCTTCGCGGCGCCCTCCAGACGCGGGTCGCGGACCGCGTTGCGCGCGGCCTCGGTGATCAGCGCGGTCACCGTGGTGCCCTCGGCCTCGGCCCGCTCCTGCAACTGGGCGTGCAGCTCCTCGGGAACCCGGATCGTCACTGGCTTCGACATACCCCGACCGTACAGCAAGGCGTACAGCACGGGTAGGAATTCGGCAGCCCAACCGTAACGGTGCGGTCTTGCCGGGCATGAGAGGGCTCGCCACCGCGTGAAAGAACCGGAACGCCGACTCGGCCGGCCTCTCCCGGGACCACCACTGCCAGCCCGCCCGACCGCGCCGAGCGCCGGGCAAGTGGAGCGCTGACTGCCACGGGGAAGCGTGAGTACGTGCAGACAGGACCGGCGGCCATGCGAAAAGCGCAAGTCAGTCGAGTACGGCCGGGTCAGTCACCGACGAAGACGAGATAACTGCCGGGAGTGGCGGCGCAGTCCTTCAGGTATTCGGCGAGGTCGCGGACCGCGGCGGTTTGCGAGCCGTCGGTGCAGCGGTCCAGAAGATCTGGGATCTCGCGGAGTGCGGCCTCGGCTTCCTGCTCGTTGAGGACGGTGTCGTTGTACGGGTCGACTGTCCAAAGCTTTCCCGACGTGTTGGCGGGAAGCGTGGCGATGAGCTGAGCCAGCGCTTCGCCGTGCCCGTGGGACTGGCGGATCAGTGTCGGCTTGCGCTTCGAGCGCCGGCCGGGCCAGTGCGGGCGGCCGTTGTGCAGTTGCAGATCAATCCCCATGAGCAGATTGTCTCGCAGCCGCATCCGGCGCCAGCGCGGACCTCCGCTCGGGTCAGTCGAACTCGCTCGACCCAGCGCACTGAGACCGTGACATTCTGGATCTCTCGCCGCTGCTGTACCGGGCGTGGCTGAGCACCGCTGACGGGTGCATAGCCACGCCCGCTTCCGTCGCGAGCCGGGTCCGGACACAGGGCCTCATCGAGACGCGCCGGCGTCCGGGATGCCGGGATATGCAAGGGCCGCCGTATCCGGCCCGGCATTGCCGGCCCAGGGGAAAACCTACTCCGCGGCGTGCCTCAGCACTCCGCTCGTATGAAAGGTGGCATCGATCGGCGTCGAGGCCATGCCGTCAAGGTGCTGCTGCCCGTGGACGGCATGGTCGTAGGAGCTGCGGAGACCGGCGGGGACCAGGCCCAGACGCTCATCCGGAACGGGGTGGCCCTGGGCCTGGGCCCAGGCGCGGACGGCGTCGAAGTCCGGGGCGGGTGTCCCGTTGACTGCGTGAACGGGAAGCCGGTCGACGGTGAAGGCGGTCCGGGGCAAGGAGAGGCCGAAGCGGTCCTCAAAGACGGCCAGGGCACGCCGCTTACGATCGGCGGCGTCGTCACCCTCATCCTTACGAAGACCGGTGCCGTCGGCCGTGAGGATCCGGGCGGCGACGAGATCAGGCACCAGCAGATCCGGCTCCTGGCCCCAGCGGACCCACGCCCGGGCCCGCCGTGGCAAAGGCGGCACCGGTCACACCCTGGCCTCCGCCCTGCACTACCTGCACCAGCGCGCCGGCTCCCCCAGTGCCTGGGCCATGGCCGTCTCCAGCGGCGGCACGTTAGACCAGGACCGTCCTCAGCGGCGAGACGGTTCCCGACTGGGACGTCGTCCTGCGCATCGTCCTGGTCCTCGACGGCGTCCCCGACTACTTCGCTCCCCTGTGGGAAGACGCCCTCGCCCACGCCTCCCCCGAGCCCGCTCCGGCCGAGCCCCCCGCTCAAGCCCAGGCCACGCCCCCGCCCACCCAGCGGCTGGACGATCTGCTGACCGCCTTCAGCGACACCCTCGCCGCCCCCCTTAAGCACCTCACCACCACCGAAGCCGGCTCCCCGACCGGCCCCGCACCCGCCCCGGCCACATCCATGGTCCAACGGCGCCCCCGGCCCGCCCCCATCCCCGCCCTCACCCACTGGAACGCCCGATAAGCAGCGCCGTGAACCGCGGCGAGACGCTGCGTCATCAGCAACCATGCCAGCTGCATCCGACGATTCACCGCGGGCTCCGGCAGCGTGGTGGCACACTGGTCTGCGGCCCTTCGCGTATCCCCCGTCGCGAAGGGCCGCTTCGTGTACCGGCCGTCGATCCGGCCACCAAGTGCCGGAACAGCAGCGAGGCCCGGCAGGGCAGCATCGGCTTCGTGCTGGGCGCCCTGCCGGGCCTCGGAGCAGTCCGGCCCGCCGGCCGGAGCGAGTCAGCTCGCGTCGGGGTTCTTGCCCACCAGGTTGGTGAGCAGCTCCACGATCCGCGTCTGGTTGCGGTCCGCCTTCTCGTTCAGGCTGCGCATCTCGTCAGCGAGCTGGTCGACCTTGCCCTCCAGGGCGTCGAACCGGCTGTTGACCTTGGCGAAGCCGTCCCGGACCTCCCGGCGCAGCGCGGCCTGACCCTCGATGACGGCGGCGAAGTTTCCGCCGGACTGCACCTGCAGGGATTCGACCCGGTCCTCGACGGCCGCGGTACGGCGGCTGAGCGCCTCCAGCTCGTTGTGAGCGATGGGGTCCTCGGAAGCCATGTCAGTCCCTGGGTCGGCGGGTGGTACGTGCACCGTGTGATTGTCCCAGAAGCAGCGGCACCGACGGAAGCGGGATCACCCGGCCACGCAATCCCAGCACCGCGGCTGGTCCGTATCGGTTTCCAGGAACGGCTCCAAGAGCGCGAGGCCGGGCTCCTGGTCATGCCCCGGGCCACCTGGCCTCACGTCTTCCGGCAGCCTGCGGCTCCCGTCTTCTCCGGGCTACTGCACCCAGCTCGGCAGGGTCGGCTGGAAGAAGTAGCCGCCCTTCTGCGCGGTGGTGATGGCAGCGGCGGCCGGGCTGTCGGCACCGACCGGGACGTGCGGGTAGATGCAGTCGATCAAATCGTACGACTGGTCATCGTCGCAGCCGGAGCCGACCACGGCGCAGACCGGACTGCTGTATCCGCCGGCCTGGGTCCACACCCCTGGCCAGTCGGGTGCTGGACGATCTGCCGTTCCGGCCACTTGAGCGCATCATCCCTGGCACCCTTTCTGTCGTGCCGGAATCATCCCTCACCTCGAGCCCTGTTCCTAAAGATGCACATCGCACACTAGGGCTTTGGTCTATCCGCCGAGCTTTGATAGTTTCCGTAATAGCTTCGATCATGTTATTGATCTCCAGCTGGCTCTTTATATCTTGGTTTCTTGGGTCCCCGCCCAGAGCGGACCCGAAGCCGCTGGATGTTGCAGCACAGCTGGACCTTTTGAAACTCGTGTTCGCTGCGGTTGCAGGCGTAGGCGCTCTTGTCGCATTGGTCACCGCCTATCGACGCCAGCGACTGGACGAAATTGCCAGTGAGCGCGCAGAGCGAGTTCAGGCACATTCAGAGAAGGTGGCTGACGCAAATATTCATGATGCAACCGAACGGAGGGTCACAGAACTCTACAGTCACGCGGTGGAGCAATTAGGGCACGAGAAGGCAATGGTTCGACTTGGCGGGCTTTACTCTCTTGAGCGACTGGCCCAGCAGAATCCGGAGCACCGCCAGGTTGTCACTGAAGTAATTTGCGCCTACCTTAGGATGCCGTATGGCCCACTCTCTGAGGTTGCTGGGGCGAACCCAGGAGCATCGTCCCTAGATTCTGATGCTCGGCAGGAATGGCAGGTCCGTCGAGCGGCGCAGGAGATTTTGGCTAAGCACCTGCGCAAGGCGCCGCCCGGCAGTCGACTCCAGAAGGACCCGCCGGACCCGCCCGATGAATGGGCCGCTTACTGGCCGGGAGTCACGCTAAATCTGCGCTCTGCCGCACTGCTTGAGGTGGACTTCTCTGAATGCCATTTCACTGCATGCGAATTCGGTGAAGCCAGGTTTGTTGGACAGGAGCGATTCTCCGGGTCAGTCTTCCATTGTACGGCGCGCTTCGCCCATGCCAAGTTCGAAGACGGAGCCGCGTTTGATGGCGTGGACTTCTTTGGCCACCTGTCATCCCATGGCGCGAAGTACGGAGGTGTAGCAGATTTCAGGAATAGCGAATTTCATCGACAATTCCACTTGGCGCGAGAGGAATTCACCGACCAGGCATGGTTTACGGACTCCGTATTCCATGCGGACGCCCGATTCGTCAATCCAGCGTCCCCAAGGCGTGATCCTAGATTTCACGCAGGAATAGACCTCTCCGGCGCCAGGGTTCTAAATACCTCAGAAGTTGTTATGCTGCCGCCCGGATGGGCCACCGAAGAGGAAGAGGGTAATGCGGGGCGCTCTATCGTGAGTGAAGGCGGTGATCAATTTCGAGGTACTCGAGGTAATTACCGCCCCCCTTACCCGAGGCAGGGGCAGAGGCCGGATCCTCGTTGGGCGAGCTAAGGCGGTGTCCTATAGTGACAGAGCCCAACGCGCCTGAACGAAAGGGGATTTGCCTCACGGCCCGGTCCGCGATCACCTTCAGGACGCGCCGACCTGACAGGCCGGCTGGCGAGTGAGCAGCAGGCCTCCTGCCGCCCACCATCCGCAGTATCGACCGGCCGCTGGAACTCCCCGACCTGGTCGGCGCCTGTCACGCCTTCGTGTCCTCGGCCGGCCGGGTGGTGCCCCGGCTGCGGGACCGCAGGCTCTCAGACGATCCACGAGAACGCCGCTCGGGTGAAAGCCGCGTCCTCTGAACTAGCGATTGCGTTGTCCGGCTAGTGGGTAGGGAGGGAGCAACTACTGGATGTCGGCTCCGGCCGGAGACTCCATGCACTTGAACGCTTGGGGTGCCCAGTTTGCGTCGCCATCCAGCACGGTTCCCTTTACGGGGAAGCATCCCGGAGGTTGACGCATGTCTGCGTGGCTGTCACGCCCCTTTCTCATCGTGCTGTCCGTACTGCCCCTCCTGGCAGTCGTGTTGTTATCCGCGCCCGCGTGGTTGACCTGGCCCTTTCTGTCGCCTGAGCGCCAGAAGATCGTGTTGGAGGTTCTCGATTGCCTTGTCCGATGGACTCGGGTGGCGGTGCCCCGTCAATGCGGCACCGCGAGTCGGGCCAGGGTCACGTAGTTCGGACAGAGATCTCTCCGAACGAGGGCATTCCCAGACCAGCCGCTGCGGACCGTGACACAGACGATCCCGGAGCCGTCTGAGAGCGGCAGGCGCCGAGCAGGGTGACGCGCAGGACGCGGGGCGCCGCGGCAAGCTTTTCTAGGCGGTGGCTCCTGGCCCTGCTACCTGAGACTCACCGCGGTTCCCCGCAGTCGGCGGCGAAGTGTGTGCGTCACTGAGAAGGCCGATGCGGCCGCTGATCGCGGTTGTGAGTTCCGG
>NZ_JBIRGD010000066.1:0-5748 GCF_044327805.1 Streptomyces sp. NPDC018019 | reverse complement strand
CAGATACGGCACAACGACTGACAATCCTGAAACGATCACTGGATTAGCAGCTCAGCGCATTGCGTAGGCAGTGATCCTTAGCGGATTCGTCACACCGACCCACCCGCACCGCCCCAGCCCGACGCCCCGCCCCGCAGCCGCGACGAACGCCTCGCCTACCACTCCGCGTTCGTCACCATCCGCACCCCTGCCATCCACACCCTCGTCACCCAGGTCCGCACCCTGATGATCCTCGGCCGCTACCAGCAGACCACCGCCCGGCCCTCACTGATCGTCACCGGGCCCGCCGCAGCAGGGAAAACGACCGCCCTGCTGAACGTCGGCCGCACCTGCCACCTCGCCCACATCCGCAAGAACCCCGCACCGCCCGGGTCAGCGCACGCAGTGGTACCCGTCGCGTATGTCCTGGTCCCGCCCGGCGCGACCGCGAAAACCCTCGTCACCGAATTCGCCCGCTACCTCAGCATCCCCATAGCCGCCCGCATGACCCAGACCCAGATCACCGACGCCGTCTGCCACACCTACACCGCCGCAGGCGTACAGCTGGTGATGATCGACGAGATCCACCGCCTCAACCCCCGCACCACCACCGGCGCCCAAACCGCCGACCTGATCAAAGACCTCAGCGAACGTCTGCCCGCCACGTTCGTCTACGCCGGCATCAACGTCACCGACACACCCCTGTTCACCGGCGTGCGAGGCGCCCAACTCGCCGGACGTGCCACCCTCATCACCTGCGGTCCCCTCCCCGCCCGCCACGGCACCCGCCACCCATTCCGCGACGTCATCACCGACATCGAAAATGCCCTCGATCTCACCCACCACACACCCGGCACCCTCCCCCGCCATGCCCCCTACCTCCACCAGCGCACCGCCGGCCGCATCGGGTCCCTCACCCGGCTCATCCGCCAAGCCGCCATCACCGCCATCCACGACGGCACCGAACGCATCACCAAACGATCACTCGAAGCCATCCGCCTCGACCACCTCGCCGAAACCCACCACCGCCCCCGCCGAGGCCGATAAGGCCACCCCCGCTCGAACAGGCAGAACACCCTGACCAGCACAAATACCAGCCGGGCCTTTACACGCTAGAACTACCTACAACAGACCCAGCCCCGCTCAGCACAGAACGCATAACCCCAGCCCACACACCCCGACCATCCCCGTCGAACCGCCAACTCCGCCTCTCAACAAACCAACAACACCCCAGGCCACCAACGACCCGGCACACCAACAAACCCCCCTCCCAGCGTTAGCAGGCGACTGAGGCCAAGGATGCGGCAGACAACGCCGACGTCTCGCAGAAAAAGGCCCAGGAATACGCCACGGAAGCCGACAACTACGCCAAGGCGGCTGAGGAATCGGCAGCCGCAGCAAACAAGTCGGCACGCCTGGCCGACGCCGCGGCCACCCAGGCCGAACATGAGGCCACTAAAGCCGAGTACGAAGCGTCCCGGGCATCCGCGTTCGCGCTGCGGGCCAACGCCGACGCCGACTCCGCCTATGCCGCAGCACGTCAGGCTCGTGCCTCGGCCGAAGCCGCCGGAAAGGACGCCGCTGCGACCGAGAAGGCATACGGAAATGCTCTTGCGACCTACTACATCAAGGTCCGCGATGAGGAGGAGCGCCGACGGCAGCAAGAGGAGGTGACCCGGCGGGCGGAGTCGGGCATGTCAGACGTCATGCGTCTGCAGCTACAGTCATGGCGGGAGCTGCTGACCATCGGCGCGGACAACAAGGGAGGATCTAACGCGCCGAGCGCGATCCAGCTCGGCATCCAGTGGGTGGCCGGAACAGGCAACAAGGTGGACTTCTTCTTCGCCGGAGACGAGTTCACGGAGCAGCTCCGCAATGACCACTCGATGGACACTGTTCGCGATGAGATCCGCGAAAAGGTCCTCAAGGGAGATCCTAAAAGGTACAACGGCGGATACAGTCTGGTGCGGCATGAAGGCTGGAGCCGGCTGGTCGACGATGCGACCGACCTGCTGACGTACGGGTTCACCGGGTTCGAGAAGGTGGCGCGCACCGGGGGAAAGTACGGCACTTCGTCCGCCACCTTCGTCGGCTCATACGAATATTATTTCGATGTCCTCTCGCGAGACGCAAAAACGGGTAAGACCCGATTGCGGATTAGAATTGAGAATAAAACCACCATCAACTCCCTCCTGCATCCACCCGGGAAATTCAGGCCGTTCGTCGAGAAGTGGGTCGGCATGCCCTGGACCGGCATAGCGGACAAGATCGACGGGCCATTCCGGACAAAGGTCCAGGAAGCTATTTGGGAAGAGGAAATGATCGTCCGATGAAGAGGAAAGTGTCGCTGGCCATCGCGGCGTCCGTACTGGTGCTAGCCGCCGGGGGGTTCCTGGTCTTCGCCGCCATCGACGCAATGAAGCCGGGGACGGCGGAGCGCAGTGACGTCATCGGCTCCTGGGCCGGCTCCCACGGAGCCCAGCTGACCCTGCGTGAGGACGGAACGGCAACCGGAGTGAAGATACCCGCACGCTTCGCACCGGACGGAACCCCGAACGCCACAGTCGGCGGGAGCGGAACGTGGTCCATGAAGAAGAAGATGTCTTCCGCTGCGGACCAAGAGGTAGAGGTTGTGCTCAACACAGGACCCGGCATTCAGGCGGGCGTTGATTTCAGCGTCAACGGCCAGGGGGCCGAGGACGGCCTCTACCTTCCGGTGTCCGCGGAAACCGCACAACAGTTCCGCTTCGAGAGAGTTTCCTGACGAAACTCAAACCCGGACGCAGCAACACCTTTCCGTCAACTGGGCACCGGCGGCGAAAACGCTGGCCTGACCACCACCGGTCCTGGTCACTTTAGACGAGCGGCCGGGACCGCAGGCGGCGGCAGCCTGTTCCCCCTGGGCTTTGGTGGGGGCGAGACGGTAGGACTCGGACACGAGCCGAAGAACCAGACAAGGGTGGTCCGGCAACGACGCCTGATCGCGTTGTCAGCGACGAGCAAGCCGGCCAGCGGCGGATAGCGGGATACGACGGTGCCCCTCCCACAAGAGCCCGGGAGGGGCACCGTACGCGCGTCGCGCTGTTCGGCCGGACCCGGCCGAACAACACCGGGGCCGTGGGCCAGCAGACGAGGCCGAGAACCTCGTCGCGCAGGGCCGTCAAGGACGCGGTGGCCGGTCCCTCGACATTGAGGCGGACCAGCCGTTCGGTGTTGGACGGGCGGAGGTTGAACCAGCGGCCGTCGGTGAAGGCGACGGTGAGGCCGACGAGGCGGCCGGCGGTGGCGTCGCCGAGGGTGCCGGGGATGTCGCTGACCTCGAAGTTGATTTCGCCGGAGGCGGCGTAGCGGGAGTAGTCGGCGACCAGTTCGGACAGCGGGCGGTCCTGTTCGCCGAGGGCCGCCAGGACGTGTAGGGCGGTGAGCATGCCGGTGTCCGCCCGCCAGAAGTCGCGGAAGTGGTACTGCCCGGAGTGTTCGCCGCTGAAAACCGCGTCGTGCTCGGCCATGACCTGCGTCCGCCTGGTCTGCCGCTGCACCGCTTCCGCGATGGCCGGGCCCACCCGACGACGCAGCGAGGCCGCCTCCAGGTGCGCGGAGAGTGCCTGGTGGAAGCCGGCCGATCCCATCTCGCGCCTCTTCACCGGAGCCTGCGGAGCGGCCGGCGCGATGGCCGGGGATTCCGGCGCGGTCCGGGAGCGGGCGCGGCACCCGGGGCAGGATCCGCACCGTGCGCTCCGCGTCGGTGCCAGCCGAGCTGTTTGCCGGCGATGATCCGCGCGGTGATCAGGCGCAGCTGAGTGGCGTAGGCCGGGGAGTCCGGACGCAGATCCAGATGCCCGGTCCTCGGATGAAACACTACAGCCGGGACATGGTGGGGCAGCTGCGGGGCGACGGCTCACGAGCTGCGCGGTGGCGCGCCAGGCTCGTGGACTTCCCACAACGGAACCTGTACGGGCTGCACCCAGTAGGCCACGTCTTCGCCGAGCGCCTCACGCCACCAGGCGTCCAGCTCGGACGGTTCCTGGGGAATCTGGTTCATCACGCCACCTCTCCGGCCAGCTCCTGAGCACGGTGGCGGGCACAGACATCGCGGGACGGCAAGGCTTGTCGGCCGCACGGTGCGGTTCCGTCCCGCCGCGAGCAACCGCCCATTTGATCCGGGGCAGCGCAGCGCGTGGGAGTGGTGGTGGCGGATTCCTCGCAGCAGCGCTCAGCGGCCTGCTCGCGCAGCTGCTCCAGCCGCGTCGCCAGCAGGTACTCGGCGGTGCGCTCGCGGGCAGCCTCGGCGGCCTTCGTCGCTGCGGCGACGGCGTCCGCGCCGTTCGGGTTGTGCCGGTACCAGCAGCGCCCCTGCTCGGTCTCGTACGCCCGCCGCGCCTCGGCTTCGGTCTCCTCAGTCTGGCCCAGCCACGCGAGGGCACTGCTGCGGTACTCCGGCAGAGCCTGCTCACGAGTTCCAGGAGCTGCTGGCGAGCGGCCTCGATGTCGGTGCCCAGCGTCGCGCGGACCTGACCGATGATGGCGGCGACGTCGTCCGGGTCGGTCAGATCGGCGGACCAGGTGGCCGTGACCAGCCCGGCTTCGGTCCGGCGTGGGTAGCCGCCCGCCCCGCGCAGCCCGGCCGCCCGCTCCTGTCCGCAGTCCTCGCACGCCAGCGCCGGCCGGACCGCATCGGCGGCGGCCGCGGCCCGACGCTCGCGTTCCTGCGTCGATCCGCGACGGTGCCAAGGCGGTGCGCGGGTCATCACTCGCGGCCACCGCATCAGGGAGCCGCTCTACCTCGTCTTCAGCAGCGGCAGCCCGAAGGGCCTGCTGGCGATGAAGGACGCCGTGTGCGGGAACGCCCGCCTATGTGGCGACAGTCTGCGACTCAGCCGCCGGGCAGGGGCTCGGGGTAGCGTTTGAGGACCTGGGCGGAGTGCTCCTCGTCGGTGGGCCAGAGCACCACGTGGTAGCGGTCTTCGCCCTCCAGCCCATCCTCGGAGACGGTGCGCAGGCCGTGGGAGTAGATACGCACGGCGTAGGTCCCGGGGGCGAGGGAGATGCGGGGCAGTCCATCATCGAAGTCCTGCATGAAGATCAGCAGGCGTCCGGAGGGGAGGGTGAGGCCGGCCTCGGTGACGTGGTCGGCCTGCTGCCGTTCCGCGTCGTCGGCCGACGGCGTGCGGCGCACATCGACGGTGACGGGAACGTCGAAGGGGCGGGCGGCGCCGATGCCGATGATGCCGGGGGCCGTATTGATCCAGTCCGCGGCCAGTGTGTCGAACCAGGCGGGGTCAGGTTGGTCACCCAGGTACGCGCCTTCGTCCTGGACCAGCAGGATGGAGTAGTCGGCGAAGACCTCGAATTCGTGGTGGGAAAGCAGGTCGGGGTCGTTCGGGGGCGGGGTGGAGGTCATATGGAAGTCGGCTCCGTCGGGCAGGGCGTGCAGGGTCTGGGCGAGGGGGGCGCGGATGCGCATGCACTGCGCGGCTTCCTTGACGGCGAGGCTGTCATCCTCGTAGGTACCGCCGAGGGTGAACAAGTGCCAGGGGATCAGGCGCTGGTCGTGTGTGAGGGCGCCGTGGCGGTCTTGCTAGTTGGTGGCGAAGGCGCGGGCACCGCGCACGCCAGCGCTCCTCACGGTCACCGGAGCCCCGCCACTCGGCCAGCACCGATCCGAACGCATAGAGCGCCTCGGCAAGGGCTGCCAGCCGCAGCCTGCGGCAAAGGGGCCGATCATTTGATTCCGCGATGCGCAGTTCGAGCATGACCCAGGCCTTGACC
>NZ_JBIRGD010000065.1:0-7081 GCF_044327805.1 Streptomyces sp. NPDC018019 | reverse complement strand
GGCGACCGCAAACAGCCTCCTCGCCCCGGGAACACCACCAAGACACACCGTCCGATCCTGACCACCCATGAAACACGCCGGAGGCGAAACCGACCAGGGCACTCCGCAGAGATGGGCATCTCGCGGCCGACGGCCCATAAGGGCTTGCAGAGAATCAACATGCTGGTTTGGTCCTCGTTGAGCCGTTGACTGCTGCGAGGAACGCGGCCGCGTCCGCGGGTGTGCGGAACCGGGCTGTTGAGGGCGGAATCGTGAGGCCGCGCTTGACCAGGAGTGGTTGGACTTGGTGAACGGACCGGGTGAGGGTGCTGCCGTTGACGCCGAAGAGTTCGGCCAGCAGGTCTCGGGGGCCGAGTTTGCGCAGGTAGAGCAGGTAGTCAGGACTTGGTCGGCCGCGGTCAGCTTGTCCTTGGCGCCGGCTCCGCGAGCCCTGCGTCGATCGGATCCGCGTTGTCGAAGCCGTTCACGCTCACGCAACTCGTCCAGAGCCGACGGCAGTTCGCCGACGAGGTAGTCCAGCTCCTCCTCGGGCATCCCGGTCAGCTCCGGGCCGCGCAGTGATGCGGCCTTCGGTGACAGGGGCGCCTTTGCCGGGCGGGCAGTCGGGGCTGTGCTGTCCACGCCCGGAGTGCCGGGGTGGAGGGTGTAGTTCCAGTCGCCGTGGAAGCGGTGCCGGGTCATGGCGAGGGCGTCGATCTGGGCGTCGGTGACGGTGATGCCGGTGTCGTAAGTGCAGGTGTCGAGTTCGGCCTCGACGCTCAGCTGGGCGGAGCCGACTTCGCACGCGGCACCAGCACCCTCGCAGACCTGCGCAGGCAGCTCGTCGCCCACCGCACCGCACGCCCTGTCGCTGGCTCCCTTGATCCCACTGCAGCGGGTTCCCCGATGCGGGCTCGTTCTGCGCTACCCGCCACGGACCACTGGCTCTTCTCGCTACGGTCCTGTCCGCCTGGTTCCAGGAGCGGGTTGCGCAGTCAGTGTGACCCGGTCATGGCTCGGGGCGGGACGGTCCACAACGAGACAGTGGCCACAGACCCGTCTCAGCCGTCCCGCACACCGTTTGGGAGAGGCGTCAGGCCCCCTGGCCCTCCAGTTGGGACGCTCCGCAGCCGACGTCCCCGCCGTGCAGACCACAGTCTTGTGGCCTTGGGGCGCAGCGCCGTCCAGGGTGGCTCAGCTCGCGCGCCATGTGACGGCGTCGAACGTGGTGCGGTGGTCGCTGCCGATGCCGTCGGCGCCGAGCGCAGTGAGCCTGAGCCGGGCGATATTCCCAGCGCTTGTCCGTACGCATAACACCGTGTTCTTACTGAGTTGCTGCTTGGCAGCTCCCGCGGCATTGACCGTGAGCAAGCATTCCTCGTACCCCGGCAGACTGGTCGCAGGGCCTGACCAGCGAGAGATCACGGTGCCGTTCCAGCCTTCGATCTCGTTCTCGGGCAGCATGTACACATCGCCCTCGTTGCCATAGCCGACAGCAACAGGCTGTCCGGCGTCCAGGTCCTTGGGGTCGGTGTCGAGCAGCAGCGAGCCGCGCCAGAGTTCGCTTCCCGCGGGCGACGAACTGTGAGCCGGCCTGGGTATCTTGCTCTGCTCCGACGGCGAGGCGGAGGCGGGTACCGATTCAGGTGTCGTGGCAGGTGCCGACGAAGTCGGCACGGTGATCGGGGCACCGTCGGCCTCGTCGCCACGGGAGGAACCGAGGAGAGGCACCACAGCAGCGATCAGGGCGGCGAGGACAGTCGCCCCGGCAGTGATCCAGGCTGCCTGCTGATGTGTGCTGAACCAGCCTCCGACCGCGCTACCGGCCTGTCTGCCGTCCGGTGTTGGCTGGTGCGCCGACGCGGGAGGCGGCGATGCAGACGGCTGTGCACCGCCCGCGTGGTTGTCGCCCTGGCCGGGTGTGTTTGCATCAGGTCGATCGTCGGCCACCGTGCTCAGCACCCCCACTGCTGCCGCCGGTCCAGGCATTGTGCAGAGGCTAACAGCCCGTGTGGGTCCTCCCGGCAGATCGGCGGCCGGAAGTCATCCGGACCGCCGCGTGCGGGCTGTGCCGAACACCACCGCCACGATGCATCCAATTGCTCGGCCATGGATGAGGCCGCGTCATAGGCGGGGCTGCCTTCCAGCGCGCTGCGGCGTTGGGTGTACCGCTGTGTTGTGCGCGGGTCCTTGTGGTCGGCCCAGTGCTGGATCTTCTCCGGGCGGGCGCCGGGCCGGTCGTACGCGTGGGTGATCATGGAGTGCTTCAGGGAGTGGGGGCCGATCTTCTTCTGCGGCAGGCCGGCCCGCTTTGCGGTGGCCCGGATCGCGCGCCACTGTGACGCCTGGTCGAGCCGCCTGCCGGTACTGGTGCAGAAGATGAAACCCTCGGTGCGGCCCCCGACGAGAACCTGGATGGCGTGCCAGACGAACGGCGGCGCCGCCTTGGTGACCCAGGTGCCGCCCTTGATCTGTACCTCCAGGATGTGGTGGCCCTTGTCGTAGCCCAGCTTTTCGATCCGCGCGCCGAGTGCGGCATCGATCCGCAGACACAGGTGGTACAGGACCAGGATCAGGACGTACAGCCGGAACGCCGTACGGCGGCACGGATGATCGTTACGGGCGATGCGGGCCGGCGTGACGTACTCGGCTTCGGTCAGGTCCTCGGTACGGGTGAGCAGCGGGTCCATGGCCGGGTACGGCACCCCGTCGAAGGGATTGCCGTCCATCGTCTCTTTGGGCAGGACCCGGGTCTGCAGCACGAACTTGAAGAATGCGGAGTTGGCGGAGAGCACATTGTGCCGGGTGGCAGCGTCGCGCGGTGGTCCCTCCCGGAACGCGCCGGCCACCGCGCCAGACGAGGGCCCCCGAGCGCATCGACCGGGCCCTGGAACTGTGCCGGGCGAATGGCAACATCAACACCGTCATGCTCTACTTCATCATCGGCGCCCCGGCGAACGCCGGGCAGACCGCCTCGCCATCGCCGACTACCCCCTGGACGTGCGCCAGCGGCTCGGCGCCGCGGACACCAACGTGATCATCAAGCTCCACCAGTTCATGCCCAAGCCGGGCACGCCGACCCAGCGCCTGGCGATGACGGACCCGGACACGGCCCACGCCTACGGCAACCAGATCCGCGACCGCGTCCGCGCCCTGGTCGGCGAGGCGGACTTCGCAGCGCACCACCGGGTGGAGCAGTTCGCCACCAGCCGCATGCACCTGGAAGCGGTCTGCTCACGCGGCGACCGCCGCATCGGCCACGTACTGGAAGACCTCTATGACGCCGGCACTGACCTGACCCAGGTGACTAAGGACCAGCTCGTCGAGGCGCTGGCCAGGCACAGCCTGGGCTACGACCGACGCCTGCGGCACATGGACGACCCTGTCCTGCTCTGGCATGTGCTCAACCACGTCAACCGCACCGCCGGGCAACAGCTCGCCACCGCCCTGGCCGCCCGGGAGAGCGCCCGGTGACCGACGACGGGCTCTGGCTGCGCCCCGGCAAGCACGCCCTGCCAGCGGTGACCGACCCTGCCGAGCACGCCGCCTACATCCGGGCCCGCCATCCGCACGCCACGCTCACCGGCCTCGCCGACGCCCTCCTCCTCTACCGGCGCACCGTCCTGCAAGACACACAGGCCCGCACGGTCATCACGGTCGGAACCGCCGCCTTCCTGCAGACGTGCCTGGACGCCGGGACATCGTGGTGTGCACCCAAGCCCTGCGCGACGAAGGACTCTCCCGCCACTACCTCGCCCCCGCCCGCTACGCACGGCCCGCGCTCAGCAGCCGCCTGCACCACGACCTCCGCGCCCTCGGCCTGCCGGCACACACCGGCGCGGCCTGGAGCGCCGATGCGCCCTACCGGGAGACCGCGCAGGAGATCGCCCAGGGCTGCACCGAGGGCATCCTCGTCGCGGACATGGAAGCCGCCGCCGTCTTCGCCGTCGCCGAGCGCCGCGGCGCTGCCGCAGCAGCCGTCTTCGTTTCGCCACCGAGCTGGAAGACGACCCCTCGCTGGCCTACGTGCAGCCGCGCATCGCCGACCCCGACACCGGCATCACCCTGCGCCGCTGGGTACCGCGCCTGCGCGCCGCCGATGCGACGCGCCCGGGCACCGTGACCGTCATGGCCGAAGGCTTCCTCATGGTGCGCCGCTCCGCGTTCGACCTGGCCGGGCAGTGGCCCGGCGCGTTCTACCTGTTCATGAAGGGGTGGACCTCGCCTGGCGGCTGTGGCAGCACGGCTACACGGGCCTTTACCGGTCCGAAATCGTCGTCCACCCCCCCCAGCGACCCACCCGGCTCGCCACGCCCAGTTCTACCGGCCCACCGCCCGCAACCGCATCTGGCTCGCCCGCCGCACCCTCCCCGCCCTGCTGATCCCCGCCAACCTCGCCACCTGGGCCGCCCTGAGGGTATGGCGCGTGCGTGGCCGAGACGCCTGGCAGGCCACGCTCGCCGACCTCAAGGAGGGCCTGCACACCCACCCCGGCACCCGCTCGCCCATAAGCTGGCGCACCGTGGCCCGGCTGACCCGCGCCGGCCGTCCGCCGATCTTCTGACCAGCACCAAGTAGTTCCCGGGGCCGAACACCGACCACGTCAGGCAGACTTCAGTACGGCCCAGTACACGGACAAACTGAAGGGCCTTCGCGTGTCGGAACTCAGGCGCTCCTCCGTCGTCTTCGCCGGACTGGTCATCGAAGACGAGGAAGCCCGCGTGCTGTTCATGCGGCGTGCGAACACCGGATTCGCCGACGGGCTGTGGTCACTGCCCGGCGGCCGAGTCGAGCACGGTGAGCTGGTAAACCAGGCCGGAGTACGCGAGGCATGGGAAGAAGTCGGCCTCCACGTACAGCTTGAGGACCTGCACACAGCCCATGTACTGAACACGATCAGCGACGACGGCACGCCCGTCATCGGCTGGTACCTCCACACCACACAGTGGAAGGGCACCCCGGAGAACCGGGAGCCGCACCTGTGCTCCGAGCTGGCGTGGTTTCCACCGGATGCGATGGATCCCCAGACGGAGCATACGGACCTCACCGCGGTGCGAGCCTGGAAGCAGGGCACTGCAACGGGCTGGCACGCACGCTGACCCACGAGAGACGTATCGGCACCCGCATCCATGCCATGCCGGGCAGTTCCTCGGGGTTTGCCTGCGCCAGGTCGTCGGGATTCCCCCCCGCTCGCCTGCTGAACGGCACGGAGTATCCGGTACGCCTTCCGGAAGTCGTCGCCGAATACCTCCGCCTGGATATGCGGCTCCGTTCCGCCGAGGTCGGCGATGTGCGGTTCGGTGTTGAGAGCGAACGATTTTTTCGCGGGTGTGCCCTTGTCTCCCGCGCGGTGCCCGGCCCACAAGCAGCGGCCCGCACAGGGTAGCCACACAACCAACTGCGGTGCCCCGCACCGCGCTGGACGGTCGAGCACGCGGGGCCACTGGGCCCGGCCGTAGCGCCGCACGGGCAGTCTTCCTCCGTACGCCGCGGGCTGCACGACTGGACGCAGCCGGAGCCGGAGCGGTGCCTGGGTGCCGACGTTAGATCAGCGTTAGGTCCGCACGGCAGGGTGAGGGCACCGACGGGCAAGGAGGCAACTCCGGCATGCGCCTGCATCGCCGGCTGACGCCTTGCCGACACATTCCCGCGGGGCCCCGCTGGGGCTCTGCGCTCAAACGTAGGAAGAACTCCCGTGCATCCAGTGTCCATCGTGCGCCGCGTCGGCAGACGCCTTGGCGTGCTGCTTCTTGCCCTGCTCGCCACATGCGGGCTGCTGAACGCCAACTCGACACCGGCCCACGCAGACACGGGAAATTCCCGCTGGACCGTCATACCCTGGTATGTCTCTGACTTGGACGGTGAGATGAGAACGCCGGAAGGGGCGACGAGGTACAGTGATTTCATCACTTCCCTCCGCACCTGGGCCGGGCACCAGATCAACAACCGGAATGTGGACAGGCGTCTATGGGAAACCGAGACCATACAGAACCACTTCATCGAGGTTCAGGTCTTGACCGGCCCTAACCAGGACCAGATGCACTTGACGCTGTACTTCCGGACGAACGATCTTTACCTCGTCGGCTTCGGCGCCAACAGCCATAGGTGGCAATTCGGCGACGCTGGTGGCGATCGGAGCGCACTGGCCCGGGCATGGCGTGACCAGTACAACCAAGCCGGCCACTTCAACGATCTCGGCTACGACGAGAATTACAACAGCCTGGACCCGAACCGTGAACGCGGCGACATGGTCTATACGCCATGGTACCTGCACAATCAATTGATGTCGTTCCAGGGCATTACCCGGCAGACTGCGAACAGCTACCGCCTGCGCCTGGCCTACATCGCCCAGGCCACCGCCGAGGCCGCCCGCACTCCATGGATCTTCAACCGTATCCACGAGACAATCCGAGACGGGGAATCCAGCGGGGATGATAGCGGTCGCCGCTACGCCTACGTCGGCTCCTTCGGTATGGCTTTGGAAAACCAGTGGTCGAACCTGTCCCGCCTCATCTACCGGGTCATGCGCGGGCAGCGCGTTGATCCGGTCGACGTTGACGGACGCCGGTACCGCAATATCGATGACATCGTCCTGGGAGACCCCACGAGGCCGCAGATCGGCGCCCTCCTCGCGAATTCCGCCCAGATGAACCGGTGAGCCCAGCAGGCAAGACCACGGTGACGCGCCGCAGTCTTGCCGAGGGTGCCGGCGCACCGCGGCGCCACATGCCTGCCAGATGCGTGGGCAGCCCAGCAGACAGTCCGTAACGCGTTGAGGCGCTTGCATCTCGGAAGTACGGGTGAAGCAAGCCACTGCCCCTGCGAGCGCGGGGGTGGGCCCGCGGTCGTACCCGGCTCTCCTTGAGGCTCGGCTCCCCGCAGGTGCGGGGCTGTGCGACAACAAAGCTCCACCAGCCAAGCTGGTGGAGCTTTGCCACGTCGCCTTGGGGCGAGCGGAAGGGCGGCCGGGCACCGCTTCCCTCTGCGCGCTATCACGCACCAACTCGTTAGACAGCGTTTCCTTTGGTGCTGGTGAGTCGTTGAGCCGTTCATGGTGGGCTTGGTGGAACGGCTGGTACCCGATGAGTTGTGGGAGTTGTTC
>NZ_JBIRGD010000064.1:0-7399 GCF_044327805.1 Streptomyces sp. NPDC018019 | reverse complement strand
GACGGCAACCGAGACGTCCCCCGGGCGCAGCCCCTGCCGCCCCCGGACCAGCGCTCCCCCTTCGACAGCGGCTTCCAGGGCGGCAACGACCACAACCCGTACGCCGGTACCGACACCGGTTCCTCCAGCTCGCACAGCACCCTCGCCGCCGACCACAACACGCCCTCGGACACCATCAGCACCCAGCCGACACCGGACACCACCCCGGACTCGGCCCGCCCGAACCCGGACAACAACCCCAACAACTTCACCACCCAGCCAGCCCCGGACCACACCCCCGACTCGGCCCACCCCAATCCGGACAACAACCCCAACAACCTCACTACCCAACCGGCGCCCGGCCCCGAGTCGGTCAGCACACAGCCGACGCCCGACACCACCCCGGACTCGGCCCGTCCCAATCCCGAGAACAATCCCAACAACATCTCCACCCAGCCGGCTCCCGGTCCGTCCCCCGAGGCCGCGTCGGTCCCGGACCAGCCGTCTCCGGAAAGGGCCAGTTCCCCCGGCCCCGACGCGTCCGCCGCTCCTCAGCAGCACTCGCCGTCCGTGGACCCGGTGGCAGGCAACCCGCCCAGTAACACCGGCGACGGCAGCAACAACGGCGCCTCCGACAACTCCGGCAGCAGCGGTGGTGGCCGTCCGTCCGTTCCGCACGCGGGCGTGCCCTCCCAGGGCGCACCCGTTCAGCACACGCCGTCCTCGGGCCAGCCGATCCAGCAGCGCGATCCGGCACCGGGCGACCCCATGCCGACGGTGGACGATTCCGACACCTCCGTCTCCACCCAGTCGGCCGCCACCATGACGGCGCCCCCGCCCACCCAGCACAGCGCGGACCCCAGCACCGGTACGCCCACCACACCTCAGCAGCCGCAACAGAACTCCCCCCAGTCCGCGGGCCCGGTCATGGGCGCTCCCGCCATGCCTCAGCAAGGCGCCGCCCCCGGACCCACCGCACCTCCACGCGGCAGCACTCCCACCAACCCCAGCCCCACGAACAACTCCGCGCCCACCTCCCGCACCAACCGCCGTCCCGACGGCTCGCAGGCGATTCACGACATCAGCCAGCAGCGGGACCCCGAGCGCCCGGCCTACAACCCGCGCCTCGACGGCCCGCGCCGGGACGCGGCGGCCACTCCTCCTGCCGATACCCGTCGCCCGGACGGTTCGCAGGCAATCCAGGACCACACGCAGCAACCCCGCCCGGAGCGCCCGCCCCACAACCCCCGGCTCGACGGCCCCACCCGTCCCAACGAGGCCGACGCCCCCACCCGTACCCCCTCACAGCCCAACCCCCACTCTCCTAGCTCACCACCCTCCAATACGCCGCACCCCCATCAGCCCGCTCCCCAACAGCACCCGCACCAGCAGCCTCTACAGCAGCAGCCTCCGCAGTACCAGCCGTACCAACAGCAGCCGTTCCAGCAGCCCTACCAGCAGCCAGCCCCTCAGCAGCAGCCATACCCGCAGCAGAATCCATACGCCCAGCAGCCAGCCCCTCAGCAGCAGCCCTACCAGTCCGCTCCTCAGCAGCCCCACCAACAGCAGCCCAACCACTCCCAGCCCACACTCCAGAGCCACGTCCCCACCCCCGCCCCGCAGCAGACTCCCCAGCCCCACTCACAGCCGCAGCCGCAGCCGCACCACCAGCCGTACCACCAGACCCCCCAGCCCCAGCCTCTCCCCCACCACAACCAACACCAGCCGCCTCAGCAACCCCACCAGCAGGCACCTCAGCAGCCCCCGGTCCCCCACCAGCCCCCATACCAGGCACCGGTCCCCCAGGACCCCAGCCGTCCGAGCATCCAGCACGTCCGCGCCAGCCTGAACCACCAGCCCAGCGGGCTGTACTCGCCGTACCCGCACGACCAGCAGGCGCTGGAGGCGAACTTCCCGCGGAACCCGGACGGCACCCCGCGGGCGTTCAACGACCCGTTCCAGCCCTGGGCCCGGTACCAGAACGACGGCGGCCCCACCGTCCTCGGCCGTTCCAACAACTGCGCCGACTGCACCCGCTCCTTCATGGAGTCCTGGTACGGCAACCCGCAGGTGTCGGCGGTCCGTACGTACGACCCCGACGGCAAGGGTGGCATCGACCGCGCCTCGGGCGAGCGCGATGGCACCCGGAACATCGAGCAGTGGGCGGGCACCCGGTTCCGCAACTCCGGTTCGAACTCCCAGGACGCCTACTCCCGCATCGCCGACGAACTGCGCCAGGCCGGCCACGGCGCAGCCTCCGCGGTCCTCGTCACCTGGCCCAAGAACCCCGACGGCTCGGGCGGCGGCGCCCATGTCTTCAACGCCGTGAACCACAACGGCCGGGTCATCTGGGTGGACAGCCAGACCGGTGAGATCAGCCAGCAGCCCATCAACACCAAGGCCGACGGCGTCTGGCACCTGACCCTCGACGCCAACCGCACCCCGTACGACCCCACCAAGGCCCAAACACAAACCCCTCAGCAGCAACACTCCAACCCTCAGCACCAGCCCCAGCACCAGCCGCAGCACCAGCCGCAGCAACCTCAGCCTCTCCAGCACACCCCGTACCAGCAACCGAACCCGTACGCCCAACAGCAGCCGAATCCGCACCAACAGCAACCGACCCCGAATCCGTACCAACAGCAGGCTCCGTACGCCCAACCCCAGCCATACGCGCACTCCCAGCCATACACGCACCCCCAGCCGTACGCCCACCCTCAGCAGCACACCCCCCACCCACAGACCCAGCAGCCAGCACCCCACCAGGCCCAGCCGCCCCACCAGTACCCCGGCACGCCCTCACCCGACGCCCCCTCGCCTTCGCCCGAATCCCCCACCCCCTCCTCCGAAACCCGTCCCCGCGAGCGCCCCGGTGGTCTCGACGGGCCTTCCGATGAGCACCAGCAGCGGGTCGACGAGGCGATTCCCCGGGACGGGGACGGCAACCCGGAGACGCACCCGGACCCGAACCGCGGTGACTGGGTCGATCGCATCAACGAGCCCGGTCCCGACGCTCCGGGCCGTAACAACAACTGCGTGGACGCCGCCCTCGCGACGGCCGACACGTATTCCGGCCACCCCACCGCCGCGGCCCACCGCACCCCGGACCCCAACGCGGACGGGACTCCTTCCGATCGCGGGGAGCGCAACGGCCGCGACCGGATCGAAAACACCCTCGGCGCCCGTTTCACCGACTTCGGCAACGGCCGGGACGCCTTCAACCGTCTGGAGGACACGCTTCGGCAGGCCGGCCACGGCTCCCAGGCGGTCATCGTCACCCAGGACCGCCACGGCCGCGCCCACGCCTGGAACGTCGTCAACCACCAAGGCAAGATCACCTACGTCGACTCCCAGACCGGCCGCCGCAGCGACCGGCCCCTCCACAGCGGCGACCACGGCGTGCACGCCATCCCGCTGGGCAGCGACCGCCGCCCGGTCGCCGACCGGCTGCCGGGCCAGGGGACCCCGCAGCGCGGCACGGAGGCCGGTTCGCCGGGGCGCCCGAACCGGCACGCGCTCGGCGAACCGGCAGATCCGGAACGCCGGCCACCGGCCGAGCCCGCCGGTCAGACGACAGCCGCGAACGGCTCCGGGGACGGGGATTCCGGCGGAGGCAAGGGCAAGAAGACCAAGCCTGCGTCGAGCGAGGTCAAAGCACAGGCGGAACAAGAAGCCGGCCGGCCTTTCGACAGCCAGGAATACAAGGGTTCAGCCGATTACAACCAGGCGCAGACCGAGTCGGACACCCATGACGGCATGGCCCCCGATGTGGCCCAGCAGCGGCTGCGGCGTACGCACAACGTGGCGCAGATGGACATCGGCCCGGTGCTCGATTCCTTCGACCGGTGGGCGAAACCGGGCGAGGGCGGTGAGGCGCCGCTGCTCTCCGCCGTCAGGCAGATCAACGCAAAAGGCCCCTTGGACGTCGAGGCGCTGGACAAGGTCCTGCCGGGCTTCGCCAAGCTCGACCGGCACCAGCGCATGGCCGCGATCGCCGGTCTCGGGCGGCTGAGCAATGCCGTACACGAGCAGTACTCCTCACTCAACGTCCCCATCCGGGACAACGACGTGGCCAACGGCGGTCTGCGGCTCCACCACGGTCACAACATCACCCGAGGTTCGCTCGGCAACGAAGCACCGACGGCTTGGGCGCGGGAATACGTCGCGCGGCAGAACGTCCCTGACGACGGCGGAATGACCGCCGAGGAGCACCGGAAGAAGCTCGCCATGGAGCGGAGGCGCATCAACGCCCTGTGGCGCCAGGAAGTCGGCAAAGCCGCCGACGACATCTTCCGCCCTGACATGTCCGGCCGTAATTACCTGGTCATCGAGGTCACGGAAACCCACGAAGGGCAGACCAGGACTCATTACATGATCGATTCGTCCCTGCCCAGCGCATCACGGCAGGGGGACGAGGAGCACGGGCACTCCGAGCCCCTGGGCGGCGAAGCCCTGCGGCGGGTGATGGCCGAGCATCCCGACCGGTTCAAGATTTCCGGTATGTACACCGAATACGAACCATGCGGAAACAGCAATCAGCTCGGCGGTGCCAACTGCTCGCACTACATCAGTGACAACCTGGAAAGAGAAGCCGGGGCGGAACGAACGAAGTACTCGCAACTGTCTCCGGAGCAACTGCAATCGGTGCCCGACCAGAAGAGCGATATCGACATCTCTTACGCCATCCCATACCGTTACGGAGACGTGGCGACGGAAGGCGTGGCGCCGAACCAGACAACGGAAGAGCGGCAAGCGGAACTGAAGCACAAGTGGGGTGTGGGAATGAATCAGGTACGCGGCGAACTGCTCAGGGCCTGGGACAAGGCCATCCGGACGAGGCAGTCGTAGTACCGTCCTCACGCCGTCCCCGGCGCCCCTGGTGCCTCCGGTATCACCGGCCCCCGGTGATACCGCTGCCCGCGGCGCCCCTGGCCCCCCGCTATCCCCACCTTTCGATCGGAGCCGTCCCCCGTGCATTTCGATGAAGCAGTCGAACGGCTCGTCCAGTGGCTGGACGAGCCGCAGGAGGAGAGCCGGGCTCTCCACGTCACCGGTGCCGTCGGGGCGGGCAAGTCGCGGCTGCTGGACGAGGCGCACGCACGGCGTCCGGAAACCGTCCAGGTGGACTGCCGGGGGCGGGACGCCGACGATGTCGCGGCCGCGCTGCTGGCTTCCTGGGGGCACGACGCCGACTTCCTGCGCCGGCGCGCCAATCCACTCGACGACGCGATCCGCGAGCGGGTTCAGCAGGGCGGCCAGGTGTCGGTGCTGCTCGGCAACGTGCAGTGGGCGGGCGCCTCGGTGACGTCGAAGGAAGCCGAGCGCGTTGCCGGGAACCTGGTCCCGAGGCTCATGATGTACGGCCGTCGGGCCATTCGGGTCGTCGTGGAGACCGACGCCGAACTGGCCCTCGCCGAAGTGCCGCTCACGCGCCCGGCGGCACTGTCCCTCACCGCGCCGGATGAGTCGGCGCCAGGTGCGGACCGTTCGGCGTTTCCGTCCGCCCAGGCGCTCGTCTCGGATCACCCGCAGCTGCGCCCGCTCGCCATGGCGGAACGCCGGGACGTTCCGTTCTCCGTATGGTCCTTGCTGTGCACTGCTGCGGGGATTCCCGCGAGCGAGGAGGAATTGCGTACCGTAGCGTCCTCCTGCCCTGACATCCTGTACACAGCCGAATCCCGAGGAGATGACTGTGCGGGATTCCGCCAGGACGGAGTCCGTCATCTCGTACGGTCCTTGCAGCCGCCGACGCCCGAGGAGCAACTGCGGGTCACCGATGCCCTGCTGGACCTGACGGTCAACAGGTATCCGCGCGACCGTTGGCGCGATCGGACACCGGCCGGGCATTACGCCGCCTTCGCGCTTCCTCTGCACGCGGCGTCCGCCGGCCGTCTGACCGGTTTGCTGGACGAACCGCCCTTCGTCGCCAACGCCGACCACCGTTCTCTGCTCACCGCCCTGGCCGTGGCCTACCCGGACGGTGTCCCCCAAGGCACCCGCGCCTCCGTCATTCATTACGTGGAATCGGCGGGCATTTCCCCCGCCGGCCATGACGAGTGGCTTTCCTGGCTGCACTGGGCCGAGGTCGGCCGGGGGGAACGGGAATTCGCCGACCGGCTGGCCGAGTGCGGCGGGCCACTGGCGTGGTCCACCGTATGGTCTCGCTGGCGTCCGTACGGCGTGTTCGGCCCCGCGCCCAGCGACGACGCGCGCGCCGACGAACTGCTCGTGGGCACCTTGCGGGGAGAACCCGTCGTCGTGACCCAGGTCGAGACCGACGAGGACGACCTACCGGACGACTGCGACGTCGACACCGATGCCGACGGCTTCTACACGGAGCGTCCTTGGCGCATCGAAGACGGCGCCCCGCTCGGCGGCCCGGTGGTCGTGGCGGAATGCTACGACCTTGAGGGAGAGGTCGAGAGCGCCGACGGGCGCGTCATCGACGTGGCCGCGTCGCCCCTCGGCCGGGACGGGATTCCCGCTCCCCGTACGCCGGCGGCCGTCGGCCCGCTCGCCGCGGCGGGCGCGGGTACGTGGCTCTTCGGGGGCGGCGCGGGGGTATTCGCCGTACGGGTGGCCGACGAGCAGCGGGTCGTCACCGGACCGGCATGGCGCGCTGCTCCCCTGCTGGGCACGCACAGCCGTTCCGCGCTGTGGCGCATGCCGGACGAGGCCGCCCGCCCGGACGCCCCCACGCCCGCGTGGCTGGACACCGTCTTCGGGGACGGCCTGCGCACCGTGCTCGCCGCCGACCGGCTTCCCGCCGGTCTGCGGAGCGAGGCGGCCCGCACCTTCCTGACGGTCACCGGCGTGCCGGCACTGGACGATCTTCTTCCCTTCGCGTCCCTCGACGACCTGGACGAGACCGGCTTGCCCGAAGCCGACTGGCCCGTCGGCGTCTCCCGCCCCGAAGGCACCGGCGTTCTCTACCGCCTCGGCCGTTGGGTCCGGCACGACCTTCTGCTGGACGGCGCGACCGGCCGGATCTTCCACAACTCGGACGACGAAGAAGACCCGGCGCATCGGCTCCTCGCGGGCAGCGCGGCACAGCTCTGGACGCTGCTGGCCCTGTACTGGTCCCTCCGCCGCAGCGCGCTGACCACGTCGGCGGAGAAACGGGACGCCGCACGCAGCCTGGTGTCCTGGGCCGCCCGGATCGACCCGGTCACCACCGGCCACCCGCACTGGCAAGCCGTCTTCAACGGGGACTGGAACCAGCGGGACATGTTCTGACAGGGCCGCTCGCCGCGGGAGGACCGTCGACACGATGGGGCCCTGCCGTGGGGTCACGGCGTGGGCGCCCCCCCACCCCCGGCGGCCCCCCCCCGGTCAGCCCCCCCCCCCCCCCCAAAGCCCCCACCAGATACGAGACACCGCGGACGCGGGGGGGGGGGCCGCCCCCCCCGAGCTAACCCCC
>NZ_JBIRGD010000063.1:0-7638 GCF_044327805.1 Streptomyces sp. NPDC018019 | reverse complement strand
CCCGCGACGACATCCACGAGGCATTCCTGAAACTCGCCTGCTCACTCATCTGCTGGCGACGCCTGCGCCCCACGTTGCGTTAGGAGCTCTTAGGCGTCAGCGCGTCGCAGAGAGGCAGGCGTACGCCCGATGAAGTCCCGGGCAGTACGGGTGAGGTGGGCCTGGTCGGCGAAGCCTGCGGTGGCTGCGGCCAGGGCGGCAGTCGAATCCGGCAGGTCGGCGATTGCGGTGCGGAGCCGACCCCATCGGCGCAAGCGCGCCAGCGTGATGCCCACCTCCTGCCGGGCCAGGGCGCGCAGCCGCGGGGCCGACAGGCCGACCTCGCTGGCGATGGAGGCGATGGGCATGTTCGGATCGTGCAACGTACACAGGTGGACAGCGTGGGCGACTCTCGGGTCGAGGAGGGGTGGGCGCCCAGCGAGTGTCTGCAGCTCGGCGTATCCGGCGGCCAGGTCCACGCGGGTGCCTGGGCTGTCGGAATCGGTGGTGCCGAGAGCGGCGAGCACGCGGCGGACCTCGTGCGAACCGAGCCGTATCGGCCCCGGCCGTGAGGGCAGCAGCCAGGAGTCGATGAACAGCGCCATGTAGGGAGAGGTCGCCGCACAGGCGTGGGCCAGCTGGGGCGGAACGATCAGCCCGGGCGCCGCCACCATGGGCCGCCCCGGCTGGAGGAGTTCGGCATAGCCACCGAGCGGCAGCACGGCTTTCCATACGGGCAGCTGGTGTTGGGCGACGCGGAACGGGCGGGACTCGGCGAACATCGTCGCCCCGGGACCGGAGGCGAAGACGATGCGGCGATCGTTTTGTTCAAGCGCCCAGGCGCGAGGTGCGTCGATCATCGTGCCATGCACGCTATCGCTTCCGTTGCCTTGGCGGTGTTTCTGGTCGTCACGGGGGTCGCGCACTTTCTGGTCCCTGGCTACTTCCGCACACTGGTGCCCGCGTGGCTCCGTCGGGAGCGGCTCCTCGTCGCCGTCAGTGGGGCGGCGGAGGTACTGGTGGGTGCGCTGGTGCTGGTTCCGTGCGGCAGGTGGACCGGGGGCTGGGCCGCCGCTGCTCTGATCACCTGTTACTTGGTGTCCCACGTGGACGCGCTGCGCCGCGCGCGTGCGGACCGGCCCCGGCTCCTTGAGCGGCCGGCCGGTGCGGTGGCTCGGCTGGTGGTGAACGTCCTGTACATCGCCTGGGCGATTGCCGTGGCCACAACCGCGGCCTGAACGTCGATGCGCGTTTCGACCGATTGTCCGAGGTGGCGCAGAAGCCGCCCGTAGTCACAGAGGAAGTCATGTCATGAGTCATCGCCTCGTCGTCGTGGGCGCCGGTTACGCCGGTCTCCTTGCGGCCAAGCGCCTCGCCCGCAAGCTGCGCCGCAGCGACGTCACCATCACGCTGGTCAACGCCTCGGACCGGTTCGTCGAACGGGTCCGGCTCCATCAGGTCGCCGCCGGGCGGCGATGGGCAGGGCCGTCGTTGCGGCAACAGCTCAGCGGTACACCGGTCCAGCTGGTCGTCGGACGCGTGACCGCGATCGACACCGCCGGCCGGACCGTGTGCATGGACGGCGCGCCCGGAACCATCGGATACAACACCCTGGTGTACGCGCTGGGCAGCCGGGCGCGGCTCGACGAGGTCCCCGGGGCGGTCGAGCACGCCTACACCGTCGCCGACCTTGAGCAGGCGACGCGGCTGCGGTACAGAGTTGCCGAGATTACGCCCGGAGGCACAGTGGCGGTGGTCGGCGGCGGGCTGACCGGCCTGGAAACCGCCTCGGAGCTGGCCGAGAGCTATCCCGAGCTGCGCGTCCGGCTGTTCACCGGTGCTGACGACGTGGGGTCCGGACTCGCGCCGCGCGCCCGGACCCACCTGCGGCGCGCTCTCGACCGGCTGGGCGTCTCGGTTCATCCGAAGACCCTTGTCGCGGTGGTGCGCCAGGACGGCCTGGACACACGCGGCGGCGCGTCGTTCGCCGCTGACGCCGTCGTGTGGACCACCGGGTTCCAGGCGCCGGAGCTGGCGCGCGAGGCAGGATTCGCGACGGATGAGGGCGGCCGGATGCTCGTCGACGCCACCCTGCGCTCGATCTCGCACCCTGAGGTGTACGCCGTCGGCGATGCGGCTGCCGGGGTGTCGGTGGGCGGAGCGCCGAGCCGCATGTCCTGCCAGGCAGCCCTGCCCATGGGCCGGGGTGTGGCCGACGTCGTCGCAGCTCGGCTGACGGGCCGGGACCCCGGACCCGTTCGGATCGGTTACGCCTTCACCAACATCAGCCTTGGCCGGCGTGACGGTGTCGTCCAGTTCACCCACGCCGACGACCGCCCGCGCGGGCTCGTCCTGACGGGACGCGCCGCGGCGGCCTTCAAGGAGGCCGTCGTGCGCAGCACAGTACGGTCCGGGCCGCGTGGTGAGCCAGGCAGTGACGAGTGGGATGCCTGAGCACTCCGCCTACCGCAGGGACGGTGTTGTGACCTCACGAGGTCCGCTGAGGAACGCGTACCAACACCTGGGGACGTTCACCTGTATGCGCCTGGGGCGCCAAGGCCGTACCCCGACACGGAGGCGCCAACAAACGTGAACGGGCGCCGCCAACCAGGTTGAACAGTCTCTCGATGACCAGCGCAGATCCTTCAGCCCATCCGCCAACTACCGCGAACGGTCACAACGCCGGCGGCGCGGTCCCGCTCGCGCGGTGCAGTCCACCGTGGCCATTCATCCCCGGTGGCGGCCCCCCGCGGTGCGCCACGGGTTCGGCCGGCCACCGGGGTACTGCCGTGAGCGGGAGCGACGCCGGAGGGGCGGCGGCTTCGGTGACGAGTACAGCTCCGCGACGCGCGCCCGGGATGCGTCGGCGAGCTCCTCCAGGCGCTCCAGTTGCTTCGGCGAGAAGAACGTCGGCATCGGGCTGACCATCGGGGCCTCCGCTCTCAGGGGTCGGTCCCCCACACACTCGCCTCTCTCCGCCGCCCTCGAGGCCCGGCGGCCGGTCGCGTCCCGACTACTGGAGCGGTGACTTCGTCCTCGGTCCCGCCGGACGGGTCGGCGGCCGTCACGGCTGGAGGCTCTGGCCGGGGCCGGGGCCGGGCTGCTGGTGCTGCTACTCGTGCTCCTGGCGGCGCCGGTCGACCGGCCCGGCCGGGCCGGCGGCCGGGGCCGGAATCTCTCCCTTCTGGATAGCGCGGCGGCGTGCGCTGGCCGTGCGGGTGAAGGCGGCGAGCCGTTCCAGGTTCTCCGGTGTGCGCAGCCACGTCGCCGCATCGGTCGTCCGGCCGTCCAGGTACTCCTCGGGCATCGCGGCCTGCTGGTGGGTGTGGAGGGCGGCGGCCCGCTGCGCCGGGGTGGGCGCGGCGTCCCGGTCCGGGTGGTCGACGGCGTGCGGCGCGTCTGACGGCTGGTCGCGGTGGTGGTCGCCGGCGTGCGTGGCGGCTGACGCAGTCGCGGCCGGGGCGTCGTCCGGCGTGGCGGCGGGTGCGGGGCGGGCGGCGCGGACCGCGTTCTGCACGGCGAGGCTGGCGACCCGGGCCCGTTCGTAGCGGCTCGACTCGCGGGGCGGCTTGCCGTCGGTGCCGGCGATCCACCAGCGATCGGGTCCGGCGAAGTCGGCGGTGTAGAAGACCTGGTCGGCGGCCGGGGTGCGGCGGCCGGGCTGGGGAGCGGTGGACTGGCGGGAGTATTCGGACAGGGCGCGAGTGGCGAGGGAGTCGTCCAGGCCGCGCGTGAACCCCTGGCCGCGCAGGGTCTCCAGCAGGTGCCGGCGGGCTTCGGCCAGGACGTGGCGGCGGGTGAACTTGCCGCGGACGGTGGAGACGACCGCGGCGACGTCGACGGCGGCGAGTACGGCGTCCACGTGCGGATCCACCCGGGCCCGGATCGCCACGACCGCCGCGCGGCAGCGCTGAACGAACCCGTCGACCACCTGCTCGCCGAAGTTCCACAGCGCGACGCCCGCCACCAGGCGAGCAGCTGCTCCAACGGGCGCGGGGTCTTCTTGCCCGGGCGGGTGTCCTGCGCCGCCTGCCATCCAAGGTTGTGGCGGGCGCGCTCTCCTGGCAGCCGCCCGTGCTGCTGCGCGTACTTGTAGGTGAGGCCTCCAGGACGTCCTCGATCCGCTGACGGCGGGGGGGGGAGGACCACGAACGGGGTACGGGGAGGAAGCGGGAAGGACGGTTGCAGGAAGAAGGGGGAGGCCCGTTCGCGATCGTCGCCGACAGGGGCGGGTTCACGGAGCGCACGCCGTGTGGCGCGGTGGGTCCGGCAGGTAGGTGGAACGTTCCTGCTCGGTGAGGTCCCGGCCGACGGTGCGGCAGATTCTGCTGACGGCCTCGTCGGGTGCCGGCAGGTCCAGGTGCCACAGATGCGCCTTGTTGTCGCCCTGGCCGATGGCGAGCGTATGGCCGTCGGGGCTGACTGCCATC
Source organism: Streptomyces sp. NPDC018019 (assembly GCF_044327805.1). Lineage (NCBI taxonomy): Bacteria > Bacillati > Actinomycetota > Actinomycetes > Kitasatosporales > Streptomycetaceae > Streptomyces > Streptomyces sp. NPDC018019. Next base: position 3,229 of record NZ_JBIRGD010000063.1, on the reverse strand, counting down.
GAGGTGACCGGCCAGCCGCGGCCGGACAGGGTCATGCGGGGCCGGGCCGAGGCGATGTCCCACAGCCGGACGATGCGGTCGTCGCCGCCCGTCGCGAGGGTGCGGCCGTCGGGCGTGAAGACAACGGCCCGTACGGTGCCGGTGTGGCCGGTGAGGACGGTGCGGGTCGTGCCGGTCGTGGTGTCCCACAGCCGTACCGTGCCGTCGACACCGCCGGAGGCCACGGTGCGGCCGTCCGGGCTGAAGGCCACCGACCACACCGTGTCCCGGTGCCCAGTCAGGCTCGTGCGCAGTCGTCCGGTGACGGTGTCCCAGAGCCGTACCGTCTTGTCGGAGCCGCTGGAGGCCACGGTGCGGCCGTCCGGGCTGAAGGCCACCGACACGACGCTTTCGGCGGACCTGCCGAGGATTGCCCGTGGCTTACCACGGGCTGTGTCCCACAGTTGGGCCCTGCCGCTCCCGTCGCCCGTGGCCAGCGTGCGGCCGTCCGGACCGAACGCCGCGGCGAGCACCTCGCTCCCGGCGTCGAAGGCCGTACGCCTGCGGCCGGTGGCGGTGTTCCACAGCCGGATCGTCCCATCCTCGCTGCCGGTGGCCAGCGTACGGCCGTCCGGACTGAACGCCACGGTCAGCACCGCGCCGCTGTGGCCGCCCAGGATGGCGCGCGGTCTGCCCGTTCGCGTGTCCCACAGCCGCGCCGTGCCGTCGTCACTGCCGGTGGCGAGGGTGCGTCCGGCACGGCTGAAGGCCACCGAGGTCACATCACCGGTGTGCCCGGTGAGCGTCGTAGCGGCCGGGTGCCGGCGGACGTCCCACAACCACAGCGCACCGTCGACATCGCCGGTGGCCAGGGTGCGTCCGCCGGGATCGAAGGCGATCGCCGCCGTCCCGCCGGTCTGGCCGATCGGGGTCGCACCGGACTTGCCGGTCCGGGTTTCCCACAGCCGTACGGTGCCGTCGTCGCTGCTGGAGGCGAGAGCGTGGCCGTCGGGGCTCAAGGCCACCGAGGTCACGGCGTCGGTATGGCCGCTGAGTACTGCGCGGGTCGTCCCGTCGGCCGGGGAGCGCAGCCGTACGGTGCCGTCGTCGCTGCCGGTGGCGAGGGTGCGGCCGTCGGGGCTGAACGCCAGCGTCGCCACCACGTCCGTGCGGTCGGTGAGCGTGGTGCGGGGGCGGCCGGTGTCCGCGTCGCGCAGTTTCACCGCACCGTCGTCGCCGGCCGTGGCCAGGGTCCGCCCGTCCGGACTGAACGCCACCGCTTTCATGCGGTCGCTGTGATCGGTCAGCACAGTGCGCGTGGTGTGCTGCCGCATGTCCCACAACCGCACCGTGGTGTCCCAGCTGCCGGTGGCCAGGGTGCGCCCGTCGGGGCTGAAGGCCATCGACGTGGCGGCGGCGGCATGGCCGGAAAGAGTGGCCTGAACCGTGCCGGTGGCTGTGTCCCGAAGCTGCACCGTACCGTCGCTGACTCCGGCAGCCAGGGTCCGCCCGTCAGGGCTGAAAGCCACCGTCTGGACGCCGATCCTGGCGCCGCCGAACGTGGTGGCGAAGACGGTGGTGCGGGGCCGGCCGGTGTCCGCCTCCCACAGCCGTACGGTGCCGTCGTCGCTGCCGGAGGCCAGGGTGCGCCCGTCCGGACTGAACGCCACCGCCCGCACATCCTGGGTATGGCCCCTGAGACGGCGTTTCAGGGGCAGGGCGGCAGCGGCAAAGACGCTGGTGGTGGCCTCGGCGGTGGGACGGATGCGGTAGGCGTGGGCTGCCAGGAGGGACGCCAGGTCCGGGTGGCCGCCGAGCAGCGTGGAGGACTGGGCCGCCAGTTGCCGTGACAGCGCCGTGCGCCGCTGGTCCTCGCTGCTGCGGTACTGGACGAAGGCGGCCACTCCCGCGACCAGAGCGAGTACCAGAAGGACGGCCAGGGAGGCTGCCGCCCCGCGCAGGTGGCGGGTGGTACGGGCCGCCGAGCGCTGCTCCTGTTCGTGTGCGGTGATGCTGGCGGTGAGGAAGTCTCTTTCCTGAGGGGTGAGATCGTCGTGGGCGGCGGCAGCGGCGAAGGCTTCGCGAGCGGTGGCCAGACGGGTGCCGCGGTACAGCGCTCCCGGATCGCGGTCGAGCGCCGCCCACGCGGCGGCGGCTTCGGTCAGGCGGCGGTGCGCGAGCAGCCGTTCCCGGTCCTCGTCGACCCACTTCTGCAGCCGGGGCCACGAGGTGATCAGCGCCTCGTGCGCCAGGTGGATGGTCTCCTCCTCCGTGGTCACCAGGCGGGCGCCGGCCAGCCGTTCCAGTACCGTGGCGGTGGTGGCGTCGCCGGCGTCCAGCTCGTCGTGCGGCGTGGGGCGGCGGGTGTCCGGGTGCCCCTCCCCCGGGGCGATCAGGCGCAGCAGGATACGGCGGGCCGTCCGGGCCTGGGCCGGCGTGAGGCGGGTGTAGAAGTGTTCCGCGCTCTGGGCGACGGCGCCGTGGATACCGCCGGCGGCTTCGTAGGCGTCGAGGGTGAGGGTACGGCCGCGGCGGCGGCGCCAGGTCTCCAGCAGGACGTGCGACAGCAGCGGCAGACCGCCCGGCTCCTGGCCGGCCTCTTCGATGAGGCGGGCGGTCAGCGCACGCTCCACGATCAGCCCCTCCGCGGCTGCGGGCTCGACGATCGCTGCACGCAACTCGTCCGGCGTCATCGGACCGACCGGCAGACTCGCCTCCTTGAGGACCGCCGCCAGTCCCTCGTACTCAAGACAGCGGGCATAGAAGTCCGCCCGTACCGCCACGCATATCCGCAGCCGGCTGCCGGGATCGCGGGCCGACGACAGCAGGCGGACGAACTCCGCTCGTTCCGCCGCATCCCGGCAGAGCGTGAAGATCTCCTCGAACTGGTCCACCACCAGCCACGTGTCTCCCGGCCCGTCGGCCGGGGTGAACAACCTGCGGTGATCGTGCACCGGCCGGGGGCCGGGCGTGAGGATACGGATCACCGCCGGGCGCAGCGCCGTGTCCGCGGTGGTCTGCAACCGCGGGACGAGGCCGGCGCGTAAGAGGGAGGACTTACCGCTGCCCGACGGGCCGAGCACCATGACGCACCGGTGGGTTTCGGCCAGGACGGCGAGGTCTTCCGTCAGGCGGGCGCGGCCGAAGAACCGGGAATGGTCGCCGGGCTCGAACCGGGCCAGGCCGCGGTAGGGCGGATCCGCCGCCTCCTCGTCCGGGTCACGGGGCCGGCTGGCCGCTTCATCGCGCA
>NZ_JBIRGD010000062.1:0-8082 GCF_044327805.1 Streptomyces sp. NPDC018019 | reverse complement strand
GCCCCGCCTGCCACCCCGCCGGCGGGGCTTCACTGTCGCCGAACATCGGCACCGTGAACGCCGCCGTCATCGGCATTTTGAGTGTCGGGCAACACCCATTCCCCCTGGGCCTTGGCAACGGCCGGGAGGGCTCGCCAGCCGGGGAACGCGTGATCGTGGGCGTCCTCGATCGCGGTGTTGTCGCCGTCACCGTATCCGTGCCCACGGTGGACAGGGCCCTCCCAGCCGCAGGCGAGACATCCGCCCCGGAACTCCTGCTCGTCCCGGCGGCCGGGCCGGCTGCGGGTGAGCAGGGTCGGTGTGTGGTGTGCGGGCGGGTCGAGCTCGTGCCCGAGGTCGCAGTACGCACCGTCGGGGTGTCCGGGCTGGATGTGCCACGTCTGCGCGGCGCTCTGCTTCGCGAGGGCGCGCGTCCGTGCGTTGCGCACCCGCCAGTAGTACGTCTGTCGCGCCCGTGCGCCGGTCGGCTCGGTGAGCGTCGCGATCATGGTCACTCGGTCCGGGCGGCGGCGAGGACATCGCGGAGGGGCTCGGCGAGGACGGCTTGTTCGTCGGGGGCGTCGACAAACCGGGGCCCGTACGCGCGGCGGACGGCGCGGCGGGCGTCCTGGTGGCGGTCGCATCCGGAGGCGTACGGCGACCGGTCGAGCACGTCGTAGCCGTGCTGGGTGAGCACGTCAGCGATGAGCGATCGGACCTGTACGGGGTCGAGGGCATGCAATTCGGTCTCCACCGGGGTGGCGAGGAGTACGCGGATCAGCTCGGAGGCGCTGAGGCGGGGATGGAGGGGAACGCTGATCCGGTGGACGCCGTCTCGGCTCGGCGTGGCGGCGCCTCGGCGGTTCGGCGTCCTGGTGGTGCTGCGGGATTCTTTCGTCTTGTTCATGGTGCTGACTTTCGAAGTCTTGATGTGCGGAGGGCCCGTCAGAAGAGGGCATGGTCGACGCGGGCGGCGGCGCGGAAGACGCGGGCGGCGTCGGCGGCGGTGCGGCCGGGCTCGGCACTCCACCGGTCGATGACCTCGCGGCACAGGGCCTTCGCGGCAGCGGGGTCGTCGGCCTCGACGGGGCGGCCGGTGAGGGTTTCGGCGAGGATGGCGAACGCGTGATCGCGGGCGCGGTGGATGCGCTCCCAGTCGTACGTCCGGCCGGCGGCCCCCCGCCCTTGGCCGGCGGCGACTTCGAGGGCGCCGCGCGGCCAGCACGGCAGGGTGGCGGTGCGGCCGGGGCCGGCGAACAGGTAGGGACCCTGGTGGATGCCGACGTGTTCGATGTGGTGGGCGGCCCATTCGAGGAGGGCGGCCGGGGTGTCCGCGATGACGACGCTTTCGGGACAGTAGCGGGGTGGCATGGTGTTTCCGTTCGGGAACCGGGGGCGGCGGCTCGGCGCCGCCCCCGGAGTCGGTCTACTGCTGGTAGGCGGTGATCAGTTCGCGGACCTTGTCCTTGCCGATGCACCCGCCCTCGTGGCGGTGCGCGCTGGGCGGGGCGCCGTTGCGCCCGCGCAGGTGGCTCCAGAACTTCGGGCCCTCCCACGGGCACAGCTCGCAGGAGAGGAACCAGTGGTTGTCGGAGCCCGGAAATCCGGTGTAGACCGCCCGCCAGTGATGTGCGGCGAGCCCTGCGAACGCGGTCATCGCGCTCTTGATGTTGCGATCGGTCACGGGCATCCGCGGGTGCAGTAGGGGCACCGGCCCGCAGAGCGGCCGGGGAGCCTCGGCACGTACCTGGTCCAGGGGGACGGCGGTGATACGACCGGCGGCGTACTCCTCGGCGAGGTGGGCGGCGGCCATTTCGATGCCGGGAACGCCTTTGGGCGGGCGGCGTAGGTTGCGCTCCCCCGCGCTGGAGTCGATCCACCAGTCGCGGTGCCACCGGTGGGCGCGGCCGATGACCTGGTCGTCGCCGATGATCACGGGGTAGCGGCATTCGATGTCCGGGGCCCCGATGCGGTACGGCATGGGCGCCGTGAGGGTGGTGGTCGCTTCGCTTTCGGTGGTGGCTGTTCGGTGCTCGGTGTGATCGGGGGCGGCAGTCAGGAGGTTGCCCAGCTTGTCGTCGGAGACGGTGACGGTGTCGGTGGCGGGCCGGTCATGGAGTTGGGTGGTCATGGTGGTGCCCTGTTCTGGTGAGAGAGGGCCCGCCCCGGCGCGCTCGGCCGCCGGGGCGGGTGGGGGCGTCGTTACGCGGCCTCGGACTGGGTGAGTTGCTGCATCTCGTCGGCGCTCTTGCGCCCGGAGACGTCGTCGTAGGGGGCAGTCCAGGTCCAGCCGTCGTGCCGGTTGTCCGCCGCGCGGACAACGCGCTGACCGTCCCCGTTGTGAATGTGCGGGATAGTCACCGACTTCGGGTTGACCCGCAGGACCTCGTACCAGGTGCCTCGGTAGAGAACGAAGTCACCGCGCGTGAAGTCGGCCTTCGACCAGACCTTGAAGCCTTCGGCCTCGGCGTCCTTGATGACCTGCTGCCAGTGCTCGATCTCTTCGGTCAGTTCCTCGTGCCGGGTCGTCAGCTCGGGGTCGTCGGGGTCGCGGAAGTAGCCCTTGGCGGACTCGCCGCGCTGCCACTTCTCGACCGCGCGGAGGTCGGCCCGCAATTTGTCGAGACGGCGGAGGGTGCGGCCGGGGTCCTTCTTGTACCGCTCGTAGTTCGCGGCGGCCTGCGCCCGGCCGGTCCAGTGCTCGGCACGGTCGCGCTCGCCGATGCTCTTGCGCATCGCGGTGTCCATCCGCGCGTGGTCACGGCGGGCGCGGCCCTCGGAGTGGTGGCCGACGAGGATGGGCTGACCAAAGGCAAACCGCTCGGATATCTCGTGGCTCGACTTCCGCGCGGCCTCGGAGTTCCGGGCAGCGGTGTCGGCGTACCCGCCGAACCTCTCCGCCCGGGCTTCGGCCTTCTCCTCGCGGTCCTGCTCGGCCTCGGCGAACGAACGGCGGTCGGCGTTGTCGATGGTCAGCGTGACCTCGAAGCCCGCGTCTCGGAGTCGTTGTGCGAGGAGTTCGAGCGAAGGGGTGTAGGTGGCGTGGTCGCGGCTGTGCGGGAGGTACCAGCAGCCGAGGTTCCTGCTCCAGCGGAAGGGCTGGCGCCGGGTGCGGCCGTACTCGCGGAGCCGCAGGATCTCGGCCGATCCGTCCCCCCGGCTCGTGCCCTGGATCAGGGTTCCTTCCCGGCGGGTGTGGGTGATTTCGATAGTCACTGAACTGGTCTTTTCTGGTGAGAGTCTTTCGGTCCGGCCGTGGGCCGGAGCTTGCGTGGGAAGCGGTCCGCACCACGGGCGCGGGCCGTGAGGGACGAGCGGCTCGCGGGCCGTCGCGCGCTGCGCGTCGGCAGGGGCTGCCGCGCCCCCGCGGGGCGCGTCCGCTGTCCGGTGCCCGTTGGTGGCCGGCGGAGCCGCCTGCGGCGGAGGCGGCCAGCAGCGGTGAACGCGCCGGACCTTTGCCGCGCCGCCCCGCAGGGGTGTCCGTTTCCCTTTTCGGCCCGCCGCCGTCCGGAGGTGTTGCCCTCCTCCGGACGGCGGGACGGTCGTCAGGTGTTGCGGGGCCGGTGGCGCATGATGACGCCGATGCCGTGGTATTCGAGCTGCTGGCCGACGGCCTGTACGCGGCGGGCCTGCTGGCTGGTGTCGCCGTTGTGGGGCAGGACGAAAGCGCGCTCGGACGGGTCGTACGCGAAGCCGTTGCCGTGGAGGGCCTTGGCCGACTCGTGGCTGTCGGACGTCGCGGCAATCGCACCGTCGCCGTACCAGGTCATCACTACGGTCTCGGGGTGCGGCTCGGGGTTGGTGTCCATGGTCGTTCCTGTCTGGTGAGAGGGGTCCTGGTCCGCCGGGCCGGTCGGCCCGGCGGGGGTGTCGGCCGGGGGTTGCCCTCCCCTTCCGACACCATTAATTAAACCACGTTCAGAGTCTCAGGTCAACCAACTCCCGCGAGTTCCCGGTTCGCGACTCCCGCCCGGACCGACCCGGCAGCCGAACGGACGGCGTCCGCGATGGCGCGGCCGGTCTCGATGACCCGGACAACGGACGCGTGAATGGGGGGCTTCTTGTCGTCGGTGATGATGCCTGCGAGCGGGGGCATGACGGCGGGGCCGGGGGCAATGCCGAGCATGAGGGCGGCCACGTGGGCGGCGGAAGCGACTTCGGCGGCGTGCTGGCCGGGTACCGGCGCATCGGCCTCGGTGATGCGGCGCCAGGCATGGCCGAACAGCAGGATTCGCGCGGCGTTGTCCGGCGCCTCCTGGGCGAAATCGAAGCCGCCCGCCTGTTCGGGGTTATCGCCGTACGTCTCTTCGTACTGGGCGGCCAGGAGATCACGGACGAGCGCTGCGGGCAGGGGTTCGGGAGTCTCGGACTCGTACTCCTCACCTTCGGTCTGTGAAAGGTCGAAGACGGGCCCGGCCTTGTAACCCTTGACCAACGTGGGGCGTTCCCCGTCACCGCCCTTGTCTGCCTGCTGGCCGCCCTCGGGCCTTTCGGGGGCGCCTTCCGATGCGCTGGCGCGGCGTTTGATCGGAGTCCATATGCGGATGGAGGTGGAACCCTTGGCGGGGTAGCGTCCAACTTTTCGCCAGTCACCAGAGCTGAGGACATGAGTGGCGTTCGGGCACTGCGCCGCGATGGCGACCACGTTCACAGGGCTGCGGTCTGCCAGTACAGCTGCGGATCGCATGACAGTCGCCCAGAACCCTTCGTCGGCGACCATCGCGCCGTACGCTCCATTCATGACGCTTTCGAGCCGGGCGCGCATTTGGGCGCTATAGGTGCGGCGCTGTTCCTCGGTCATTTTCGGCTTGCGGGCCATCGGGGTACTCCTGGTGAGAGGGGCCGCCGGACCGGCCAGCCCGGCGGCGGAGCGTCAGTCGGGGGGTTGCCCTCCCCTTCCGGCACCATTAATTAAACCATGTTCTCAAGCTTGGGTCAAACCCACTGCGTCCCGTCCGCATAGCAGGCCGATCGATAGGCGTCGATAATCTCGCCTTCGATCTCTGCCCAGTGCTTCCGGATGTCCGGCGAAGCCATGCGGTCCCAGGTTGCGTGCTTCCCCCGTCGCCACTTGATCGCCGCGACCAAGGTGGAAAGCTGTGATTTCGTGAACTCCCACGGGCCGGTGTCGGTTATCTCATTCCCGTGAATCATCGACGTGGCATTGTTGACGTGCTCAGTATCTGACCAGATATGCTCCGTGACCTGGAATTCAAGGGCACGCCTGAGCGTGGTTCGGAGGTAGGGGGCCTGTACGACCCATCGCGGCTTGATTACGTAGATATCGGCGCTCACGTTTTCCCTTTCGCCGGGAGAGGGGCGGCACACCCAGAGGTGTGCCGCCGGTCAGCAGAGATCAGTAGTCGATGTACTGCACGGGCTCGCCGCGCTCATCATCGGAAGTCTGAACGTGAGGCAGAAAGCGGCTGACGGCGAATACGGCGGCATCAGCGATGGCCTTGGGGGCATCATTTAGCATGACGCTCACGGCATGGGAGTCGATCACAATTCCGACGTCGCCCGTTTCGAGACGCAGGGTCACATAGGCGCTGGAACCGTCGATTCGAGTTCGCGCACCGGGAAGCCTGGCGGCGAAGTCGCGGGCGAGTTCTTCCACATCCCGGCGAATCTGCGCGACTTCCTGATTGTGCTTCGTGACGCGTGCGTGCACTTCCCGGTGATTCGGGATCAGGTCGTCGGAGATCGCCCGGGCGATGGCCTCCGGACCCTCGTCCATGGCGATGCGGATGCTGTCGCGGTCACCCCTGCGGAAGGGGTAGTCGCTGACAGGGAAGGCGCCTCGCGCATGGAGGTAGCCGGGGTCGTCCCACCGCTCGGACAGATGAATCTGCCGTCCGTCGGCGTGCGTGAGGGTAGCGGCGTGATCAAGGTGCTCGATGCCGTGGAACCCCTCCTGCGGCTGCCAGACCTCATCAAGGGCGAGGGCGATCGGGTGGGCGAGCGATGCGATGGTGAATCGCTGGGACATGCTGTTACTCCTGGTGAGAGGTTGCCGCGCCGGTCGGTCCGGCGGGGTGTCGGTCGGGGGTTGCCCTCCCCTTCCGACACCATTAATTAAACCATGTTTGGCGGGGTGGGTCAACTCCCGGCACCTCCCCACCGGGGGCGCGACCGCGCATAGCGGCGGGTGCGGTGGGGGGTGGTCCCTCCTCGGTCGGACAGCTTCGCCGGACTGGGGTTCCGGGCGCGGTGCCCAGGCTCGCGAGCCTGCGAGCGACCGCGTAGCGGCTTGGTCTGGGCGCCGTGTCCGGGTTCCTGGTACGCCCTTGGGTGGCCGACCGAGGAGGGACCACCCCACCGCCCTACCTCAACCCCCACTCAGCCGCACCGGACAGTCGAGCCCCTCCCCCTCCGAGAGAGGACCCGCCGGAGGCACAAAATCTGTCACTCCGGGAATCCGCCGGCGTCATGGCGGTTGGCGAGTGCTCGTCGGGCCAGATCGGACAGTTCCAGCGACTGGCCGGCGCCAAGCCAGCCCTTGCGCATGAGGCTCTGGACCTGCGCCCGGACTTCGTCGCCCAGCTCCACCACGAGGTCGTCCTCGGTCGAGGTATCACCGGCGCGAAGACGTTCATCGATGCGGAGGACGAGGGCTTCCTCTTCCGCGGTGATGTTGAAATCCATAGGGCGACGGTAAGAGGGATCACGCGGCTGGGCACCTTCGTGGGCTCTCCGCACGACGTACCGCTCCGGCGTTGCTCAGCCGTGCTGAGGATTCAGGGCTTCCAGCTTCGCCCTGAAGTCCGGGTCGGGCCTGGCCGGCAGGTGGCGTCCGGTCGTGAGGTCCAGGTGCCCCCAGGCACCGCGCTCGCCGCGTCCGCACACCATCAGGCTCATGGTGCCGGGCGCGTGGATGCGAGTGACCTCGTGATAGACCGCGCGATCGACGCGGTTGATGCCACCGCCTTGATGGGTCACGCCGAGGTAGGCGCGCACCTGGCCGTCGCCGGCCACCTGGTAGCGGTCCTCGTCATACGCACCCGTCAGGATGTGGGATTCGAACGACCAGGGGTGAGAGTGCGGGAGCGGTCGGCCGCCTGGTCCGCGAAGGTCCGGCCTTAACCAGACATTGATCTTAATGGTCGCCTGCTGGCTCTCCCGTAGCGTCAATTCGGCTCGGCTGGCAAGCCCGGACTCGTCCGGCACCAGCCACCATGACGAGGGAGCGATGAAGCGTTCCCATGTGAGCGGTTCCCTATCGGGTACGTGTGCCGCGAGCCCTGCCGCAGCGGTCTCATACAACCTGGCGTCGACGGTAAGTCCGGGGAGGACAGTGATCTGCATGCGGACGAGTGTGGGGCCGCGGTGCATCGACCACCAGGGGTGTCCTGTTTCCAATTTGAATTGGAAACAGGACACGCACTCCGACCTGCGTGCTCGCTCGTCAAGGAAACAGCTCGGTTGGCGGACCGCTCGCCGCGCGGCGGGGTTCTGGTTCTCAGTTGACTTGCAGGCTCCCGATGAATACGGCTGCCACGAGGAGAACGGCTCCCAGGGCCGAGAGCTGAAGCGGCACGCGGCGGCCGTTTAGGTGTTCCCACGCACACGCCGTGATGCAGACCAGCAGGCCCAGTACGCAAAGAGCCCAGATTCCCCAGATATTCCACGTCATGCTGTCCCTCCAATTCGCCGGTTGCCAGCTGGCGCCGAGCGGTCCGTGTGGCATTGGGTTATTCGACCAGGGTGGCGCCCCACCGCGCGGCCTGCCGAATGTGATGGTCTGCGCAGCGGCGGTTACTTCCCGGCACGCTGCTTGCCCACCGGCGGCGGGGGCTCGCGCGCAGCGCGACGGTGGTGCTGCCGCGTCCGCAGGACGCGTCCGCGGGCCGGCGTCCGGGCGGAGCGGGAAGGCCGCCCGCGGCCGGGACGCTCCGGCCGGCTGCGAGCCGGGCCGAACTGAGCCGTCCCACCGGGACGCCCTTTGTGGCACTGCGGGAATGCCGGCTCCGGCCGAACCGGAGGCGGCGGGCGGAGCGTGGGGGGGGGGGGGGGGGGGCCCCCCCCCCCCCCCCCCCCCCCCCCCCCCGGCCCCCCCCCCCCCCCCCCCCCCCGGGGTGTGGAACGGGGGCCCCCAACCCGGGC
>NZ_JBIRGD010000061.1:0-9964 GCF_044327805.1 Streptomyces sp. NPDC018019 | reverse complement strand
GCGTCCTTCACCACCGCGAAGGCCGACAAGGTCAACAAGCTCACCAACACCCCGTCCGACGGGCAGACCGTCGGCACCGGCATGCCGATCTCGATTCTCTTCGACAACCCGGTCGCCAAGGACCGGCGCGCCGAGATCCAGAAGGCCCTCAAGGTCACTACGCAGCTGCCACCCAGGGATGCAGCCAGGTGCCGCATGCGGGCTTCGAGAGCGTCGGGGGAGTCGCGAGCGGAGCGGCCAGGCGGGTGCGTGAGCAGCAGGTAGGCCAGGTCGGTGCCCTGCGGATCTTTTCCGAGCCAGGTCCAAGCACCCAGGGAGGCCAGCAGGCAGGGGCCGGGCGTGGACTGCGGGCGGGTGGTCAGCATGGAACCTCCGTGCGCGGCGGTGCGGTCTTGAAGAGGGACCACACGGTCTTGCCGCCTGTTGCGTGGTGCTCGACGCCCCACGCGTCGCTGAAGACGCCGACGAGGTGCAGCCCTCGGCCGGAGTCATCGCTGCCGGCGGGACGCCGGGGTTGAGGGCAGCCAGGCCCGGCGTCGCGGACCGCGACCCGCACGGCGTCTTCCTCGGCGCTCACGGACAGGGTGAAGCAGCGGTCGAGGGCATTGCCGTGTCGGACGGCGTTGGTGGCCAGCTCGGAGACGCACAGGCGGACATCGTCCACTCTCGCGATCAGACCCCAGGCGGCCAGGGCGTCGACGGCGAAGTTCCGGGCCCGGCCCACGGAGGCGGGTTCGGCGGGGAAGGACATGAGGACGGGGTCCATGGCGAGCCTCACGTCGTACTGCCCCGGACGGGTTCATGCTCGCGGTGGCGAGTTCGCCCCGGAATCCCTGCCCTGCCAGAGGGGGTTCCACCGCGGACTATCAGCAGCCGCCGCCTGCCGACCGAGCCGGTGATCTGGCGCCTGCGTTCGGCGGCGATCGGCCGGGGGCCCAGGTGCGAGGCGGCGGGCACGACCACGCCGTAGGCCATGGGCAGCGCGAGCGCATCCAGCAGACCGGTGAACGCCGCAGAGAGGGCATCGCTCGAGCCGGCGCACTCGGTGAAGACGGAGCTCAGCACCAGTTCGTGGCTGCGGCAGTAGTCCTCCAGGGCATTGGTCAGGGCCGCCCGCCGGGCCGCCGTTGCCTTGGGCAGCCTCAGGAAGCCGAAAACGATCGGGCCGCTGACCGGGCGATGCTCCGTGAGGGGTTCCATGCGAGTGACCGTCCAAGGAATCGAGGGGACAGAAGCGGAGCCGGACCACTGAGTTCCGGCCATGCCTTGATGCTCTCCCGGCCCTGCCCGCCGCGGAATGAACGGCTGTTGCACTTCCGTTGCACTTGCGTGCCCCCACCCGCGCGCTCCGTGCTTCCATAACTGCGCGGAAGGGAGCGACGCGTGGCGACCGTGCACCACTGGACCGGGCTGGAGGCCCACGCCCTGCGCATGGCCCTGCGCCTGACTGTGCGGGCCTTCGCCGACCACCTCGGAGTCGCTCCGCGGACCGTGGCCAAGTGGGACAAACTCAAGGCCGCCACCGAACCCCGGCCCGACACCCAGGCCATCTTGGACACCGCCCTCAGACGGGCGGATGCGGCCTGTTAACTGAACTAACTTGACTGTTTTCGCAGGTCAAGCGAGGTATCTGCTAGCTTCCGCGCATGCTTGGATCAGAGTTACCTGAGAGGGATCTGGCTGCCCTCGTCGTGCCGGATGTAGGCCAGCTGTACGAGACCGGGGACTCGTGGCGGCCGTATCAGCTTCTCGACCCGTCCGGTGCAGAGGTCGCGCCCGTGGCGGTCTACTTCGCCGAGTTACAGGCGATGCAGAAGCGCAACTCAACCCTCCGGTCATACGGCTTGGACCTGCTGCGGTGGTGGCGGTTTCTGTGGGTGCTCGGGCTCGAGTGGGACCGGGTGACGAGGGCGGATGCCCGCGACTTCACCCGATGGATGCAACTGGCGGACAAGCCGGCGCGGGTCCACTGGCGTCACCGCGGGAAGCCGGGTGCCGTTCCGACCATGCCGAAGGCGTCCGACGTTCCGCCGGGAACACCGAACGCGGTGACCGGGAAGCCGACGCCGGGCAAGAAGTACGCGCCGGCGACCCGTGCACACAGCGAGACAGTGCTTCGCGACTTCTACGACTTTCACAGGGAGGAGGGCTCCGGCCCCATCCTCAACCCATTCCCCCTCGACCGGTCGCGCCAGTCCGGCCGCGCCCAGGCTCACCACAATCCGATGGACCCCTTTACCCAGGAGCGCAAGGGCCGCTACCGGCCGACGGTCCCGAAGCGCATCCCCAAGCGCATCCCGGACGACATGTTCAACGCTCTCTTCGCCGCGCTGAACCACGACCGTGACCGGGCTCTGCTGGCCTCCTGGGTCTCTACCGGAGCCCGCGCCGAGGAACTCCTCGACAGCTGTGAGAAGGACGCTCTGCCGGGCCAGCAGCTCATCGGCGTGACCCGCAAGGGAACACGTGAATATCAGCAGATTCCGGCTTCCCCAGACGCCTTTGTCTGGATCCGGCTCGCTCAGGAACAAGCCTGGGCCAAGGGGGCACCCCGCGGACGCCACCAGACACTGTGGTGGACCTTGCGCCGGCCATGGCGTCCGCTGAACTACCACGCCGCCAGGGCGATGTTCGTGCGCGTCAACAAGTTGCTGGGCTCCAACTGGACCCTCCACGACCTGCGCCACACGGCGGCCTACCGCATGGCTCGGGACCCAGAACTCCCACTGACGGACGTCCAATGGATCCTCAACCACCGCCACTTGACCACCACCCAGATCTACCTCACCGCCAGCGAGGACGAGGTGATCGAGCATCTCCGAGCCCACTTCCTGCGGCGGACCCGTCAGCCTGAGCCGCTCCCACCGCCCCCGGCGGCGGGCTACAACGCGGCATCGCTCAACGTCCTGTTCGGAGGAGCCCAATGAGCCCGAAAGTACTCGTGGAGCCGGAGGCCCCCGGCACGCAGCCCAAGGGTCTGAGCCGCCATTTCCCGCAGGCCGGCGTTGACGAGCTCCGAGCGAAATATCCGCCCCGGGCGGTCCCCAGGAGCTGGCCCGAGTCCACAGAGGACGCGGCCAGGCTCCTCGAGCGCCTGGACGAGCCGCCAATTCGGGCCGACAACCAACTGACGCGATGGTCACGCAAGCGGGGCGCCCGGCGGATCTTGGAATGGCTCGAGCAGTTCCCGGGCGAGTCCTGGCAGGAACGCTGGATGGCCAGCGGTATCTCGGAACACGATCCGAAGTGGCTCTTGGGCGCCGTCACCGGCCACGACCCGGGCAGCGCCTATGTCCGCAGCGGCGATCTGAACGCCGGCACCCTCGCCATCTTGGCCCTCGACGTGGTCCGTCCCGACCTCGGCTGGCTGGTCCAGCGCCGATCCCGCCAACAACGCGAACTGATCACACAGACCCGTGATCCGGAAGGCTTCGCCCAGCTGGAGGCCACGGGTCGACCCCGAGATGTGGTCGTCGCAGCTGGGCAGCGCCATCCGCGGACAGATCGCTCAGATCCTCATTGCCAAGGGCGGCAGGATCTCCGACATCACCGTCGGGGACTGCCTAGAACTGCGGGATGCGCGGGCACAAGTTCACAAGACGGAGGGCGGCCTGCACCCGTCGATGTTCTACGCCTGGCTCCATGGGCTGGGCATCTTTCCGCACGACGCACCCACGACGATCTCGCGGTCGAAGTCGTACCACGGGCGCCGCACCCCAGCCGAGCTTGTCGACCGCTACCAGCTGAAGAGCCAGAACGTTCGGGACGCCCTCGTCGCCTACCTCACCGAACGGCAGCCGGCGATGGACTACACGTCGTTGGAAGACCAGTCCAGGATCCTGGCCAACCTCTTCTGGGCCGACCTTGAGAAACACCACCCCGGCATCGACTCGCTCGCCCTTGCCCCGGAAGTGGCTGCGGCCTGGAAGGAGCGAATTCGTTTCAAAACCGAGCACCGGAGGCAACCCGACGGGACAGCCATCGAGGTCACCAGCCCTCGGGCCAGCGCGGTCGACGTGATGATGAAGGTCCGCGCCTTCTACCTCGACATCGCGCAGTGGGCCGTCGAAGACCCCGGCCAGTGGAGCAGATGGGCCGCGCGCTCTCCAATCGGCGACACCAAGGCCGCCCACCGGAAGGCGACCCGCCAGCAGAAAGCCAGGTCCGACGAACGCACCCGGTCACGCCTGCCTGGTGTTCCCGAGCTGGTCAGGGTCGCCGGCCAGCGCCTCAAAGACGCCCAGGCACGCCTGGAGGCCGTCCAGGCGGCACCCGGAGGAAGCACATTCACCGTCCTCGGCGAGACCCTCACGAAAGCCCGGACAAGCCGACGGAGCAACTCGGACAGCTCAACCATCGTCCGCGGCGCCGACGGGCGGCGCCGGGATCTGGCCAAGGCCGAACACCGGGCCTTCTGCGCCTGGGCCGCCATCGAGTTCTTCCGGCACACCGGATGCCGCATTGAGGAAATGCTCGAGTCCAGCCACCACAGCATCGTCCAATACAAGCTGCCCAGCACCGGCGAGATCGTCCCGCTGCTGCAGATCGCACCGTCGAAGACCGACGAGGAACGCGTCCTGCTCGTCTCCCCGGAGCTAGCCGACGTCCTCAGTATCGTCGTCAGTCGGGTCCGCGACCCCAAGACCGGCACCATCCCGCTGGTGGCCGCATTCGACACTGCCGAGAGGGTCTGGAACCCTCCGATGCCCTTGCTGTTCCAGTGGACCTTGAACGGTGAGAACCGCCCGATCTCCTACGCGACCGTCACCAAGGCCATCGACGAGACCCTCGCGGCGACCGGCCTGACCAACGCCGCCGGACAGCCGCTGCTCTTCCAGCCACACGATTTCCGAAGGATCTTCGTCACCGACGCCATCCTGAGCGGCCTGCCACCCCACATCGCCCAAATCATCTGCGGCCACAAACACATTTCAACCACTATGGGCTACAAGGCGACTTACCCACTCGAAGCTATCCAGGCCCACCGGGCGTTCATCGCCCGCCGGCGGGCTCTGCGGCCCAGCGAGGAATACCGCACACCGACTCCCGACGAGTGGGACTCCTTCCTCGGGCACTTCGAGCGACGGAAGCTCTCCGTCGGCACCTGCGGACGGGCCTACGGCACGTCCTGCATCCACGAGCATGCCTGCATCCGCTGCCCGATGCTCCGACCCGAGCTGACCCAGCGTCCCCGGCTGATCGAGTACCACGACAACCTCATCGCCCGGCTCGCCGAGGCCGAACGCGAGGGCTGGCTAGGCGATGTCGAAGGCATCGAGCTCAGCCTCG
This sequence comes from Streptomyces sp. NPDC018019, assembly GCF_044327805.1. Classification (NCBI taxonomy): domain Bacteria; kingdom Bacillati; phylum Actinomycetota; class Actinomycetes; order Kitasatosporales; family Streptomycetaceae; genus Streptomyces; species Streptomyces sp. NPDC018019. The sequence continues at coordinate 4,675 of NZ_JBIRGD010000061.1, read as the reverse complement.
CTGGCGCAAAGGAGAAACTCGCTCAACTCGACTATCAAGAAGCCAGAGCACGGCAGGCTGTCGACCTGGGGATGCCCACCTTTCGCGACCTCGCCTCCCGCATCTCGACCGTTGTTGCTCCGCAGGAATCCGCATGACACCGACGGCTTCCGAACACTCCGAATGATCGCTGTGTCCTGAGCGGCTCCTATAGAGGCCGGCTCGTCCCTCCGACTCCCCTGACTCGGGTTCTTAACGGCGCTTGCCGAGTCCTGGGAGACCCGAAGGTATGTCGCGCACGCTGCGGCTGGGCCCGCTCCACTTGGCCGGATCTACAGGCTGGTCAGTCCAACCGGTTTCGTCCATCGATTCGCCGGTTTCCACCTCACTCGGAGCTGGCACACGGGGCCGCTCTTTCCGAGGTCGTTCGGGTTGGTCAGGTGGGCTCCAGACCCGGACGGCCGGTCTCGCCCTTTCGGCCGCGATCTCTTCTGGCCGAGTTCCTACCCGCCTATGTCTTGGCACAAGAACTCCCCCCTCGCACTCCATGCCAGGTCGCTCAGCGACTGCGAAATCAGTACATCCCGCTGGTTGCAGGGGCCGCAAGCCCGACGATCGACCTAGTTCAGAGAAGGCCGTGCACCTGCGCTTCGAGACGCTGCTGTCCGAGGCCGGCCGCCCGGCCGCGGGCCCGGGACGCCGGGTGACCGCATCCGGGCCCCGGACCTGGGCGTACGAGACGTGGACCGACGACCTGGACCGCGTCGTGGTCTCCTTGTCACGGCAGAACTTCACCTTCGCCGACCGCCTCCTGAACCGGTGGCTGGAACAGTTCGAGCCGATGGAACTGGACAACAAGGGCCTGTACTTGTACGCCCGCTCGACCGCCCTGCTCGGCGACCTGAACCGGGACCGGGGCGCCGTCCTCGGCCCGCTGTCGGCCCAGCACTCATACGCCGGGGCTCGCGCGCTGTTCTGCCAGCTCGACATCCCCCGGCGCGTCGCCCAGCTGGACCTGTCTCTGGCGGTGGTGGCCGAGATGTCCGGCAAGCTCGAACTCGCCGCCCGGCACTACGAGGCCCTGGCCGTCGACGACCGGCTCTCGCACCGGGACAAGGCCCGGGCCCGGATCTGGGTGGGCACCGCGCTGAGCAAAGACGGCAACCACGACTACGCGACCCGCGTCATGACGGCAGCCACCCGGGACTTCGAGGACCTCGAAGAGCCCGACGACTGGTCCGTCGCCCACCAGAAACTGGCCCTCGCCCATCGTGGCGTCGGCGACCTCACCCAAGCCCTGCACTTCATCGACATCGCCCGCCGCACCGGCACCGCCGAATCACCGATGCAACGCGTACGTCTGGACACCGCCCACAGACACATCCTGCTCTCCGACCCAGCCACCCTGGATGATGGTCTTTATGTCCTCGACCGGGCCGCGACGATGGCCGCCCAATACGGCCTGCACCACCAGCTCGCGAGCATCGAGGGCATCCGGACCACGATCGAGGGGACCTCGCGTCCCCGGCGACGATGACCAGGGAGAAAGCCGTGACGGACACCCAGCAGGCCCTCACCGAAGACCAGTGGCGCAACGCGAAACTGATCTGGGACTACCACCAGATGCACCACCAGCTCCGCGTGTGCGATGTGGCGATCGGACTGGGCAGCCACGACCTGCGGGTCGCCGCCTTCACCGCCGGTCTCTATCTCCAAGGGCTCGTCCCCGCCATCGTCTTCACCGGCGGCAACAGCCCCAACTCCGCAGCCCGCTTCCCGCGCGGTGAGGCCGTCCACTTCCGCGAGCACGCCATCGACCTCGGCGTGCCCGCCGACGCGGTCCTCATCGAACCGGATGCCGCCAACACCGGACAGAACATCGCCTTCACCCGCGATGTGCTCGCCGCCGCCGGCATCACGCCGGCGTCGGTCCTGCTGACCGCCATGCCGTACATGGAGCGCCGCGCTTTCGCCACCTGCCGCAAGGTCTGGCCCGAGGTGGAGGTGGTGTGCGCATCCGAGCCGCTGGCCTTCGACGACTACCTCACGGCGCTTGGTGACGAAGTCTTCGTCACCAACATGCTGGTCGGCGACATGCAGCGGGTGATCGAGTACCCCCGGCTCGGCTTCGCCGTCGAGCAGGACGTCCCGGAGGACGTGCATGCCGCCTACCGAGCCCTCATCCACGACGGCTTCACCACCCGCCTCCTCACCTGACCTCCCGCTGCCGGGCGGGCGGTGCGCCGTGCACCAGCCCAACCTGTTCCCCCGCCTGACCACGCTGGCCAAACTCTTCGCGGCACAGTCCTGGGTCGTCTTGACGATGTGCAGTTCACCCGCCGCGACTACCAGCACCGGGCCCGCCTGGCGGCTCTGGACGACCCGACACGGCGCCAGTGGCTGACCATCCCCACCCACCTGCCCGGCGGCCGCCAGACCACCATCCGGGACGCCCTGATCGTCGACCCCGCCCGGTCCCGCCGCCGGATCGCACAGATGCTCTCCCAGCACTACTCGGCCAGCCCCCACTGGCCCGCCCTGCACGGCCGGCTGGACACCGTGTTCGACCTGTTCACCACCACCGACAAGACCGCCGACGTGGCCGAAGCATCCACCCGCCTCCTGCTGGACCTGCTCGACTGGACCGGCGCAGTCCTTCACAGCAGCCAACTCCCCGCCCGGAACGACCGGTCCCAGCGCCTCGCCGACCTCGCGGCCGCCACCGGAGCCAGAACATACCTGTGCGGAACCGGCGGCATGCGCTACCTCGACACCGCCCCCTTCGCCGCGCAGAACATCACAGTCCTCCCCTTCACCACACCCCCCCACGGGCCTGCGGCAAGACGGGTGGGAGACCAGCGCAGTCCGAGCCCTGATGCGCTACGGGCCCAAGCCCCTGGCCCACACTCTGCGGACCGAGGCAACTCGTCGTCCGGATCGCCGGAACCCCTCTGAATATCAGTGGTTCTGTTCGAGGTGACGCCGGGAACAGGCGACCTGACATGCTCAGCGGCAAGGCGACACTTGGTGGAATGCCCGTAAAACGACGTGCTTCCACTGGCGCTGACGAACACCGGCCATTTCGCGTATCCGGCGACGGCAGCATTCGAGGCCTGGAGTTGGGGTGATGTTTTCCCGGATGACCAGTGGCCAGCGGGTGTAGTCCTGCGGCACGAGCGCCACCTTGGACAGCACCGTGGCTGGGGCGGCGTCGGCCAGGCCCACGCCGTCCCACCGCACGGAGCCCGCGGTGGGGAGGAACAAGCCGGTCAGCGCCTGTGCGCGGGTGCTCTTGCTGGCGCCGTTCTCGCCGATCAGCGAGATGGCCTCGACGCGTTTGAGAATCAGGCTGACGCCGTCCAGTGCTGACTCGTCCGCGCCGGGATAGGTGAGGGAGACGTCCCGCGCGGTGATGGGCTGCGGCCCGTCCTCCGAGATGGCGGTGGTGCCGCTGCGGCCAGTTCCATCCGGCCCGTGGCCACGAGCAGGACGAGCACGCCCCAGGTCGCGGCGGTGCCGACGGCGGTGAGCGCGTCGCCGACGACCACCAGGGCCTGCCGCGTTGCCCGCAGCTGTTCGGCCTCCAGGCGGCCGGACACGATGCGATACTGGCGCATGAGGAACTCAGCCATGGTGCCTGCGCGGATTTGATCGGCGGTGTTCCGCTCCGTGGTGTAGGAGCGGGCCACGTTCCACAGTGCGGTGGTGGGCCGCGTGCTCGATCCGGGCCCCGCGCACCCCCCCAGGTGCACGGGACGACCGAGGCGATCAGCAGGGGCAGCATCACCGGGTGCAGCACGGTGACTACGGTCGCCGCGGCAGCGAGCTGGGCGGCAGCGCGACCCCTTCGGCTGGCCCCTGGCCGCCGACCCCTGGCTCGTCCACGCTCAGCAACTCGTCTTCCGAAAGAGCATCGGGCCCCCACGATTCTCCGCCGCGACCGCCTACGCTGCCGAGTACACCGGCTGATGCCGCCGCTGCCTGGCGGCTTCACCGCTGCCCAGCCAGCCAGGACGCCGCCACACTCACGGCCCCCGCGCAGCTCCTGCTCGGTGTCGATGCCGCGCTGGCAGGCGGCCCCGTCCCGAAGTGCGCACCACCCGATCCCACCAGCGTCGTCAAGGCTGCCGGGGCGCGACCGGGATGGTCACCGTTGGCGGTGAAGCCTGTCGCGTTCCATGGTGAGTTGGTCGATGAGTTCCGCGTCGCTGTCGGGCAGGGGGCGGCCGAGAAGCCGGCAGATGTCGCGGTGAAGACGCATGTCGTCCTCGACGAGGAGGGCGGACCACAACGGTTCCTCAGGAGCGGTGTCGGACTCGACGAGGGAGAGCAGGGCGAGCTTGTCCTCGTGGTTGAGGCGTTCGAGCTGGCGCAGGCCGGTCTTGTCCCGCAGTTCGGCCCAGGTGGTGACGCGATGTTCGCGAGCTGCCTTCTTCAGGGCACCGCGGACGGCCGGGGCGAGTCTTTCCGCCTTCTCGGCGCGCACCTGCCGGGCTTGCTCAAGCGCCCGTTCCCGGGCCCGCCTTGCTCTTTCCGCAACGGCGGCTCGCTCAGCCCGCTCCTGTTCCATGGCCTGGCCATCGGGGACATCCTCCAGAGGCACGCCGCGTTTCTTCAGCAGCCGCTCCAGCTTCTCGTACCGTAGATGACGATCGAATCGTCCGTATCGGTCGCGAACGGCTCTGCTGACGATGCT
>NZ_JBIRGD010000060.1:0-10829 GCF_044327805.1 Streptomyces sp. NPDC018019 | reverse complement strand
CCTGCAGGACCTCCTGCGGTGCTGGACCGGAACCTGCACCACCTGCGGCCGCCCACTGACCAAGACCAGAACCTAACGAAGCACTACTAGGCCGTTTCGTCTGGATCATCTGCTCGCTGGCCTGCTGTGTCGTTGACCGACGTGCAGTGGGCGCGAATTGAGCCGTTACTCCCCGCACCTGAGATGAGGTTCGGGAATTCCGTACCCCAGGACGGGGGTTAGCCCCAGTGACCTGCCGAGAAGCGGGGCGTGGGATGGGCGTACGGAATCGTTCGGCACACGGCACCAAAGGGGCACCATGCGCGTCTCCCGTACTCTGCTCACCTGCCTGCTCGCCACTGCGGCGGCGGGCTCCCTGGCCCTCCCCGCCGCGGCGGCGTCCGACTCTGGTACAGCCGGTACGGCCGGTACGGCCCGCGAGGTCCAGCACGATCTGGACCTGCTGGCCCGGAGCGGCGCGGTCGGGGCGCAGGTGAGGGTGACCGAGGGGGGCCGGACCTGGCTGGCCAGGTCCGGCAGCGCGAAGAGAGCCGGGAGGGCTCCGGTGCCGCGCGACGGGCAGTTCCGCATCGGCAGTGCCACCAAGTTGTTCACGTCGGTGGCGCTGCTCCAGCTCGTCGGGGAAGGGAAGGTGTCGCTGGACGCGCCCCTCTCGCGCTATCTGCCGTCGAGGCTGGTACCCCAGGGCGACAGGATCACCGTAAGGATGGCGCTCCAGCACACCAGCGGGCTGCACGACGTCGCGCGGGACCTGCCGCAGGGCAATGAGCTCATCCGTACGCGCTTCCGCCACTACGACGTGGCCGACCAGGTGCGGCGGGCCGCGGCCAGGCCCGCCGACTTCCCGCCTGGCACCGGCTACGGCTACTCCAACACCAACTACCTCGTCGCCGGCCTGATCATCGAGCGCGTGACCGGCCGCTCGTACGCCGCCGAGGTGCGGGACCGGATCATCGCGCCGCTGGGGCTGCGCCACACGTTCGTACCCGGCGACCGCTCCGCCATCCCTGGCCCGCACGCCCACGGCTACCTGGGCAAGGCTGACATCAGCGCCCTCAACCCGTCCTTCGCCGGCCCGGCCGGGGAGATCGTCTCCACCCCGCGCGACATGGACAGGCTGCTGACGGCGCTGACGTCCGGCGAGCTGCTGCGGCCCGCGCAGTGGAAGGAGATGAACCGCACCGTGGCCACCGGGGAGCCCGGCGCGCGGTACGGACTCGGGCTCAAGGAGCGCAAGCTGAGCTGCGGGCGCACAGCGATCGGCCATACCGGCGGCATCCCCGGCTACGCCACGCTCGCGTTCACCACGCGGGACGGCGAGCGGCGCGTGGTGCTCTCCGCGAACCTCGCCGACTGGCCCGCCGACGAGCGCATCGGCAAGCCCATCGACAGGGCGCTCGACGACGCGCTGTGCGGCTAGGCAGTTTCGTTTCGATCAACGTGCGGACCAGAGGAAGATGCCTGCGATGTGGAGTCCGGCCAGGTAGATGGTCGCGGTCTTCTCATAGCGGGTGGCGATGCCGCGCCACTGCTTGAGTCGGTTGATGCATCGTTCGACGGTGTTGCGCTGCTTGTATGCCTCGCGGTCGAAGGCGGGTGGTCTGCCGTCGTGGCTGCCTCGCCGTAGGCGATGGCCCCGTTGGCCAGCCGGGACAGGGATGACCGCTCGGATGCCGCGCTTGCGCAGATGCCCGCGGATGGCGCGTGAGGAGTGTCTTGTCGGCCAGGACCACGTCCGGTCTGGTGCGGGGCCGGCCGCGTCGGCGGGGAACACGCAAGCGTGCCATCACGTCCACGAAGGCGGGAGCGTCGCCAGACTGTCCTGCGCAGACAACGAAAGTCAGGGAGCGACAGTGTGCGTCGGCGGCGAGATGGTTCTTCGTGCTCAGCCCGCCGCGGGACCGTCCGATGGCATGGTCGTCCGGCTCGCCGGCTGCGCCCCCTTTGCGGGCCCCAGCCGCGTGCTGGTGTGATCGCACGATGGTGGAGTCCACCGAGATGGCCCAGTTCAGACCACCCATCGGCATCGACCTGGGCCATCAACACGGTGAAGACACGCTGCCAGATGCCGTCGACGGCCCACATCCGCAGCCGGTTGTAGACACCTCTCCAGTTGCCGAACTTCTCCGACAGGTGAACAACCCACTGCGAACCCGTCTGGAACTTCCAGGCAATCGCATCGATCACCTCACGGTGATCCCGCCACCGGCCGCCCCGCTTCGGAGCCCGGTCCGGCAGTAACGACTCGATCCCCGCCCACTGAGCGTCAGTCAACGGCACACTCAGACCAACGGTCAGAAGATCCGAACGAAACTGCCTAGGCGCCAAGGCCCACTTACAGCCAGCTCCCAGCCCCCACCGGCAACGCGGGCGGCCTTAACCGGGGCAGCGGAGGGACGATGGTGGGCCGGCCCGTCGCCCCGGACGGCCGCCCCGGGCAGCGGCTGAACACCTGCGGGTAGCGGGTGCGCCGGCGCGAGTAGTCGTCGACGGCAAACTCGTACCACGGCTCGCCGCGCTTGAGGCGCGGCAGCGTGGACGAACTCGCCCGCGTGTCCGGGCATCTGCCCGACGCGAATCTGATGCGCGTCATGGCGGAGATGGACCGGCGCGACCTCGACGCCGCCCTGGCCGACGCCCGCCGGAACCTGATCGGCGCACTGTTCCCCCCGGGGGGGCGCCTGGTCGCGGACCTGTCCGCAGTCGGCGACGACCTGCTCGGCTGGGCCATGCGCTACGCCACCGAGGACGACGTCGAGCGGTTCGCCGCCGAACTCGACCGGCGGTACCCGCCCGCCCCGCCGCCTGCGGCTCTGAGAGGGCGTGGCGGCCGGCCGCGAACGTCAGCCCGTGACCGTCTGCCCTTACCCGCGCGGTGATCTGCGCCGCTCGGCGTGGGTGCGTGGTTACGCCAAGGCCCGCACCACTATCCGACGGAGCCACTCCGCTCTAGGTTGTGTGGCTATGAGCGAAGATCCTGATGGCGGGTCGGGCCGCCCCTCGTCATCGTTATCGCACGCCAGCGATGACTCCGCACGCGCTCACCCGCCCAAGTGGGCGTGGTGGGTCGTAGGGATCGCTATTCCTCTCCTGGGCATCCTTGTCACACTGCTCAGCAGCGGCTCAGAGACACCATCGTCCTCAGCAGCCAAGCCGTCTCCTGGTTCAACTGCCAAGGCAGAGACCACAGCCGCGCCCAGTGCTGACGGGCAGAGCAATGGGCGCCCTCCTGTGCGGTCAGGGCCGGTTGAGTTGTCCATCGCCGGAACGACAGGCGGTGGCTACATCGATCTTGACGCTATTCCGCCGCTGGCGGCCATCTCCGCGGAGCCGAAAGGCACAGACGTCCATATCAGCATGACTACCGGCGCCCCTGACATCAGCATGGACGGAGGGGCGCAGACGCTAGCCGCTCTGCCCGCTACCGAGCCTGAGCCCAGTGAGAAGGCCTGCGCTGAGCGCATCAAGCAGAACGGCACGTATCTCTCGCAGATGTCGAGGGGCGCCCGCTTCTGCGTGCAGACGACCGAGGGACGCACGGCCTACATCAAAGTGGTTGCGGCCCCTGAAGGCGGGGGAACGGTCCGCTTGAAAGCGAAGGTGTGGGAGCTTCCCGAGTAGGCCGCAAACACCTCTATACCTCTTGGGCCCGCCGGTGGCGGGCCCTTTCCCATGTCTACACGCCCTCGGAGGCCGATTCCGTATGCCCGAAGTTGCCACGCCCCCGCTTCGGCCCCCGGCACCGAACCGGGCGCGCCTTGGCAAGATCAGCCGAGGCCAGCGGCAGCAGACCCAACTCTTCCAGCACAAGGTCGAACAGCTCGCGGGCCTGAGAGTACTCACCACGCGCGAGCCCACCCAGCGGGGAAGCGAAGGAGCCTCGATGCCAGCCATCAGGGTGTCCAGGTCCAGCTGGACCAGGTAAGCGTCCGACAACATCTTTCCGTAGAGGGAAGTCCTATCACCGGGAGCCGGGCGGTTGATCAGGCGGCCAGCAATACGCGCTTGCGTAGCAGGCTGAAACCGGCTCAGCCGAACATCTGTCGCTTGAGCGTCTTGATGCGGTTGACATGCCCTTCGACGACGCCGGAATTTCAGGGCAATGTGAGGCCGGCGATGACGTCGTCGCGGTCGCGGTCTATGCCTGCGGCGAGGGTATGAAGGCTGGGCAGGTCGTCCTGCCGGACGGCGGGAGTCAGTCCGGCAGGCGCTCGCCCTGGAGGCCGGTGAGCATGGCCACGAAGGACCGGGTATGACGGGTGAGTGCGTCGAGCTCAGGGCAGTGCGTCCGGACGGCCTTGGGCTGGAGCTGCCCGGATTCGCTGAGGGTGTCCGGGTGCCGAAGGATCCACCCTGCGACGACGCGGGGCGGGGGCGGCCGGGCGGTCACCGCTCATGGCGAGGTGCGCTTCTCGCGCAGGTAGGCGCGAACGCGCTGGTAGCTGCCCGTGTAGTCGAGCGGCACGTTCTCCTCCCAGAGCTTCCACGCATTGGTGAAGCGCTCGTTCCAGCGGCCATCCAAGTAGGGCTTGTAGTCGTCGAGAACCGAGGACCGGCTCTGCCACTGGCCGATGAACAGGTCCTCCGGCTCGGCGAACGGTGTGACGGTGTGCCAGGCCATGCCGATCTGCCGCTGGACCGAGCGCCGGCTGTGTCCTGCCTCCAGCAGAGCGTGGACGGCTGCGTGCCGGGCCCGGGTCCGGTCGGCAAAGCGGTGGCCTGTCGGCCATGGCGACGCCGCCGGGTCCGGCGCCGGAGCGGTCTGGGATCCAGGCTGAGACGCCGGGGGCGTCAGGACACGCAGGCAGCGGCGGTGCTCAGCGACACTCCGCTCGGCGGCCTCGCTTAGGTTGTGCCAAAGGTGCCACCGGTCCCAACCTGGACAGCCTGCGGCGCTCCGGCAGCGGCACCCTCGGCGAACAAGGGCACGCGGTCCCGGCAGACGATCTCGACACCGAGTCGTTGGGCGAGCCAGGCAGCCAGGCTGGATGCCTCCCGGTCCGGGAGCAGATCGATCGGCCGGCGCGTTTCGATATCCACCAGCACGGTGCCGTGGTGGCGGCCTTTGCGGATGGCGTGCTCGTCGACGCCGACCACCCGCGGCGCGGGCGCCTTCAGCTCGGGCAGGGCGTCGGCCAGGCGCAGGACCGTGCTCCGGCTGACGAACACGCCGAGGAAGCAAGCCATTCGGACGGCGGCCCGTCCGGTCAGGTCAAGACCGACTGCGGCCAAGGTGGAGCGCAGCCGCTCGGTGCGCCGTGCGTACCTGCGGGTGAGGCCGGGTACCTGTTCCACGAAGGTCCGCCGGGTGCACATGGTGTTGCAGCAGCAGAACCGCCGAACTCGTAACTGGCGCACGACTCTTCTCTTCGTCCGGCGCTCGGTGCGCCATCAGGAAACCGCAGGTAGCAGCTATGCACTCGAGTCGACCAGGTGCCCCGCCCCGGGCAGGCGGCACTGACCGCCGTGCAGCGAGCGGCAACGCGCACTCAGCGGATGTTCACCGTCGCCGGGCCGGAGGTCCGCTGGCGTACGGGGTGACGGTCGTTCGGGCTGAGCAGACCGTACACCACCGCGCGGTACTGCTGGGCGCCGCGGTGCGCGGCCGTGACGTGTGCGGTGGCCTTGGCCTCGGTCCCTCGTTCGGCCACGGCGCCGCAGGTCAGTTGGTGCCAGGCCTGACCGCCGCTGCGGCTCTCCAGGCATATCCGCAGGTAGTCGGAAGCATCGTCGTCCCCGTGCGCCGTAACCGTGTAGGTCATGTCGGCTGGCGCCGTGTGCGGTGCCGTGATCTCCACACCGCCCTTGGCGAATGCCGGCGCGGCGGCCAGCGCCACTGAGGCCAGGCCCAGTGCACCGATTACGGCCACTCGGGCGCCCCGCGTCTTCATTCCGGTCTTCTTCGTCTCGATCATGAACTTCCCTCGCTCGTACGTGTCTCTTGTGTGGTCTTCGAGTCGTGGTGCTGGGGTGCTCTTGACTCGGGGTAGTCAGCCGATGGGGTTGACGAAGGTGACTGGGTGGGTGGCGCCGTCCTGGTGGATGAGAGGTCCCAGGGCCACTTCAAGGTCAGAGCGGTGGTCTCGTTAGGCGCGGGGTGACAGCCGCGGTGGCGGGCTTTCAGGAGCCCTCCTCGTTCTCCTTGGCCAGCCGAGGTTGATCGTGAAGCCGGTGAAAGCGGTGGAGTCGCCGGGGCGGAGGTGATCGAGCCGCGCTTGGCCACGGAGTGGGCAGGGACCAGGCGGGGCCGATGGCGTTGGGCTTGAGGTCCTTCCCGTGAAGCCGCCGATTTTGCAGGTGCGGCACGCCACTGTCATGCGCCCGCTTCCGGCAGGAGGCTGACCGATCTGAAGGCGTATCTCCAGAGCGGCAGCGTCCCGGGCCAGAACGGGCGGACTGGCCCGGGACACCCCTGGTTACTGCCATGGGCTCGGAGTTGTCTTCGGCCGTGTTGCGCAGCACCTTCAGAGCCGTCGTGACGAGGGGCTGACCGGTACTGCCGCACCATCCAGCAGCCAGCAGCTGTCCCACCGGAGCTAGATTCGGCAGGGCCCGCAGTCACACGGCGACGAGGACAAGAGCCACTTCGCGGTTCGCCCCGCAGCGGCAGAGCACCCAGACGGACAGCACGCGGAACTCGGCATCACGCACCCGCTATGCGGTGCTGTCGAGCGAGCACCGCGTGCGGGCAGTGCGGTGCGTCGCGGCGGCGGTAGGCTTCCCGACAGGTTTCACCCTTGCGGAGGGTAGAACTCACCTTCGGCGTAGCTGTGGACCATGCAGTCCGTGTTGTTGTAGCGGTCGATGAAGGTGCCGGTGAGACCGGTGTATCCCTGGTACGTCTGGTCCAGCGGAAGTGCCTTGCTCACCCGGAAGCGCAGCTGCACATGGACGGACTCACGGGGCTTCAGCGTCTTCGGCCCGGGAATGGTGCCGCGGGCCTTGCCATCGGCATCCCGCAGCGTCTTCCAGGCGCGCTGGGAGGTGTCCCAGTACTGCAGATCGCTGTACGGGCTCAGGTCGCGCTCACCCGGGTTGTAGATGTAACTGCCCGTCCTGGCGCTGAGTCCGAACGACTTCAGTTCCTTCGCCGAGGTGTTGGTGAGCGTGGCGGTGTACGTCGTCCAGGCAGTGCCGAGAGTGATCGTCTCGGGTATGCCGGACGTGCGGCCCACGAGAGTGTCGTTGTGGGGCTGCCCGACGTCGGAGCACTTCGGGAGCTCCGCGGCAGGGGCCGCCTCGGAGGCGGGCGCGGCGGCCACCGCCACGGGGAGCAGGGCGGCCGTCGCGATCGAAGCCGACAGGGCGCGGCGCAGTTTCATGGAAATCTCTTCCCCGGCCCTCAGGCCCCTTGGAGTCTTTGTCTCCAGTGTCATGGGGTTCCAGACCGTGAATTCTCGGCTTATCAGGTTCTTGAGCAATGATCGGACTCGGAACGGCGTCACCGCGTGGTTCGGGCGCGATCTACGCAATGCGTTACGTAATTTCTGATGACTCGCCCGCACAGGAGCACGTGATGTCACGGTCGGCCCTCCCGCCGTCCTGACCGGACCTCAGGGCAGTGCGGACAGGTGGGTCAGCCGATGGGGTTGACGAAGGTGGCGGGGTGGGTGGCGCCGTCCTGGTGGATGAGGGGGCCCCAGGGCCACTTGAGGGTCAGGGAGGTGGTCTCGTCGGGCGGGGTGACGGCGACCGTGGCGGGCTTCCAGGAGCCTTCTTCGTTCTCCTTGGCCACGCCCAGGCTGATGGTGAAGTCGGTGCTGTCGCCGGGGCCCAGAGTGATCGAGCCGTGCCGGGCCGAGGAGCGGGCCGGCGACCAGCTGGGGCCGCCGGCGTCCGGCTTGAGGTCCACGCCCGCGAAGCCGCCGATCGTGCAGGTGCGGCCGCTGGTGTTGGTCAGCACGATGCTGGTGGTCGTTCCGCCGCTCGCGTCGGGGTCCGGCCTCGCGTCCTCGCCCATGGCGAAGGCCGCCTTGAGGCCGGAGGTGTGGCAGCGCTGGACGCCGGAGCCCGCCGTGCCGCCGCGCGCGGCCTGCGAACCGCTCGACTGCTTGCCCGCGGAGCCGGATCCGGTTCCGGTGCTGCTCCTGGCGCCGGAGCCCGCCCTGGCGCCGCTGTCCGCCCTGGTGTCGGAGCCCTGGGCGTCGGCGGAGGAGCCCGTACGGCTGGGGTCCGTGCCGCCGGCTTCCACGGCGGCCAGGCCCGCATCTTCCTGGCCTGCGGCCTTCGTGCCGGAGGCGTCCGAGCCGGAGCAGGCGGTCAGGGCGAGGCCGGCGGCCGCGGTCAGGGCCGCGGCGGCGAGACGCAGGGTACGGCGACGGGCGGTGCGGGTGGCGGTGGAGCTCATTTCGGGTTCCCCCCGGGGCAGTTGGTGATGTTTCTCTTCGGTACGTCATCCACTCTGTCCGGGGGCGCCGGCACGAGACTGCCGTGCCACTAACACCCGGCTAACACATTCCCAGCCCCCTTCTCTGGGCCACAACAGGCCGGGGCCGTAACTCATCGCGCCACCATGCATAGGCGTAGATCGAACGACCGCAGCCGGCCGCGGAAAGGCGCTGGGCCGGTCAGAAAGGCAGACGTTGAGCCCCCGGAGGGCCCGGGCCGGGGAAGCCTCCGCCAGCCCCGGGACTGTCAGTGCTCACCCACATCATGGACGGCGTGAGCGAGCAGATCGACGAGCCTGAGCAGACCCCACCGTGGCGGCCCGGGAACGGACCCTTACCGCAGGTTTAGTGCTGGTCGCCCGGCAGCCGGTCGGCCCTGTACGTCTACGACGACAGCACCTGGAAAGACGCGCTCGTCATGGCGCGCCTGGACCACGCCGACGGCCGCACCGAATACCAGGCCACCCTCCAGACCAGCGGCGACCGGGGCAGCGCCTCCGAGCCCACCGACCGCGAACTCATCCCGAAGACCGCAGTCGGCTGTCCCGGCGGCGGCCGGTGGTATAGGGAAGGGGCGGGCATACGGCGGCGGAGGTAGCCGAGAATGTGCCCTCAGCTTCGGGATCGTTGACGGTTGACCAGGTAGTTGCGTGAGTCTCGCGGACGAGCAGGCACAGGGTCGGGCGGCCCTTCAGTAAGGAGTCCCCCTTGCCGCTGTGGGGCGCAGCTTGTTATGCCGGAAGGCCTGACCACTTGATGGGCTTTTCCAGGGACGAATTGAAGGGGGCGCAGGAAGCGTAAGAGATGGCTCCGGAGGCTGCCACCGCGCCCTTCGGGAACCGGCCGTTCTCGCACCTGACCGCTGCGATGAACGAGCCTCCGACGCACTTGACGCCCACGGTGACGTCGTCGTGCCAAACCATCGCGCAGAGAAGCCTCGCTGTGCCGGCAGACGTTGCGGACGACGTTCCTGCAGTAGCCGTGACTCCTGCCCCGGCCATGACCACGGCTGTCAACGTACTGGCGATCACCCGGTTCATGAACACACCTCTCCGTCCGGGGCGTCGATGCCCCGTGGACAGCTCATGTTGCTCATGTGCAGGAAACAGGGCAATGGTGATGGGGCTGATCAAGACAACGGACGATCTCTTCGTCTGGTTACCGCTTAGGCCGCGTGCTGGCCGAGCGAGCAGCGGACGCACAGCGGTCTCCATCACTCAACGCAGCTGCCGGCCTACGGCGCGCGGGCCCTTCTTCACCATCCACGTCTCGAAGCCAACCCGGCCCCAGTGCTGGCGCCAACCCCTCTCCTGCACCCCAATAGCCACGGTCAGGCCAGGGAGGACCCGTCCGCCGTCCGGCCGCAGCAGCACGCGTTCGGGCAGCGTCAGGTCGGCTTCTGCGCGGTGGCTGCCGCACGGGCGATGCCGGGGTTGGCCCGAATCGCCCCGGCGACCTCATCGGACGTCGGGCCGACGCCTTGGGCAAGCACGGTGCGGCACACCCGGTCTTCCAGGTCGCTCAGGAACTTCAGGACGGGGGTGTACTCGGTGACCGCCTCCTCGTCGTGACCGGCGGCAAGGTCGGCACACACAATCCAAAGCCGCCCGTAGGCTGGTCGGGGGCGCCCCATCTGAGTGGAACGACCGCCCGGGACCGCAGCACGGCGATCGCCTGCCGGGGCACCGGGTGCCGCCGACTCGGGTTCACCGGTCGTGCTTGGCCGTGGTCAGCGTCGCGCGGGCCCCTTCGGGCACCGTGTCGAGTGGAGCGGAGTTTCGCGGTTCAGCAGGGGTGCGCCACTGCAGCTGCACAGCGTCCGCGCAGGGCTGCTCGGCGAGGAGCTGACGTGCTGCTTCCGCGGCCGTAGATGGGTCATCGGCGGCCGTCTGACGGAGGACCTATCCCTACTTCGGGAGGTGAGGCTTCTTGCCGAGGTGCTTGCGGCCTGAGGTCGGGTCTGGGACCGATGGTGCATTCCTCCGTGCGCCATCGGGCCATCGGCATGGGACCAGTTCCATCGGTGATCTCCCGCCGACTCTGGAAGGCGACTGCACCGGTGCCCAACGGACTCGGTCCACGCCTACCGCCCGCCCGAGTAGATCGCCTACCGGGAGCATTAACCCGACATCCGGCACCCGGAAAGGCCACTGTCCTGAAGCGTCACGTGTGGGCGCGCACCCGGTGTCGGTGCCTGCTCCCGGCGGTTGTGCCGCCACACCGGCCGGTCTGTCCGCGTTCGGCAAGCGCGCCCTTGGGCCATTGTCCGCCGCCGTCGGATGGCCCATCCCGTCCTTGCCTCGCTGCAAACAGTCCCCAAGGTGCCTCTCGTCCCAGAACGCCACTTAGACAGCGTTTCCTTTGGTGCTGGTGAGTCGTTGAGCCGTTCATGGTGGGCTTGGTGGAACGGCTGGTACCCGATGAGTTGTGGGAGTTGTTCCG
>NZ_JBIRGD010000059.1:0-12174 GCF_044327805.1 Streptomyces sp. NPDC018019 | reverse complement strand
CCTCCGCGGTCGCCGACTCCAAGCAGACCCTGCTGTGCACGTATCTCTCCGCCGTGCTCCTGGCCGGTCTGCTGGCCAACTGGCTGCTCGGCTGGACCTGGGCCGATCCGGTCGCCGCCCTCGTCATCGCCGCGATCGCCGTCAAGGAAGGCCGCGACGCCTGGCAGGGCAAGGGCTGCTGCGCGCCGGCCAAGGGCCACGCGGCGCCGACTGCCGTCACGGTTGCTGCCCCCTGCGGCTGCCGACCGGGCTGCGACTGCTGAACCACCCCCGGAGGGGATACCACATGCCCCAGGATGCAACGCCCCCAAGGACGCGACATGTGCCCAAGGACGGCATGAAGCTCGACCTGCTGATCGTTCCCGGCTGTCCGAACGCCGGGATCGCAGCCGACCGACTCCGCCATGCGCTCGACCAGCTCGGTCTGCACGACGTGGCGTTTCAGACGCACCCCATTACCGATAACGCCGGCGCCGAGGGCGCGCGCTTCACCGGGTCGCCGACCATCCTGATCAACGGCCGGGACCCCTTCGAGGAGCCGGGCCGGGCACCCGGCCTGTCCTGCCGCCTCTACCGGACCCCCGACGGCCTGGCGGGCGCCCCCACAGCCGACCAGCTCCGCCAGGCCCTGACCAGTGCCCTCTAGGCTGACCGCCAGATCCGCCAGATCCGCCAGATCCGCCAGATCCGGGGGGAGCGAACAGGCATGACCGACGACGCCAGGGAACTGGCCGACGACGTCCAGGAACTGGCCGAGGCCCAGCGACAGCACTGGCAGAACACCTACACCACCCACCCCGGCATGTACGGCGAAAAGCCCTCCTCGCCCGCGGTTCACGCCGCGCTCGTCTTCCGCGCGGCCGGAGCGAAGGACGTGCTGGAGCTGGGTGCCGGGCACGGCCGGGACTCCCTGTACTTCGCCCGCGAGGGCTTCACCGCCCAGGCCACCGATTTCAGGCCCGTCGGCCTGAAGCAGCTCCGGCGAGCCGCCCAGGAGCAGGGTGTCGCCGCGCGGCTGAGTACCGTCGTCCACGATGTGCGCGACCCGCTTTCCCTGCCGGACGCCTCCGTCGACGCGGCCTTCGCGCACATGCTGCTCTGCATGGCCCTGTCGACCAAGGACGTCCAAGCGCTGGCCGCCGAGGTCCGCCGCGTACTGCGGCCCGGCGGGACCCTCGTCTACACCGTCCGGCACACCGGCGACGCCCACTACGGCGCCGGAACCGCCCACGGCGACGACATCTACGAACACGGTGGCTTCGCCGTGCACTTCTTCCCCCGTCACCTCGTCGACTCCCTCGCCGACGGCTGGACCCTCAACCAGGTCCACGCCTTCGAGGAAGGCGACCTGCCCCGCCGCTTGTGGGGCGTCACCCAGTCCCTGCCTCAGTGAGCGCGGGCCTGACATCCGCCGTCGGCCGTCGACCGCCCCATGCCCTTGACCTTCGAGTCAGGTAGAAGGATTACCGTCGAAGGCGTGAGCATCATGAAGATCTCCGAACTCGCCGAACGCTGCGGCGTCCCGGCCACGACCCTGCGCTTCTACGAGAGCGCAGGATTGCTGCCTGCCGACCGCACTGCGGCCGGGTACCGGGCCTACGGCGAGGACGCCGTGGACCGCCTGGCGTTCATCGGCGCCGCCAAGCACCTCGGCCTGCCTCTGGCGGAGATCGGCGAACTCCTCGCCGTATGGGAAGGCGGTGCCTGCCACGAGGTGAAAGCCGACCTGCGGCCCCGGATCGCCGCCCGGCTGGACGAGTCCGAACACCGCGTCGCGGAGCTGACCGCGTTCACCGCCTCGCTGCACGCCGCGCTGGAACACCTGGACGCCCTGCCCGACCGAGCCGGACCCTGTGACTCCGGGTGCGCTTTCGGCGGTCCGCTGGTCCGGCCCGCAGCCGACCCGGTCGACGAAACTCCCGCCCCCCACAGTCAGGCCGCAGAGCAGCAACCGGAACGCTGGCGGAGCGCCCCCGTGGCATGCTCGCTGGCTGGCGACAGCATCACCGAGCGCGTCCGGCAATGGCATCAGGTCCTCGACGGAGCCGACCGCAGCGCCATCACCGACGGGACGCGACTGACCCTGCCCGCCGACCGGGCCGGAGCGGTTGCCGAACTCGCCGCCGCCGAGCAGCAGTGCTGCCCGTTCTTCGACTTCCTCCTCCACTTCGACGACCACTGCCTCCACTTCGAGGTGCGCGCACCCGCCGATGGCGCGGGTCTGCTCGCCGACCTGTTCGGCGCAGCCGCCTGACCCGGGCCAGCCCCTCCTGCAACGTAGCCCCGCTGGAAAGAGCATTGACGCGCCCACCCAAGTAACCTGCCCGAATGACAGAATCAAATACCCTCGTGAGCGGGCGGCATGTGCGTGAAGCTGTCGCCCACTGCGTCGAGTCCCTCTCGGGTATTCCCTCTGACCAGTGGCGTGCTCGGTCCGGCGACCTGGAGTGGACATGCTGGGAAACGCTGGAACACCTCGCGGACGACCTGCTCACCTACGCGCTGCGCTTTGGTCTCGCGCGACCGATGGACGTTCCGCACATACCTCTGCGCATTTCCCAAGACCGCCCCGAGGGGCCGGGCAACGTCATCTTCGGTGACCTGTCAGCGGGGCCTGAAGGGCTGTTGACCGTTGTCGAGGCATGCGGCGGACTGCTCGCGACCGTCGTGGACAGTACCGCTGCCACGGTGTTGGCCCCGCATGTTTTCGGCGCCTCCGACCCGGAGGGATTCGCGGCCATGGGCGTCGTCGAAACCCTCGTTCACACCTACGACATCGCTCAGGGCGTCGGGCGCGACGGGGAACCACCGGAGGACCTGAGCCAACGGGTCCTCGACCGGCTGTTCCCCGACGTATACGTCATCGACAGCGCCTCGTCCACCTTGCTGTGGGCCACCGGACGCATCGGGACACCCGAGCGGCCCCGCCGTACGACCTGGCGCTGGTACGGGGCACCACGCAGCTCCGGGTGACCGAGCACCCCTGCCGGGAGCCTTGCGAGAGGCCGTGTCACGGGGCTTGGAGCGCGACTCGCGGCTGGCGGCTCGCTCCAAGCCCCGTAGCAGGCTTCGCACCCCCACTGCCGGCGGGGAAACCACCGATGGAGCGGCGCGCTGGCGCAGCGCCTGCGGAAGAGTGCCGCTCGAAATTGAGTTGCCCGCCCGCCGGGAACGCGGTGACGATGCACAGGAAAGAACCACCGCATAGTGAGGCCCCCTTGCACGTCACCATTCCCACCACGGCAGGCCGGATTCGCGGGCGGACCACAGGTGACGTCACGGCGTTCACCGGCATTCCCTATGCGGCACCGCCGTTCGGCCCGCGGCGCCTGCGGCCTCCCGAGCCACCGCAGCCATGGACAGGAATACGCGATACGTTCGCCCCAGGCCCCTGCGCCCCTCAACCCGGTTATCTCCCCGCGATGGCCGGCCTGCTGGAAGAAGCAGCGGACCAGGGCGAGGACTGCCTGAATCTCAACGTGTGGACACCGGCCCCGGGCCGCACCGCGGGAGGGCTTCCGGTGATGGTCTGGATCCATGGCGGCGCATTTCGCAACGGAACCGGTTCCCTGCCCTCCTACGACGGCGCGCGGCTCGCCGCCGAGGGCGTCGTATGCGTCACCCTCAATTACCGGCTCGGCGCGGAAGGATTCCTGCTGCTGCCCGACGGTACGTCCAACCTCGGCCTCCTCGACCAGATCGCCGCGCTGGATTGGGTCCGCGACAACGTCGCCGGATTCGGGGGCGACCCGGACAACGTCACCGTCTTCGGCCAGTCCGCCGGTGCCATCAGCATCACCGCGCTCATGACCATGCCGCGAGCCCAGGGCCTGTTCCGCCGCGCGATCACTCAGAGCGGCGCCGGCCACCACAGCCACCCCGAACACCTCGCCCGGCGCATCACCGAGCGGCTGGCCGCCCTCGCCGGTGCCGAGCCGACGTACGAGGCCCTGGCCGCCCTGCCGCCCGAGCGGCTCATGGCGGCCAACGATGCCCTGAGCCGGGAGATCGCGCGGGCCGACGACTCCGGGCAGTGGGGCGAATCGGCAGGCGGCGGCACCACCGTGCTGCCCGTCGTGGACGGCACCACACTGCCCCGGCGCCCGATCGACGCCCTCGCCGACGGAGCCGGCCAGGACATCGACCTGCTCACCGGAACGACCAGCGACGAGTTCCGTCTCTTCCTCGTCCCGCTGGAAATCGGCCCGCGCATCACCGACGAGGTCCTCCACGGCTTCCTCGCAGGCCTCGGCCTCGACCCCGCCGAGGCCCGCCGCGTGTACGCAGCGGCACATCCCGGCGCCACCCCCGGCGACCTGCTGTCCGCCGCCATGACCGACCACGCCTACCGCATTCCGGCCCTACGTGTGGCCGAGGCCCGCGCCACTCACGGAGCCGACACCTTCGTATACGAGTTCGCGCAGCCCTTGCCCGCTCTCGACGGTGCCCTGGGCGCCTGCCACATGGCGGAGATCGGCTTCGTCTTCGGCAACCTCTGCGCCCCTCTCACCGGCCCCGGTGCCCCGCAGGAACTCTCCGACCGCATGCGCACGGCATGGGTCTCCTTCGCCCGTACCGGCCGCCCCACCGGTACCGGCACCTCCGACGGCACGCTGCCGCACTGGCCCGCCTACGCCGAACGGCGATCCGTCATGCTCCTGAACGACACCACACCCGCCGTGCTCGACAACCCCGCAGCGGACGTTCGAAGGCTCTGGGAGGGCCTGCGCAAGAGCGCACCGGGTGGCGCCTGACGCGCAAAAATCACGGCAGTCCCGCCGGGGTCGTGATCGACATCGAGGGCCTTGCCGGGAACCGGCAGGCACCGGACATGGCAAAGCCTCCGCCCGCGAGGGCCGCGGACGGGGGCTGCGAGGGAGGCGCCCCGGAGCGGAGGTCACCGTGAGTCACCGGGACGCGGCGCGTCAGTCTTCTTCCGCGTGGGACAGGGCTTCGCTGATCAAGCGGGTGGCGAAGTCGGGGTCGTCGGTGAGGCGGTTGATGTGTTCCGCGAGCAGGAAGGTGGTGACCTCGAGGGAGGGCATCTCGTCCTTGGTCCAGCTTCCGTACTGGTTGCGCCACAGGTTGGGGCTCAGGCCGGTCCCCGCCGCGACGAGCAGGCCGGCCATGGTGGGGATGACCTCGGGGCGAACGCTCCTGGGCATCATGCGCATCGTGGCGACGAGGTTGGGCACCACGTACTCGATGACGTCCTTGTCGTGGTCCTCGTAGGCCATCCGCAGCCAGTTCATGTACATGTAAATGAGCGTGCAGGCGCCGTCCAGCAAGTCCCTGGCTCCCTTGGGCCCCAGGGACGCGGTGAACTGGTCGATCAGCGCCTGTTCTTCGGGGTCGGTCTCGGTCTTGCCGCCGTGGATGCTTCTGAGCCGAGAGTCGATCATCATGAGGGCTGCGCCCACATCGCCGGCGGGAGCATGCTGGGGGTCGCAGGACGATGACACAGGGTTCCTCCTTACAGGACCGCGAAGGCAGCCGCGGCGTGTCCGTACCGTAGACCGCCGAGGAGGCGTGGCCTGCCGAATTTGCAGAACCTTCCGGTAGTTCCTCGCCGATAACCACCGGAAGGGTTCATGCGACGAACTACTAGGGCACGCCAACCGTTACGGTGAGCGGTCGGGCCAGCCGCGCCTGCCGCGCGCGGGTGCGCCGTGTACCGGTGGGTCGGAGGGCGGGGCAACCGCGCCGAGAGGGAGGCCGCTGAGCGCGGTGGCGACCAGCGGTTCGCGACGAACCAGCACGCCCCGCTCACCCAGCGCGGCGAACTCGGCCATCTCGGTCAGCTCGGCCGACTGAGCCACGACTGACACAGGCGATCACGCGCTCGCGACCGCCGCCTCACGAGCTCCGGCGCCGGCCGTCTCCACCTCGGCGATCAGGCTCGCCATGCCCTTGTCGAAGCGGTCCTGGTACTTGCGGACCTGCTCCTCGCCCATCCTCTCCGGCCCGAAGGTGTGCGCGAAGTCGATGAGGTTGAGTTTTGCCGAAGCCGCCGGAGTTCCCTCTGCCTGCTCCTCGTCCACCGCGTCGCATCCCTCTTTTCTGGGCACGGACGGCAACAGTCTCGTACGGGCGTTGCGCGAACGCCTGTGCCCCGGGATGGTAGGGCACGGGGCGGTGGCGGAGCACGCCTTGCAGCCGCGCCGGCGTGAAGGAGCGGCGCGGTGTCGTCCGCATGCCGCCCGCCAGCCGTCTGGACACGTATAAGGCCCTGTCATTCGCGCGACAGGCCCCCGCGGAACGACGGCTGGAACAGCGCTGCGGATGCCCAGCTTCCGTCCGGCGGAGCCCGTACGCGTCGGCGCTCAGGTTCTGGCCGAGGTGCTGATGGTCGTGCTGTAGGCGACGGCGGACGGGACTGCGGGATCTGTTCACCGGGTGTCTCACCGGGGGAGGGGCCCGGCGAAGGACGGGCGCCGACGTCCTCAGAGCCAGCCGCGCCGCGCCGCCTGAACCCCCGCCTGGAAACGGGTGGTGGCGCCCAGCCTGTCCAGGAGTGCCGAGACGCGGCGTACGACGGTGCGGCGGCCCACGCCCAGGTGCCGGGCGATCGCGTCGTCGGTGGCGCCGCTGGCCATGAGGGTGAGGATCTGGCGGTCCCGGGCGTCGATCTGCGTGCCGATGCCCGCCGTCGATACCGGAACGGCGAGTCTCCACAGAGACTCGAAGACGTTGGACAGTGCCTGGAACAGGCTGGATGGACGTATCAGGAGGGAGACCACCCCGGGGTGGTCGTCGGCGGCGAGGGTGACCACCGCCAGGGTGTTGTCGCTGATGGCCAGTTTCATGGGCGGGTCGTCCAGGGTCCGTGCTTGTTCCCCGGCCTCGATCATGCGGGCCATGTTGGGCCATGCGACAGGGTCGTCGAACGCGGAGCCGTGGTAGATGGCGCGGTAGACGACTCCGGCGGCCATGCGTTCGCGCTGCAGAGTTTCCTGGGCGATGTAGTGGTCGGACGTTCCGGAGTACGGTGGCACGTCGATGACCCGGATCTGCCGGCGCGCCGACTGTTGGAGCTGCCGGCTGATCGCCAGGACGCGTGCTGCGTCCTCCACTACTTCCAGCGCGCCGTAGTGACCGACATCCCTCCTGGCGAAGCGGTAGAGACGTTCCAGCTCCGTACCGGTCTGGCGCAGGACCGCCCGTACGGCGTCATCGCGCCGCAGCAGTGCCTCGACGACCTGTGACGGCGGCGCCGCTTCCCACCGGGCCCCCGCGGAACCGGGGTTCGTCGTCGCGACGAGGTCCTCGGCGGCGAGTTCCTTGAGCACCGCCCGAACGGCGGTCTCGCTCAATCCGGCCCGGGCCGCCAACTGCCCGGCGGACTCGTGCGGGTGACCGACCAGGGCCCGATACACCCGTCCGCGGTCGGAGTCCGGATCCAACACGTCGTGCACGACTTCCCCCTCGCCGTACCGGAGCCGGTCCGTCCGGCCACCGGAGCCTACTGCGCGGATAGCGCACTCGCGCCAGTGGCCCAACTGCGCCACCCGTACCGTATGGCGTCACGCGGAGTGATGCGGTGAGATTCTCCGTGACCGGTCGGCCCACCCGTCCCATGGCACCCCTGATACCCAGCCCACCCCGAGGACCACTGATGAGATCAGTTCTGCCTGTCCGGCTCCTGCGTGCGAAGGCGGCAAAGGCAGCAGCCGTCACCATGGCGGCGGCTCTGCTTCTCCTGGGCCTGCCGTCCGCGCACGCCAGTGCCTCGGGCCCACGCCCGCCGGAGATGACCGACGGCTTCGGCCTGACGCAGGTCGGCAGCGCCACCGGCTCCGCCACCAACTTCGTGGTCACGGTGACCACACCCGAGGTCGCCGGCGAGCACCGTATCCGGATCCTGCTGCCCGCCGACTACGCCGACCATCCCGGCAAGCGCTACCCGGTGCTGTACTTCCTGCACGGCGCGTCCGACGATCCGGGCAACCCGAACGTGGCCTATCCGGCCCTCACCGCGGCACAGTCGATGATCACGGTGATTCCGGACGGGGGCCGACGGGGCTGGTACACCAACTGGCTCGACCAGAAGACCGTCGCCGGTGCGCAGAACTGGGAGAACTTCCACATCAGCCAGGTGATCCCGTTCATCGACGCCAACCTCCGCACCAACCCCACCAAGAAGGCGCGGGCCGTCGCCGGCCTCTCGATGGGCGGTTTCGGCTCCCTGCACTACGCCCAGCGGCATCCCGACCTGTTCAGCCAGGTCGCCACACTCTCCGGCGCCAACGAACTCTCGATGAACCACGCTGTCATGCGCGCGGCCGTCGTCGCGACGCTCACCAATATCGGCGCCCCGCTGTGCGGCAATTCCAACCCCACGTGCAGCCTCGATTTCGGGCCCCCCGTGTCCAGCGACGCGGTCTTCGGTACGCCGTACCCGATCCTGGGCGCCGACTGGCGCTGGAACGAGGCGGACCCGGTCTCGCACATGGACGTCCTGGCCCGGGCCGGGATGGGCGTGTCGATCTATACCGGCAACGGCAAGGGCAGCGCCACCGAGCCCGAGTTCTGGGTGCAGTCGGCGTCCCAGCACGCCAAGGAACACCTGGACCAACTCGGTTACCCCTCGCACTACGTGGACTACGGCGACGGATCCGGCTGGGGCGACACGTGCGACGGCGGCCACACCAGCGGCTGCTGGGCACAGGACCTCGTGGACTTCGTCCCGCGGCTCGAAGCGGCCTTCGCCACCGCCTGAGCTTCCGCTCCCGACAGACAGGATTCCGTACATGCTCAGACGACTGTGTCTTCTGCTGCTGAGCCTCACGGTCATCTGGACCGTGGGAGTCGGCGCCGCCCGGGCCGAGGCGGGCAAGCGCGTCCACAACGGGATGCAGATCCTCTTCAGCCCGTCATTGCCGTTTGCCTTTTGCACGGTCGGCGCGGTGGGCACGGACAAGTACGGCCACCACATCGCCATTTCGGCGGGCCACTGCCTCAAGGATCCCGAAGGCACGTACGCGGACCGCGAGATCCACGACAACGTCGCGCCCGTGTACGACCGGGCGGACACCGAATTCGGCCCGATCGGGTACGTGCGCTACTTCAAGGACCCCGAGGGCTCGGACACCGGCCACATGACCAAGGACTACATGGTCATCGAGCTGGTCCCGCAGGTGACGCTCTCCTCGCAGGGCCCCTACCTGAAGCAGACCAGCGAGGTGAAGGTCCCCGGCGGGGCCGTCAGCCCGAACGCCCCGCACCCCGCACTCGACACCGAGCGGCTGCTCGCCACCGGCGACAACGAACTGATCGTGTCGGGTCAGACGGGTGTGTGGTTCGGAACCATCATGGACAACACCGGCGGCATCTACCGATCGGCGGCCGCGAACCTGACGGGTGACTCGGGCGGACCGGCCATCTGGCACGTACCGGGAACCGAACTCCCCTCTCAGGACAACAACTTCCAGGCCGCCGGGCCCTGGGCCGGCATCACCAAGGCGATCACCTTGTCCTTGCCGCCGTTCGAGTACACCAGCTCGGCCAACATCCTCGCCGACCTGCGCGCCCGGGACACCGCCGTACCCGCCGGCGTCTACGGAGCAGGCTTCGAGGTCACCACCAACCCGTGAGGCCGGTCGTCCGGCGCGGGTCCCGCACCGGAAGGCAGAAGCCGGCGTCGTCCGTGTCCCACCGATCCGTCTGCACGGACCACCCCAAGGAACGGACCACCCCCAAGGAGGGGAAAGCCTTGCTCATCGGAATGCCGTCAAGACGTGCGATCACCGCCGTACTCGGCCTGCTCGCGCTGGTGGCCGCGCTGCTCACCGCGGCGCCACCGGCACGGGCCGATGTCCCCGCGTTCGAGCTGCGCCCGCTGGTCCCGGCCGGTCCCGACTACGAGCAGCGGCTCAGGAGCGAAGTGGAGTACTGGACCCTCGGGAAGATGGCCGACGCCGGCCTCAACAACGAGGACCGGGACGCGACCCCGCCCCCGGGCGGCTGGGACGACCTCAGCAAGCCGTGGCCGCGGAAGCACGGTCTGGTCTCGCGCACCGCCGGCAAGGTCTTCATGGAGTACACGGACGTGGAGACCGGCGCCGTCTCGACGTCCTCGTGCTCCGGCAACGTGGTCAACAGCGCCAACCGCAGCGTCGTGCTGACCGCCGCCCACTGCCTGCGCATCCACACCCCGCTCAACGTGGGCTTCGGGAACGTCGTCGCCACCAACATGGTCTTCGTCCCGGGCTTCAACGGAGCGAACCTGCCCCGCAACCCTTCCAGCACGGAACTTCCCGGCAAGGACATCGCCCCGTACGGCGTCTGGGGAGTAACCCGCCAGTGGATCACCAACACCTGGAGCCAGAGCGCCGACTGGCTGCTGGGGCGTGACATGGCCGCGGTCCTGGTCGCCAACCCCGACGACCCGCGCCCGATCGGCGAGGTCACCGGAGGCCAGGACGTCGGCTTCAACCAGCCGCAGAACCAGACCAACCACATCTTCGGCTACCCGACGATCAACGAACGCAACTACTACCGCCCCGGCAACGTGCCCGCCAAACTCCAGCGGACCTTCGACGGCCGCAGCCTCATGGTCACCCAAGGCACCACCCGGAACGACCCCGTCTACTACAACGACGTGATGGCCGGCGCGCAGTCGCCAGGCTGCAGCGGCGGCGCCCTGCTCCAGAACTTCGACCCCACCACGGGGGCGGGCCTCCAGGTCGGAGTCTTCTCCCGCTACGACGATCCCGCCCAGATCATCGGCATCCTCGGCTGGGTGCAGGGCCCCAACATGAGCTCCACCCACTTCGGCGCCGAGGAACAGGCCGTCTACAACGCCGCCCAGACGGCAAGCCTGGCGTAGGCCGAAGCCTCCCGCGCAGAACTCCGGGCGGGTCTCGGCCGAAGGCCACGAGGCGAGCCCTATAGAGCGGAGAGACGGAGAGACGGAGAGGCGGAGGGACGGGGAGCGGGAAGACGGGGAGCGAGGTGCGACGGCCGTCTGCCATCGGCAGTATCCCCGCCCGCTCCCGCCTCCCGCACTCATCGCGTGAATGTCTTTGCACTCCTTGACGGGGGTCGTCGTGCGTGAGGGTGCACAGGATCCGTGCGCCGCGGCAATTGCTGTTCTTGTACGCCTCGAAGATGTCCCTTCGGAAGGGCTCCCATTCATCGCGGATGTTCCGGCGCGCTGCTTCCTTGGCGTTGTGATAGTTCTTGCCGGGATCTTGCAGAGGCCGTTGGGGTTGCTCTGGCCGGCACCGGTGCCGGTGCACAGGCGGAGCCGGATGGATACGATGATGCGGCCGGTGAGCCGTTCGGGCGTTGGGACGGGCCGGTCGCGCCCCACCGGTCGAAAACCGAAACCGCGGTCGACACATCCTCGTGTCCCCGAGGCCGGGAACACGAGGTATCACAGATACAGCGCGCGGTTAATGGGAATGCCCTGTTCCTGGCAGCCGCGCTCGTAGTGGTCGATGAACCAGAAGACATCGATCACCTCGCTCACCTGGCCCTGCTCGTCAAGGAACTCCACCGGCCCATTCAGCCAGAAGACGGTCTTCATGCCCTCGTCGGAGACCAAGGTGTGGGTACGGCCCGGGCTTTCCCGGATGAAGTCGCCCGGCCGGCCGACCCAGTCGTACTCCAGGTAGCGCCAACTCCCGTCGAGTACGTAGCCGGAGACGGGGCCACGGTGGCGGTGGCGGCCCAGTGTTCCGCCGGCCTGCACCCACAGGACGTTCGCGGCCGAGTTACTGCGGATGTCGAACGTCAAATGCCTGATCATCACCTGTGGGGCGAAGGGGAGCCACGGTGAGGCCGCCTCTGCGATATGCCCTTCGGGCAGCGCGTACTGGTCGCGGCGCCGGTCGAGCCTCGCTTCGATTGCGGCCAGGCTGTCCGCGCCCGAATCCGAACTGATCGTCATGGCTGAGGTCCTTCCTGCTGGTGCTGGGGCGGACTCACACGCTTCCCATGCTCGACTCCTCGGATCCATTACAACAGTGACTTCCCGGACGGTTGGGAACAGCAGGTAGCTGCTCTTCCAATAAGACGTTGTTTCAGTTGGTGAGTTTGCGATAGCTGATGAGTGCCGCAGCGATGCCGACGAAGGCAAGGAAGTGCTCGGGCTTGCGCTCGTAACGGCGGTGCAGGCGGCGGCAGCCGGTCAGCCAGGACACGGTTCTCTCGACCACCCAGCGGTGACGG
>NZ_JBIRGD010000058.1:0-21595 GCF_044327805.1 Streptomyces sp. NPDC018019 | reverse complement strand
CCCGGACGTGCTCGGCCGACCGGGCTGGGGCCGCTTTGGGGCCCCGGCGAGCGGCCCTGACGCGGGAGGAGTCGATCACCGCCCGCGACCAGTCCGGCTTCTTCGCGGCCCGCAGCTTCTTCAGCAGCACCAAGTGCAGTGCGTCCCGGACGCCGGCACCGTTCCACGCAGCCAGACGCCGCCAGCAGGCCATCGGCGGAGCCGAAGCCCAGCTCCTGCGGCAGGTACTCCCACTGGATCCCGGTATGCAGCACGAACAGAATCCCGCAGAGTGCCTGCCGGTCCGGCACCCGGGGGCGTCCCGCCACCTGCTTCGGCACCGGCTCGGGCACCAACGGCTCGATGAGCGAGCACAGTTCATCCGACACAATCCACGGCCGCGACTGACGTTTCCCCACGGCCAGGCCAACGACCACCCGAACCGAAAGCCACATGATCAACAGCTTCTGTTAGGACCTCTAAGGGCGGCGGCGTACCCGAGCGGCAGAAACCCCTTCTAGGCAACCTGGACGACCGAGTCCTGCTCCACACCAAACCGAAGGGTATGCCGTCGCGCGACGGTGAGACGGCCGACGGTCTCATCCTCTGCAGCGTCTCCGCCCTCGGGTCGGCAAAAGACGCCCAGTTGCTCCCGGCTCCCCGCCTGTTTTTCGACCTGTCCCATTACGAGCAGCACACCGCGAGCGCCCACGCGACCTTCCACCGCATGCCTCCACCTGGCGACGCCTCGCTTCTGTTCACCGAACCGGACAGTGCCCCTCTCGGACAGGAGCAGATCAACGCCGGCGCTACAGCGGTGCTGACTCCCACGCTGTGTTTCCGAGACGGCGACCGAGCGGCGATACGCTCAGCCGTCAGCCGCGTGCAGGAGTACGACCCTGCCTCGGCCGTGTTCGTCGTCCCGCTCGACGCGCAATGGCTGCACCAAGACGACGACGTCCGATTCCTCATCCGCTCCCTCAACGGCATCCCGCACATCAAAGCACTCGCCTTCGGCGCCACCGACGGAGTGCTCCCCGACGAGAGCTCCGCTCTGCGGCTGCGCGGACTCATCACCGGCATCGAACGCGTCGCGCTGATCCGCACCGACCTCGCCGGTCTCGATGCGCTCGCGCACGGCGCGCTCTTCGTCTCCATCGGCCTCCAGGCGTCCTGCCGCGCCTTCCGACCTCCCTACACACCCGGACGGCCGGACGCCAACCCGGGCGGCGGGGCGAAAGCCCGAGTGCTGCACCCCGTGCTCATGGAGTATTTCTACGGCGCACAACTCGCCCACCTCTACGGATGGAACAACGCCCCGCAGTGCCCCTGCGGCATCTGCAACGGGCAGCATCTCGCTCGGTTCAGCGATAGCCCCGAAGACGTCGCAGCGGCCAACCAGCACAACGTCGCCACCTGGTTGCGCTGGGCCGAGGCCCTGCAGGCGGCGAAGCCCGGTACCGAACGCCGCCGCCTGTGGAAGGACCAGTGCTGGGAAGCCGTCAAAGCCCGCGAGACCATCTCGCGGCAGTGGCGCAGCGCACAGAGCCCGACCTGGCCGGCCGCGCTCAAGGTGTGGGCCACTGCAGCGGACTGACCGCCGCACGCCCCCATAGCCGCCCAGCACCTGCTGGTAGGCGTGTTCGGTGAAACGCCATCCGGCTGCCGTGGTCTGCACGTCGCGCAGCGGCTGCGGCGCGGCCAGCACCCGCGGCACGCCATCACCCTGCCACTGCACCACGCCGGTGCTGTACAGCTCGGCCTCGGCCACCAGCCGCTCGGAACCCTCAACCGGACAGTCCAGCCAGATCGCCTGCGGCGCGTAGGTCCCGAACGGCATCCGGTTCAGCGCGTCAAGCCCGGCGTGCTCACTGCGTACAACTGCCAGATCCACCCACAGCGGCAGCACCGCCAGCCGCTCCACCGTGCTCCCTCGCCGCCGCAGCACCCCCGGCGGACAGCCGCGCAGCAGGCCGTGTTCGCAGTCGTTCAGCAACGAAGCAGGTACTGGTTCGCCCACCGGCAGCTTCAGCAGCGCATTCAACGCCCACAAATCGTCCACCGAGCCCGCCCTCGACCGGATGCGGCGTTCGTGCTCGGCCTCGTCGAGCCGATAGGCCAGCGCCACCCGAACGCCCCACAAGTCCACTTCCGAGAGATGCGTCCCGGAGCGCAGCTCACCACCGGCCGCAGCGCACACGATCTGCTGCGTCCGATCATCCACTTTCGGCATGATTTCTGGCATCACACACCTCTTCGGGGGTTAGTAGCACCTCAGCACGGTCCACACCGCGCGGAGACCGATTCCACCGTTCCTGCGCCGTCCGGGCTGCCCATGCCCTACGGGCCACGCGTCGGCGCCGGATGTACCACCGCAGATGAGCGCTCCCGGTACCGCCCTCATCGCTGACCGCGGCCCGTCTTCGTGACACCCTCGCCTCCGCGCCCCCAAGGCGGCCGGGAACGCTCCCCCATGCCGGTTCACTGCCGCACCGCGGTGCTGGGTGCGGCCAGAGCGCGCCGGTAGTCGGCCGAGGCGTTCTCCCGGGTCCGCACAGGAGCGTCAGCAGCCGCTGCGGGCCGGGACGCCTGCTGTGCGGCGCGCACCCGTACCGCACCCGCCGCGTACGCGCCCAGTGCCGGCCGCTGCCCCGGGAACCGCCCGGACAGAGCCTGGATACCGCGCAGGACCTGGGTAACGGGTCTTGAACAAGTGGCACGCGGTGCTATTCCGGGCTCACTGGGCAGCCTGCGCCGCGGCGGCCTCCGCGGTCTCGCAGGTCCGGTAGCGGTGCCGGGCGCGCATCGTCGCCTCGTACGCCATGCGGGCCTCGGCATCAGCCTCGGGGACGCGGGCGAGCAGGGCCAGGGCCGAGGCGCCCCTGTTCGACGAGGTGCCGCCGGTGCTCGTACTGGACGCCGCATGGCAAGCGGTGGCCACCAACCCGCTGCTCATCGCCCTGCTGGGGGAGCTGCCCGCGGATACGGCACGCGACCGGAACCTGTTGTGACGGCACTTCACCGGCGTCCCGTCACGCGTCGCCACCGCCGCGAAAGGACGCCGCTTTCGAGTCCGCGGACGCCGCGGACGCCGCGGACCTGCGGGCCGCCGCTGGGCGCCAGCCGGGTGATCCTCTGCTGCGCGACCTCATCGCCGGCCTCCGTCGAGCGAGTCCCCGCTTCGAATCCCTGTGGCAGGAACGCGCCGTAGCCCGCCACGCCTCCGGCCGCAAGACGATCCTCCCCCCAGGTTGGCCCCCTGACTCTCGACTGCGATGTCCTCACTGTCGAGGGCAGTGACCTGCGTGCCGTTCTCTCCGCAGCCGTCCCGGGTTCGTCTGGTGATCACGCACTCGACCTGCTGCGGACCATGGACGCCCGGTTCTCGCAGAGCGCGCCGTAGCGGTTGCTTCCCGCCGGTCCGGCGCGGAGTCGGGCTCGTCCGGCCGCAGGGCGAGGCGCGGCAGGAAGAAGGCGACGAGCGGCCCGACCCCGAGGGCGTACACCGCCGTGCCGATACCGACGGTACCGCCGAGCAGCCATCCGCCCACCAGAACAGACGCCTCGATGAGGGTACGGGCGACGAGGAGCGGAACCCCCAGTCGCGCCAGCCCCGTCATCAGCCCGTCCCGGGGGCCCGGCCCCCAGCCGGCGCCGACGTACAGCCCGGTGGCCACCGCGGTGCCGACGACACCGCCGAGGAGGAAGAGCAGCCGCCACGGCCAGGGTTGAGGAGCCGGCAGGACCCGCAGCGCCTGGTCGAGGACGGGGCCGACGAGGACGGCGTTCGCGAGGGTACCGATGCCGGGGCGTTGCCGCAGGGGGACCCACAGGAGGAACACGGCGGCCGAGACCAGGACGACCACGAGCCCGAGAGTCAGCCCGGTGGTACGGGCGACGCCCTGGGTGAGCACAGTCCACGGGTCCGTTCCCAGGCCCGCCCGGACCAGCAGGGCCGTGCTGACGCCGTACAGGGCGAGACCCGACAGCAGGAGGACGGCGCGCCGCGCGATCCGGTCTCCGGCGCGCCTCATCGCCTACCGGCCCCCAGCAGGACGGCGGCGGCGTCCGCGGCGTCGGCCACCGCCCGCGCGGCGGCCTGCGGTCCCTCGACGACCACCCGCCCGGCCACGCCGTCGACGAGCAACAGCAACTGTGAGGCGATGCGTTCGGGTGCCGGCGCCCCGGCCTGTGCGCACAGTGTGGTGAGCAGTTCGCGCAGCCACCGCTTCTCCCCCAGGACGGCCTGGCGTACGGGGTCCTCGGGATCGACCACCTCGGCAGCGGCGTTGAGGAAGGCGCAGCCCCGCCCGCCCTTGCTCTCGTACCGGTGAGCCAGCCAGGAGAACACGGCCGACGGCCGGTCGGCCGGATCCTCCACGCCGGCCAGCCACTCCTCCAGTTCCTCGGCCGCCTCGGCGTGCCGGTGCCGCAGCGCCGTCGCGGCGAGGTCGCTCTTGCCGCTGAAGTGGGCGTACAGCGTCGGCTTCGAGACGCCGGCTTCCTGCGCGACGGTGTCCACCGCGGTGGCCGCGAAACCCCGGTGGTAGAAGACCTCCTCAGCGCTTGTGACGAGCTGGTTCCTGGCACTCCTTCGAGGACTCATGAAACTTAACTTACCAGTCAGGCAAGTTTCCGTCATCGCGAGTCGCCGCCTCCCGCCTCCTCTCGGCCCGCACGACATGGGCCAGGACCGCGCTCATCGTCAGCCCCCGGCCACCGGCGTCATACAGGGCTGGGGACGGAGGCCACCGGAACGCGGTGATGGCCTGGCCGCCCACTGCCCGCCGGCCCCCGACAGGTGATCCTGGTGGCCGGGAGACCACGGAGTTCGACACCCGGCTGCCCCATGCGCTGGGCAACGCGGGTGAGTACTACGTACTACGGCCTGGGAGTCGAGCCTTACGAGCGCACCCCGGGATTCATCACCTGGGGACACAGCGGCCATATGGAGAGCGGCCACACATTCAGGAACGCCGTCACCGAGGACGGTCGGCGCGCCGTGACCCTGCTCATCGGCTCGGAGTCGTTCGACTCGGGCCGGGTGGATTCCATTATCGACCCCCTCGTTCGCGACCTCCGCTGACGAGAGGTCACCTGGGGCCCTGGCCTGGACAGGACACGCGACGCTGCCGTTCGTCGGGGCCCGTGAGGCGGATGCCGTGCGCGCGGGCCGCCGCGCTCCCGGGGCGCGGGCAGCCGTGTGGTTCGGTTAGAGGTGTGGCCCCACGCCGACGCGCTGCGTGACGGGGGTCACAGAGTTTTCTCGTCTTGCTTGTCGACCGAACGCCGTCTGCGAGGCGTATGGCAGGTGAAACGAGAGATCCAGGAGTGGCTGTTGACCGTCGAGGAGTTCGAACAGTTCTACGTCCAGACGGTCACGCGGCTCACCGGACAGTTGTACGTGATGCTCGGTGACCTGCACGAGGCGCAGGACGTGGTGCAGGAGGCGTTCGTCCGGGGCTGGAACCGGCGCCGGCAGCTCGACCGGAGCGGGCAGCCGGAGGCGTGGATCCGCACGGTCGCCTGGCGGCTGGCGGTCAGCCGGTGGCGGCGTCTGCGCCGCAGCGCCGACGCGTGGAAGCGCAGCGGCGCCCCACCCCATGTCGAAGGGCCGGGACCGGCGCAGGTCGCGCTGGTCGAGGCACTGCGCGAGCTGCCCGTCCAGCAGCGCCGCACGCTCACCCTGCACTACCTGTGCGACCTGTCCGTCGAGCAGATCTCGGGCGAGACGGGGCTGTCGGCGAGCACCGTCAAGACCCACCTGAGCCGTGGCCGCAAGGCGCTCGCCGCTCGGCTGCACGACCCGCGTATCGAGGAGGCGCCCGGTGTCTGAGCCCCAGGACCCGCTGCGGTCCCTGTTCCAGCAAGCCGCCGGTGCGGGGCAGGACGGCGCCCCCGTCGCACCGGTCGCCGAGATCGCCGCACGCGGGCGACGGGCGCGCCGGCGCCGCGTCACCGCGTTGGTGACGGTGGTGGGCCTGGCTTTCGGCGGCGCCGCCACCGCTGCCGCGCTGCTTTCCCGGCCGCCGGCCCCCGTGGGGCCGGCCGGTACGCCGTCGCCCGGACGGCCGTCTCCGGACCGGCCGCCGTCCCCCGTACCCACCGCGCCCACCACCTCGCCCCCCGCCTCCGCACCGGGCTACACCTCGCCCCCTCCCACGCGGAATTCCACGATCGACGCCTCCCCTTCGGGCACGGAGCAAGGGACGGCCACCGCACTGCCCTGAGCCGGCTTCTCCATGACCCGACCGGCCCGGCCCGCTCCGCGCCCCGCCTGAGCCGAGCCGGCTCTCCCGATGACCCGGCGGACCGCCACCGGGCGGTCCGGCCTGCCGACATACCCTCAAGGAGCCCGTTATGCCCTGTTCGTCCGTCTACGTACGTGAGCGCTCCCGCCTCCCGGCACCGCCCGGACACCTTCCGCACCTCCCGGATCCGGCCGCACGGACCGGCTGTGTGCGCCGAAGACTGCGCGACCGTGTGACCTGGCGCCTCAGCCCGGCGGACCGGGACATCCTGTGGCTCTATCTGTCGACACGCACGGGGATCTGGCTGACGGCCTACTGCGCCCGGTGGCTCTTCCCCTCCGATCCCGGCACCCACGACCCCGGCCCGGTCCTCGCGCCGTTCCAGCACTGGGACTGGGACCACTTCCTGCACATCGCCCAGCAGGGCTACTTCCCCGGGCAGGCCGGGCCGTGGCAGGCCGACTGGGACAACCGGGAAGCCTTCTTCCCCGGCTTCCCCCTCGCACTGCGCGCGGTCCACTTCCTCGTGCCGGACTGGGCCCTGGCCGGGCTGTCGATCTCCCTCGTCTCCGGAGCCGTCGCCGTACTGGCCCTGGCGCGGATCACCCGCCACCACCTGCACGAGACCGCAGCGGGACGGCGCACCGTCCTGTTCTTCCTGCTCTCCCCGTGCGCCGTCTTCCTGGCCGTCGGCTACACCGAGGCTCTCTTCCTGGCCCTGGCGCTGCCCGCCTGGCTCGCAGCCCAGCGCCACAACTGGGCCCTGGCCATGACGCTGACCGCCGCGGCCACCGTCGTACGCGTCAGCGGGCTCTTCCTCGCCGCGGCCATCGCCACCCATCTCCTCCTCACCCTGCGCAGCACCCGCGACCTGCGCCCGCTGCCCTGGCTGGCCCTGCCCGCGCTGCCGCTCTTCCTCTTCAGCTGGTACCTCCAGTCCCACACCGGCGACTGGATGGCCTGGAAACGGGCCCAGGAACGCGGCTGGTACCGCACCTTCCACACGCCCTGGGAAGCCTGGACCCACACCTGGAACAACGCCTTCGACCAGGCCCAGAGCACCGGCTACGCCTTCATGTTCCAGGCCGAACTCGTCGTCATGGCCGTCGGCGTGGCACTGATCGTCGTCCTGGCGCGCAAGCGCCGCTGGCCCGAGACCGTCTACGTCGCCCTCAGCCTGTGCGCCCTGGGCACCTCGTACTGGTACGTCTCCATACCCCGTGCCGCCCTCCTGTGGTGGCCACTGTGGATCGTCCTGGCCCGCTGGAGCCTGCGCAGCCACCGGTTCCACACCGCGTACCTGTGCCTGGTGACGCCCCTGAGCACCGTGTTCGCCCTGACTTTCCTCACCGGGCGGTGGACCGGGTGACGGCGATCAGCAGGCTCGTGCCGTCCGCCGCCGTTGCCGGAAGGGCGGCCGGTCCGCCGTGGCCGTTAGTGAGGCGTTAGCCGTACGGCGGTGGAGCGGCAGCGCCGGCCGAGAGGCTTGTTCTCACCAACCGGAACACCACTCGACGAGAACGGGGAAAGCAGATGTCCCACCGCACCGCGCTGCGCCGCGCCCGCAACACCGCTGCCGCCATGGTGATTGCCGCCGCCGCGTTCGGACTCACCGCCTGCCAGGACGGCGGCGGGCTCAAGACCTCGCCCTCCTCGGCGTCCACGAGCGCGAGTGCCCAGCAGTCCCCCGCCACCTCCGGCTCCTCGGGGACGTCGGGTTCTTCGAACTCCTCGGGGGCGGCGGGCTCCTCGGGGTCTTCGAACTCCTCGGGCTCCTCAGGCTCCTCGGGCTCCTCCGGCTCCTCGGGCTCCTCCGGCTCCTCCGGCTCCTCCGGCTCCGAGGCCAAGCCCGGCCGGAAGCCCGCCGAGGGCACGCCGTCGGGCGCCGCCAAGAAGCCGGGGGTGAAGTGCACGAACCAGATCGACTACGCGGGGGACCCGCGGTCGAACGCCGAGATCAACTCCATCGGTGAGGAGACCGGCTCCTGCCCGCCGGTCCGGCATCAGTGAGGTGCCGCAGCGGCAGGGGGAGCCGGAGGCCGAGGTCCGGGGCCGGTCACAGCACCCGGACCTCGTGGACGGCGAGGTGCTGGTGCTCGTCGTCCAGGCAGGCACCGGTACGCAGGTCGAAGCGCTGTTTGTACATGGGTGAGGTCACCACCGGGGCTCCGTCCACCGCTCCGTAGATGCCGCGCGAGATGACGCCGGCCTGGGAGACGGGGTCGGTGTCGGAGACGGCGAAGACCTCTCCGTCCGGTGAGCGGAAGAGCGCGAGCGTCCCGCCCCCGTCGCCGAGTCGGACCGGCACACCGCGTCCCGGCTCAAGGTCCGCCAGCAGGCAGACCGACTGCCACTCGCCCGCGTCCGTACGGACCTGGACGTGCCCGGGGGCGGCCGGGCCGACGGGGGCCGGGAGGGAGCTGGTGAAACGGCGCAGCTTCGCCGGGTCCTCCAGGACGGCCCGCCATTCGTCGCGGTAGGCGTCCACGTGCCGCTGCATCTGGGCTTCCAGTTCGTCGGCCAGTCCCAGGGAGTCGTGCAGCACGACGTCCCGGACGTGGTCGATACCGCCGTCGATGCGCTCCAGCCATGCCGCGGTGCGTTCCAGGCGGTCCGCGGTGCGGATGTAGAACATCAGGAAGCGGTCGATGACACGGATCAGTTGCTCGTCGCCCAGGTCCTGGGCGAGGAGATCCGCGTGGCGGGGTGTGACGCCGCCGTTGCCGCCCACGTAGAGGTTCCAGCCCTTGGCCGTGGCGATGACGCCGACGTCCTTGCTCTGCGCCTCGGCGCACTCGCGGACGCAGCCGGAAGCCGCCAGCTTCAATTTGTGCGGGGACCGCAGTCCGCGGTACCGCAGTTCCAGCTCCACGGCCATGCCGACGGAATCGCGCTGCCCGAAACGGCACCAGCGGGACCCGGCGCAGGATTTCGCGGTGCGCAGCGATTTGCCGTACGCGTGGCCCGATTCGAGGCCGGCGTCGACCAGCCTGCGCCAGATGTCCGGGAGCTGGTCCACCGTGGCGCCGAACAGGTCGATGCGCTGTCCGCCGGTGAGCTTGGTGTAGAGGCCGAATTCGCGGGCGACCTCGCCGAGCACGATGAGGTGTTCGGGGCTGATCTCACCGGCCGGCAGGCGCGGCACCACGGAGTAGGTGCCGTCCTTCTGGAGGTTGGCGAGGAAGAGGTCGTTGGTGTCCTGGAGTGCGGCCTGCTCGCCGTCCAGGATGTGGTGCAGTCCCAGTTCCGGGCCGAGGGTGGCCAGGAGCGAGGCGACGGTCGGGCGGCAGACCGCGCAGCCGTGCGGCGGCTTGCCGTCCGGGCCGGGTACGCCGTACTCCTTCGCCAGCCGGGTGAAGGTGTCGATGCCGGTCACGCGGATGATCTCGTACAGCTCGCGGCGGCTCTGGGTGAAGTCCGGGCACAGTCCGCCCGGTCCCGTCTCGATCCCCTCGGCCGCCAGTTGCGCTTCCATGATCGACGTTACGGCGCCGACGCAGCCGCCGCACTGGGTGCCGGCGCCGGTGCACTTCTTCACGGCGACCAGGTCGTGCGCGCCGCCGCGGACCGCGTCGCGCAGG
The DNA here is from genome assembly GCF_044327805.1 of Streptomyces sp. NPDC018019. NCBI lineage: Bacteria > Bacillati > Actinomycetota > Actinomycetes > Kitasatosporales > Streptomycetaceae > Streptomyces > Streptomyces sp. NPDC018019. The sequence continues at coordinate 11,784 of NZ_JBIRGD010000058.1, read as the reverse complement.
GCCTTCTTCGTGACGCCGTTGCACGAGCAGATCACCGCGTCGTCGGGGAGCACCGCGGTGGTGTCCACCGGGCCCGCCCCGTCGGCGGGCAGCAGGAAGGAGGCGGCCGGGCCGGGCAGCTGGGCGCCCACGAGGGGGCGCAGGGTGCCGTACGCGTCCGCGTCCCCGACCAGGATGCCGCCCACCAGCTGCCCGTCCGGGCCGAGCACCAGCTTCTTGTACACGCCGGAGCCGGAGTCGGCCCAGAGCACCGAGCCGCCGGCGTCCGGCGCGAAGGGGTCGCCGAAGGAGGCCACGTCCGCACCCAGCAGCTTGAGTTTGGTGGAGGTGTCGGCGCCGGTGAAGCTGCCCTGTCCGCCGGTCAGGGTGTCCGCCAGGGCTTCCGCCATCCGGTAGCCGGGGGCGACGAGTCCGTAGACGTTGCCGTCGGCGGCCCGGGCGCATTCACCGATGGCGTAGACGTCCGGATCGGAGGTGCGGCAGTGGGGGTCGGTCATGATGCCGCCGCGGTCCGCGACGTCGAGGCCGGCGGTCCTGGCGAGTTCGTCACGGGGCCGTACGCCCACGGAGAAGACGATGAGGTCGGCCCGGACGCTCCCGCCGTCCGACAGCGACAGGCCGCGCACGCGTCCGTCCGCGCCGGTCCACACCTCGGTGATCGCCGCGTCGGTACGCACCTGGACGCCCATCGCCTCGATGGTGCGGGCCAGGACGTCGGCGCCGCCCGGGTCCACCTGGCCGGGCATCAGCCGGGGCGCGGCCTCCACCACGCTGGTCTCCAGACCGAGTGAGCGCAGGGCCCCGACCGCCTCCAGGCCGAGCAGCCCGCCGCCGACGACGGCCGCGGTGCGGGCACCGCGCGCCGCCTCCCGGATGGCCCGGACGTCCTCGACGGTGCGGTAGACGAAGCACCCGGGCGCGTCCCGGCCGGGTACCGGCGGCACGAAGGCATACGAGCCGGTGGCCAGCACCAGCGCGTCGTACCGCCACGCCGCGCCGCGGCGCGTGGTCACCGTGCGGGTGGCGGTGTCGATCGCGGTGGCGGGGTCGCCGAGCCGCAGCGTGATGTCGTGCTGTGCGAAGAAGCCGGGGGCGGCGAGGTCGAGTTCTTCCGGGGCGGTTCCGGTGAACAGCGAGGACAGGTGCACGCGGTCGTAGGCGCGGCGCTCCTCCTCGGCGAGGACCACGACGCGCCACCGTTTTCCGTCGCCCGGGGCGTCCGGTCCGGCGAGCGCGTCGCGTGCGGCCAGCTCTTCCAGCAGCCGCTGGCCGACCATGCCGTGACCGACGAGAACGAGCGTGGGCCGGTCGGTGGATGACACCATGAGAGCACTCCTGCCAGCTGCTGGGCGACGGGGACGCGTTTTTCCGTATTCCACGACTGCCGCCCTGAGCCCGCGCCTTCCCGGGCCGCAGCGCTTTCAGGCTATGCCCGCCCCGAGCCCGCACCCCGCGCCGAACGGCCTCTTGATCAGGGCCGGTCGTCCCGGTGCGTCCGGGACCCGTAGTGCCTTATCCCGCGGCGCGGTCGTCATTACCGTGGCGGCATGGCCTCCTTTTCCCCTGTGCTGATTGCCGCCGCGCACGGCAGTCGTGAGGCCCGGGCACAAACGGAAACACACCGATTGCTGGCACGAGTACGCGAGTCGCGCCCCGCATTGCGGGTGGACATCGCGTTCTTCGACATTCACCGGCCGACGGTCGACGAAGCCGTGGCCGCTCTGCGCGGCGCGCCGGCCATCGTGGTGCCTTTGCTGCTGGGGGCGGGCTTTCATTTCACCGTGGACCTGCCCGCGTTGCTCGGACCCGCCCGCGCCGCGAGACCGCTGGCTCCGCATCCACTGCTGACCGAAGCGCTGACGCACCGCCTCCGGCAGGCCGAGTCGCGGGCCGGCCGCGCGGCGGACGCCGTGATCCTGGCCGCCGCGGGCTCCCGCCGGCCGGGCGGCAACGACGGCTGCCACACCGCCGCCCGGGAGCTGGGCGCGGCCCTGCGCGCCGGGCGGGAAACCCCCGTTCCGGTACGGCCGGCCCTGCTGTGCGGCGGTTCGGATACCGGTCGTGGGCAAGACCGGTCACTCGCCCGTGCGGCACGGGAGCTGCGCGCCGAGGGTTTCACGCGTATCGCGGTCCTCCCCTATCTGATGGCCACCGGCCGCTTCTCCGACCGCCTCGCCGTGGAGGCCGAGCGGGCGGGCTGCATGGGCACCGCCCGCCCGCTCGGCGCCCAAACCTCCATGGCCCGCCTCGTGCTCGCCCGCTTCGACGAATGCGCCCGGCTCGCCAGGACGGAGAGTCGTGCCGGTGCCGGAGTTGATCCGATGGGGCGTACCAGGCGTGTCGGACAAAGCTGAGCGTCGTTGACCGGACAAAGGCCGATCCGGCCGGTCAGCCGAATTCCAGAAAAGGATGAACGATGCGCGTCTTCCGTCCAGCCGTCGTAGCTCTCGCGGGGCTCACCTTCGCCACCACCCTTTCCATGGGCGAGGCGTTCGCCTCGAAGGGGTCGTTCATCTGGCTGGGGCCGGACAACAAGTCCTACGTCATCGCGAACCCGCCGAACAGCAGGTGCTTGACGATGCAGCAGCGAGCGCGCGGCGCCCGCAACGAGACGAACGCACCGGCCGTCCTTTTCTCGGGCAAGAAGTGCAACGGGCGGCCCACTCCGCTCGCCCCGGGAAAGCACGCACCGCGCAGCGCGGCCTTTTCCAGTGTGCGGTTCGGCTGACGACGTCACCGGTCCCCCGGCTCGCCCCTCACACCGCCGTCAGGCCGAACCCCTCGAAGGCCTCGCGCGCCTTCGGCACCTCCGGCCCGGTGGGGGCCGGGGTGTCCCGTAGCGTGAAGTCCAGGCCGAGGCGGTCCCACTTGGACGCGCCGAGCTCGTGGGAGGGCAGTACATCGACCCGGCTCACGTTGCCGAGCGAGGCCGCGAAGGAGGCCACACCCTCGATGTCGGCCGGGTCGTCGGTCAGTCCCGGGACGAGCACGTAACGCACCCACACCTCCTTGTCCAGCCGGGCCAGCCGCCGGGCGAAGTCCAGGGTCGGGCGCATGTGCCGGCCGGTGAACCGCTGGTAGAGGGCGGGGCGCCAGGACTTGATGTCCAGTAGTACGAGGTCGGTGTCCCTCAGCAGCGCGTCGGTGGCGCGGGCGCCGAGGTAGCCGGAGGTGTCCAGGGCGGTGTGCAGGCCGAGTTCGTGCTTGAAGCGGTGGAGGAGTTCGCCGGCGAAGACGGGCTGGAGGAGCGGTTCGCCGCCGCTGAGGGTGGCGCCGCCGCCCGCGGCCCTCTTCTGCGCAAGGCGCGCGGCGCTGTGCCGGCGCAGCGGACGGCCACGGTAGCCTGTGCCGCACCCACAGTTTCCCGTGGCGGCCCGGGAGGGCCAGGCGACGATCCAGTACTCCACTGCCCGCCTCTTCTTGCTGCCCCAACTCGCCAGGGCGCTCAACGTTCCACCCCCGCGTACGCAGGCCAGGGCCGGCATGCAGCGAACTACTCCGCGCCGGTGAGCGCCGGCACTGAGCCGGCCGGGCACGTCCGCCTCGCGAATGTCCGCGCCTTGACTGCCCGGCAGTTCCTCGACGCACACCTCGACTCCTCGCCGAGGCCGGAGTCACCCGCTGTTTCTCCTTCTCCGAAAGGGGCTCCGTCCATGCCGCTGACTGATCGTTTCAGGATGCGATGCGGAGGCCCGGAGCGCCGAGTCGTGGAGGGCCGGGTCGAGGCCGTTGCGCAGTTCGCGTACGGCACCGACCGATCTTCCCGCCACGGAACTGGTGATCCAGCACATGCCCGGCGCCACGGCCGAGGCCCGGGACCGGATTGGGCACACGGAACCCAGCAGCCATGGACCGCCGTACGGATACCTCGGTACGGAGCCGGGGCGATCCGGTCGTCGGGCGAGCTCGGCGAACCAACCCCTGCGACAGCAAGGCGAGTCGGGGCATCATGCTGGCATGGCAACGTTTGACCAGAGCAACCAGACGGTTCACGGCAATCAGTACATGGGTGACACCGTCAACGTCACTCACGGGAACTACAGTCCCATCGATGCTCGGGCGGTGGCGAGGGAGTTCGACCGGGCGCTGGCCGCAGTCCAGGAGCTGGAGATTCCCGCCGCCACCCGCGCGCAGGTGACCGCCGAGCTGACCGCAGCGCGTGGCGAGCTGGAGGCCGGTGAGATCGACGTTGCGCGGGGCCGCTTGGCCGGGCTCCTGGCCATGGGGGGCATGACCGCGGCAATTGTGAACAATTTTGCCAGTGCCATGGGAGTGTTCCTCAGTGGGTAACCCGAACGACCGTGATCGCGGACGCCCCAGAGAAGGCCAGCGGCAGGGGGCTTTCTTCAACCAGCAGGGGCAACAGGTCAACGGCCCCCAGTACAACGCCGACCAGATCGTCTTTGGACAATCCATCACTCCGGATGTGATCGCCGAAGCTTTACGGCTATACCACAAGCGCCCGCGCAAAAAAGGAGAGAGTTCGAGTTCCTACAACCCCCAGCGTCATCAGAAAGAGCAGGAAGAGCTCGACCTCAAGCTCTACGGTAACCGGCACTACACGCGGGACAGGCGGAGGTGGCTGCTGTCTCTGCCTCCCCGGCAGAGATGGAACGAGGAACGGCGCGCAAGCGCCCGAACCAGGCACGGAAAGATGCCGTGGCATCACCATCGGCGGATCCTACGTGCCGGAAAGCTTCCCCCCGAAACGAGCCCTGCCGACCCCCGGTACCTTGAGGTGAAGAGGGAAGTCGAGCGCCGGGAGGACACACGTGAGCGGTACTACCTCATGGCAAGCCTTCTGGGCATGCTCGCGCTGTTGGTGATCGCCGTATTGGACAACGCCCTGTGGATGGCTGCAATCCTGGGTTCCCTGTTGGTCATTGGCCTTGTGTCCGGCTACCTCAAGCGCAGAGCTTCGCTGTAGTCGAGGCGCCGGGGGTGTCGATCGGCTTCCGGAGCGTCGCAGTGATTCCCCGACGCTAGGCCAGCGCGCCCGCCCAGCACACGCCGCCCCTACTCCGGAGTGCTCGCGCAGCCAAGCGGCCAGCATGGGGACGGTCACGCCCCTCCCGAAGGAGGCCGGCGACCGGGCGCCTCCGGCTGCTGCTCCGCTAATGCCCGGTAATACGGTCGGGAGCAGGAGAAGACGTCGCTGCCCGATGACGCTGAGCCGCAGGAGGCGCGGAGGTGATCGGCGCCTGCGCTGCCGTTGAACAGAACGATTCGCCGCGCCGCTGCGGTTACGGCGAGGGCCACGCCCTTGACGGACTGCTGCAACCGCTGATTCCCGCGCCTAGTCTCCACCGTCATGGCCGTCAACCGAAGGCCGCGCCCGGATGATCGGGAGTTGCGGTTATGGGGAGTCGGCCGGGCACTGGGCCTCGCCTTCGCCTCCGCAGTCCTGGTCGCGTGCGGCATCTTCTACGGGCTGGTGCTGCTGCTCAGCTTCGAGGAGATCGACACCACCGCCAAGCTCGGCGCCAAGACGCTCTTCGACCTGGTGAAACTCTCCTTCGGAGTGGTCGCCGGGGCCAGTGCCCTCGTCGCCCTCGTCGTCGCCTACCGCCGCCAGCGCGTCGACGAGGCCGGTGCCCACCGCGAAGCCACCCGGCCCCACACTGAGCGTTTCTCCTCGGCGGTCGACGAACTTGGCCCGGACTGCCCGGCCGTTCGGCTCGGTGGCATCCACGCCCTGGCCGGACTGGCCGATGACGCCCCCGACTACAGCCTGCGCCAGACCTGCATCGATGTTCTGTGCGCCTGCCTTCAGCTCCCCTGCACCCCGACCCCGGCGACGACCCCGCTCATCAGGAGGAGCGCCACCGCTACCTGGCATTTCGCAAGGTCCGGCACACGGTCCTGCCTCTCATCGGCGACCACGACCGACGCCCCCAGGGAATGTATCGCTCCTGGCAGGGCTGCGACCTCGACCTCACCGGGGGCACCATCGACGGCGACATGGACTTCAGCGGCGCCACGTTCGCCAGCGGCGTGGTGTCCTTCAACCACGCCACGTTCTGCGGCGCCACGGTGTACTTCTACCGCGCCACGTTCTGCGGCAGCACGGTGCTCCTCAGCCAGGCGACATTCTCCGGCGGCACCGTGACCTTCGGCCACGCCGAGTTCTCCGGCAGCGAGGTCGCCTTCCGCGACGCCGCCGGGCCAGCCCCGACGGGCTTCTCACCGCCGTCGGCACTCCCCCTCCCGTGACGGTCAGCCTGCCGGAAGGCCGGCTGGTCTCATCTCCCTGACACTGGGGCGGCGCGGTCGACTATTGGTGTCCCGGAACCGTTCCGATGTGCTGGATCACCCAGACCAGGTGTCGCTGTGGCGGTCCAGCGGATTCCGCCCGTGCTTGCGCCTCATTTCCGGCCACTTCCGTCGAGCCCGCTTAGGTCGCGCCGAAGCCCCCTCGTGTCGGAGGCTGCCGGTACCGCCTGTCACCGGGGACACATACTGCAAGTTGGCTACGGCCACCGGGTAAAAGCGCGGTCGGCCTCGTAGGTGCCCGCGCCACGTCTGTGCGCTCTCTTCGGGCCTGTCGACGCAGGGGCCTTGGGTGTACCGTCAAGAGCAAGGCAACTCGCCGTAACGGCAAGGGTCCCACGGTACGGCGGCGGGTGGCTCCATCGGGGGAAGGAGCCGGGATGAGCGAACGGGCACTGATCGGCGGACGGTACCGGTTGGTGCGTCGCACCGGGCGGGGGCCTTCGGGCGGAGAGCAGTGGGTCGCGCAGGACGAGGACCTGGGGACCGAGGTTCTGCTCACCGAGCTGCCGTTGGCACCCGGCGCGGTCGGGGGTGAAGTGGCCCGGCTGCGTCAGGCCCGGGAACGCGCCGATCAAGTGGGGCAGTTGCGCCGGCACGCGCATGTGGTCCCCCTGCACGACGTCGTGGAGCACGAGGGCGATCCTTGGGTGGTGACCGCGTACCAGCCGGGCGCGGTCGATCTGGCCACACGCTTACGGCAGGACGGTCCGGTGCCGGCCGGGGAACTGGCCGGGATCGCCCTGGCGCTCGCCGGCGCGCTCGGCGCGGGGCACGCCCTGGGGGTGCTGCACGGACAGGTCTCGCCGTCCGCTGTCCTCCTGATACCGGAGGAGGCTGACGGGCAGGTACCCGAGCAGGTGCTGCTGACCGGGTACCGATTCAGCGGCACGGTGCCTCCTGCGGGTACGGAGGCCGGGTTCCTCGCCCCCGAGCAGGCGCGGGAACCTGGCCGGGCCGCGACCCCGGCCGCGGATGTCTACGCGCTGGGGGCGACGCTCTACGCGGCCGCCGAAGGCCACCCGCCGCCCGCTCCCCCCGACATTCCCGTTCGCGCGCAGGAGTTGGCGGGTCTTGTACGCGAGATGCTGGCCGAGGAGCCGACACAGCGGCCGTCCGCCGACAAGGTGCGGGCGACGCTGGAACGGCTGATCGGTCCGGGCACGGACGATCCCGGTGCCGAAGAGGAGGGAAAACGGCCCGGCGGGGAAGGGGCCGAGGGCGTCGGGGCCGGCGCCGGGCCCGACGGCAACCGCCGGCGGTTCGCGCTGCGGGCCGGAGTGTGGCGGCCCGTGGCCGTGGCCGCGGTGGTGGTGCTGATCGCGGCCACCGGGACCCTGCTGGCGCTGACCGCCGGCGGGAGCGGCACCGGAAAAGGCCAGGGCCAGGAAACGCCGAGCGCGTCACCGCCCGCGTCGCACAGCGCGGCCGTCTTCCCGTACGGGCAGTCGGTCGGGCTCACCGAGCCGCTCACCACCGGCGACTGCGTCAGCGCCGTGTGGGCAGGGCGTCCGCTGGCGTCCGTGCCCAACCTCGGCGTCGTCGACTGCGGTGACGGGAACAACGCCCAGGTGGTCGCCATGATGGACTTCCCCAGTGTCGAGGCGGCACGCTCCGGAGCCGCCCGGCAGTGCGCACGGCAGGCAGACGAGGTGGCGGGGCGGCTGCCCGACGCCGGGGCCTACGCCGTGGTGCCGACAGCACAGGGCTTCGAGGCAGCAGGCCGGCGGGCGGCCTGTCTGGTCGCCTCCCGCCACATCCCCTTCAACGGAGAGGTGGGCCGCTTCCGCGACAACGGAATCGATCTCAACCTCCAGCAGATGGCGGTCGGTGACTGCTGGACCTACAAGGAGAAGAAAGACACCTTCCAGGCGCTGCTGGCATCGTCGTGCAGCGAGTCCCACACCGACCAGGTGGTGGGATTCGTCGAGGCACCGCAGGGCATGAGCGCCGACCGGGCGTTCAAGAGCGCGAACGATCTGTGCCGCAACCGCTTCGACGCGGCCTGGGCGCCCGACGACGACACCGCCGTGCTCGGCTACGTCATCAACACCACCGATTGGAAGAACGGGTTCCGGCAGGTGGTCTGCACCGTGGGCCGGGCCGACGGCAAGCCCGTGACAGGGGCGTACGAACCGTCGGGCTCATAGCGACCGGGGCGGAAGGGGACCTGCATGAGCAAGGTTTCGAAGGGCCCCGCGGGGCAGGAGGCCACCCGGCTGCTGTGCGTGGGGGCCTATACGGACCGGCGGTACCGGCGGCAGATCATCGAGGAACTGGTGGAGCACGAGGAACGGCCGGTCGCCACGTCCCTCGGCTGTGACGTGCTGCCCGTCCTCGCGCATGCCCTGCGTGCCCGGCGCTGGGAAGCGGTCACCGGACTGACGGTACTTCTGGTGTGGGCGGCCTTCGCCGTGGTGAACGCCCGGGAAGCGGCGGCCTCCGCGACGGTGTGGGTCCTGCTCTGGGGGCTCACTCTGTCGGCGCGCCGCATTCTCGCGGCACCCGCGCCGGGCCGGGCAGGGCAGGCTCGGCAAGCGCCGTCGCAGGTCACCGTGCTGGGCTTCGTGGTGGTGCTGGTCGTATTCGCCAACGGAATCCAGAGTCTCGTGGGCTGGGCCCTGGCCGGCACACCTCCCAGACACGCCCTGCTCTTCCTTCCGCTGCTGGCGGTGCCGGTGTGGGTACACCGTGTACGGACGGTGCTGCTGATGCGGCGGGAGCTGAGCCAGGAGTCGTTCGACGCCCATCCCACCCTCCGGCTGCCGGACACCCGGCGCTACCGGCGTATCGGCGCGGCCATCGGCCGCGAACAGTTCTCGCCGCTCTGCCCCTACCGGCCGGGGCACCCGCTGATCGGCTTCGGGATCACCTACGACGCCTGGTCGTTCGTACTGGAACTCCGGCCCAAGGACCGGGCCGCCGAGGACGGCGCCGACCGGCCGCCACCGCCCGGCGAACTGAGCAACCGCGACGTCCTCGACCTCATCCGGCCTCAAGTGGCGTCGCTGCGGCTGGCCGGCCCGGCCACCGCCCGCGACCGGCTCAGTCAGCTGAAGGTCGACGAATGCGTCTGTCTGCCCGTGTACGAGCCGCGCCAGGACATGCCCTACGGGACCGAGCAGCTGCGCGAGTGCCTGCGGGAGGCGGTGAACGACGACGGGGAGGCGCGCCGGCACTTCCTGCGGGTACGGATCACGGCCTGGGGCGGGCAGTTGGTCGTGACCGTACTGGTCCGGGTTCACACCCAGGGCTCCATGCTGGTGCTCGAAGTGGCCCCGCACGTCCTGGCGCCGGCCCGGGCGGAGTTCGAGTCGGCCGCCCGCGCGGCCTCCGACCAGGACCGGCTGCTGCTGGGCAACACGGTGCTGGCACTGCTGTCCAGCCCGGTGACCTCCACCAGCGCCGCCTTCGGGTTGCTGCGTACGGTTCTCGCCGTGACCCGGACGTGGCTGCGCCGTCCGCCCCGGTCGAAGCCGGACGGCCCCCGGGTGTCGGTACGTGAACTGGGCGGTACGAACCAGGTGACGCTGTTCCAGGAGATGGACGTCAGCCGGTATGTGAAGACCGTGCAGGACCGCATCACGAACGGTGTCCTGCAGGCACTGCGGTCGAAGGGCTACGACACCCGTGAGTTCGAGCGGCAGACCGTCACCGTCGGCCAGGGAGCGATCTACATCGGCGCAATGAGCGGCGGTGTCGCCTCCACCGGGGCACGCACGGACATCCACTACACCCGAGGAGACCGCCATGGGACCGCCCGCGGCAGACGACCCACACCCTCCTGACGCCAACGGCGGCTCAGCCAACCGCGACCGTGCCACCGCCACCCCGCCGGGCTCGATCAGCGTGGGCGGCTCCGTCTCGGGCGGCGTGCTCAGCACCGGTCCGCACACCCACATCAGCTACGGCGTGCCGGAGCCGGCCGACCCGGCCCACCTCCTCGCGGCGATAACTGCGCTGCGCGCCGCCCTCCTGACCACCACAGACCCCGGCCCACCGGGGAACGACCCTGACCACACGGACCTCGACACCGAACTCACCCTCGCACAGGAAGAACTCCAACGCCACGGAACCCTCGCGGCCAACCGCCGGCAAGCACTCCGGGAGCGCCTGGACATCATCACCGCCGCGACTGCCGGAGGCGCCTCACTGGCCACACTGGCCCAGACGGTCACCGGGCTGCTGACCTGACCCCACTTCCGAGTGGCCGCTCCCACAGATGTCGACTTCGACTATGCGGCGTACGCGTACAGCAGCTCCGTCGGCATCGGAGCCTGACCCGATGATCGCGCACGGAGGTCCCCGGCGGCGGAAGCGCCGGGGGCCCCCACGTCCACCCTAGGAGCCGTGCGTCACTGGGGTAAGAACAAGCTTCCGGCCGACGTGAGCGTGCTCCTGGTCAGCGTTCGCCGCGCAGCCCTGGACCCATACACCCCCTGCGTGCCCTACGGCTTGCAGTGCGTGCAGGCCCGTAGACAGGCAGAGCGCAGGGCAGACAGCCGGTGCACAGCGAGGCCCGCACCGGCCGATGGGCACGGGGTCGGGCACTCGGGGAGCGGTCCGGGGCACAAGATGCAGCGCCGAGTGATCTGACGGACGTGGGGGCAGACGGACGAGGAGGGAAGAGATCCAAGTCGCCGGAGGCCAGGATGGTGCAGACACCTCAGCAGGATCGTGAGGACGTCGGTGACGGCTGCGTGCGGACGGTGCAGCAGACCCGGGATATGGCCCGTGGCTTTTTGTCCGTGGCCCCTCCGCACCGGGAAACGGAGACGCACGCAGTGTTGCTGGTGGTCTCCGAGCTGTTCACCAACGCGCTGCAGCACGCCGGCAATGTGACCGGGTTCGGCCTGCAGGCAGGTGAGGGAACGGTGACGGTAGCCGCTGTCGTGCCGTATTCCCTCGGTCTCACACCGAAGGACTGACAGCCGCAAAGGCGCCTTCCGCACCTGCGTACAGCCGCCGACGCCTCGTGGCCCCCGGGACGAAGCTGATGGCAGCCCGACGGCTGTGCTCTGGGACTGTTCCCTCCGCGAACAGTAGGGTGCGCGGAAGCGCCCACACTGTCCCTCTCAGGAATAGTGTCTTCCTTCGGTCAGCCATCATGCCGACGGTACGGGCTTCCCCCACGGTGATGCTGCCCGCGGCGCGGCCAGTGCCGTGGCCATTTCGGTCCCGGAGGCGGTTCTGCCGGCTACACACTCACGTTTCCCTCCGATCACCGGTCGGCGGACGCCGCCAACACTCACCACCGACGGCCCACCGCCACGCTAGGTCGTGTCTTTTGGATCAGCCTGGAGCAGCCCGCGGCGTCTGGTGCGGTGCATCGCAAGGCGGAGCATTGCCCTCGGACTGGGTGTCCGTGGGTGATGCGACAACGCCGCGAGGTGCCGTGCCAGGCGCCGCGGGCCCAGGATGATCCGAAAGACACGGCCTAGTAGTGCTTCGTTAGGTTCTGGTCTTGGTCAGTGGGCGGCCGCAGGTGGTGCAGGTTCCGGTCCAGCACCGCAG
>NZ_JBIRGD010000057.1:0-23659 GCF_044327805.1 Streptomyces sp. NPDC018019 | reverse complement strand
ACGCCCTGGACCGCATCTGGGACGAGATCATCCCCGCCCTCGGCTCCGACTACGACGCCTACAGCAACGTCTCCTCCGTCGGCTGGGCCGCCTGACTGCCGGGCACTTCGCCGAGCGCCGCCGTCTTCGGGCCGAGCCGCTCTCCCTCAGGTACGAGCCGGGCCGCTGGCCCGCGAGGGCGAACAGCTCCTGGCACCCGGGCCGGTGGTGCCACCTCCTCCCTGGCCGGGGAGGGGCCGTTGCTCCATGCCGGGGAGGAGGTGGTCGGCGCGCCCGTGTTCGCCGAAAGCCGGTCGAGTTCGTCGCCGCCGTAGGGCCCGTGGCCGTCCAGGGCCGTCCACCGGGTCGGGGGTCTGGCCGCTGCCGTCGCACCGGGTGCACTGGACCGTGCATGTGTGCCCGTCCGGGGTCTGGGGCTGGTCGTCCTGGCAGCTGTATCACATCGCGTCCTCGTCCTCCTGCCGTTCCGGCTCGCGTGGGCCGGCGGGGCAGTGTCCGGGCGGCCAGGCGCTCGCGCTGCCCGTCGTGCGGCCGAGGCACAGCTCTCCCGCTGGGCCCGGGGCCGGTCTTCGACGTCTTCACCGCGTTGTCCATGAGCCCGGGCCGGAGCCCGCCCAAGGCGGTGCTCGTGCCGGCCATCGTCCTCGTCGTCGCAGCGGCGATCGCCTGTGGTGTCCGTGCGCTGGCAGGGGCGGTGGGGTGCGCGAACGGGGCGTAGGAGGCCCTGGCGACGGTACCGGCGCGGACTTGGGCCACCTGTCCTGGATGCAATACAGAGCTGTGCTGTATTCTATTGCTGTGAGACCTGACAACGATCCCGAAGGACACGCCACCGCCGTGCCGGCCCCGTCCACGAAGACCCCCGGCCGGCCGCGCAGCCGGGAGGCGGACGAGGCCATCCTCGCCGCGGCACTCGATCTGCTCATCGAGCGGGGCATCGGCTGGACCAGCATCGAGCAGGTGGCGCGCCGCGCCGGAGTCACCCGCGCCACCGTCTACCGGCGCTTCCCGGCCCTGACCGACCTGCTGGTGCGGGCGGTCGAGTGGGAATACCGGGACGTGGACCCCCGCTCGATGGAATGGCCGGACATCGACAGCATGCTCACAGCTTGGGCCGACCACCTCGGCAAGCCCCGCGCACGCAAACTGATCCGCCGCCTCTACGCCACGGTCGACGACCTCCCCGAACTGCTGCGCGCCTACCACAAGGCCCACGGCAGTCACCGCAGCCGTGCGGTACGCGCCACCCTGGAGCGGGCTCGCGCGGCCGGGCAGCTTCCTGCGGACAGCGACCCGGAGATCCTTCAGCAGATGCTCAGCGGCGCGGCTCTGCAACACCTTGCCGCGCACCCCGACACCACCGGCGCAAAAGAGGTCAAGACCTACTTCCTCGCCGTCCTGGGCCAGGTCGGACTGTCGGCCGTTTCCCTGCCTCGAAGGAGCAACGCACGATGACCGAGAACACGGCGTGGCTCGGGCGGGACGTCCGCAGGGCCCGCAAGGAGGGCATGCCCGCCATCACGCGGCGGCAGCGCGACCGGCTGGCCGACATGGTCACCCATGCCCGGGCCGCTTCCCCGTACTACCGAGGTCTCTACCGCGGTCAGCCCGAACGGGTGGAGGACCCGGCGCTGCTGCCGGTCACCGACAAGAAGCAGCTCATGGGGCACTTCGACGACTGGGCGACCGACCGCGCCATCACGTACGAGACGGTGCGCGCCTTCAGCGACGACCCCGGCCGGATCGGACAGCGGTTCCTGGGAAAGTACATGGTGGCCACCACCTCGGGCACCAGCGGCCGTCGCGGACTCTTCGTCCTCGACGACCGGTACATGGACGTGGGCGCCGCACTCACCTCCCGCGCGCTCGCCTCGTGGCTGGGCCCCGCCGGCCTCCTCCGGGCAGCCGCTCAGGGCGGCCGCTTCGCCCAACTGGTGGCCACCGGCGGGCACTACGTCGGTTTCGCCGCGTACTCCCGCACCCGCCGAGCGGGCGGGTGGCGCAGCAGGCTGATCCGGGCGTTCCCGGTGCACACACCGATGCCGCAGCTGGTGGCCGAGCTCAATGACTACCGCCCCGCCTTCGTCATCGGCTACGCCAGCACGATCATGCTGCTCGCCGCCGAGCGGGAAGCCGGCCGCCTGCGGATCGACCCGGTGCTGATCCAGCCGGCCGGCGAGACGATGACCAGGCACGACACCGACAGGATCGCCCGCGCCTTTCGCACCACGGTCCGCACGATGTACAGCGCGACCGAGTGCACCTACCTGAGCCACAGCTGCGCCCTTGGCTGGTATCACGTCAACAGCGACTGGGCCGTGCTCGAACCGGTCGATGCCAACTACCGGCCCACCCCGCCCGGCCAGTTCTCGCACACCGTGCTGATCAGCAACCTCGCCAATCGCGTACAGCCGTTCCTGCGCTACGACCTCGGCGACAGCGTCCTGCTCCGGCCCGACTTGTGCCCATGCGGCAACCCGCTGCCCGCGATCCGTGTGCGAGGGCGCTCGGGCGACATGCTCACCTTCCCCACCCGCTGCGGCGACCCCGTACAGCTTGCCCCCCTGGCCTTCGGCACCCTCTTCGACCGCACTCCCGGAGTCGAGCTGTTCCAGGTCGAGCAGACCGCCCCTTCGACCCTGCGCGTACGTCTGCGACCGTCCGCCGGCAGCGATCCGGAGCGCGTGTGGCAAAGTGCCCACTTGGAGCTGACCCGCCTGCTCGCCGACAACAAACTCGACCACGTCACAGTCCAGCGTGCCGAGGAGCCGCCCCAGCAGACGGCCGGCGGCAAGTACCGGACGGTCATCCCCTTCGACCGGTCAGGTACCCGGTCCTGAGCAGCAGCGGTGGGCGGCCGGGCACCCTTTTCGCCGCGGTGACCTGCGCCATCGCCCCGGACGCGGCCCGCGCAGCGGCACGGTCCGGGGCCGTGGCCGCTCCCCGCGGCCGGTCCCCGCCTGTCGGCGTGGTCCGGCGCCTTGAGCATGAAGCCGTCTCGAGCGCGGGGAGCCCCAGGCCGCCGGTGCGGGACATACCGGGTGGCGTTCCCTGGCTTTGCCCAGTGCGTGTAATCGAGCGGCTTCCGCCATGCTCTTGCGCCGCATCTGTGGTGCGGTGTGGAGCTGCGTTGCGGAAGAAGAAGTGAAGACCGCCGAAACCCGGCGCGGGCGATACAGCCAATTGCGGCCGAGTTTACCTATGGGAATTGTATTCTCGCCCGCTGTTCTCATAGAAATGGAAAGTTCAGCCGGTCACCGGCCGTGCAGCGCCGGCCTTGGCTGCCGTAGGCCGTGACGAGCCGAGTGTCCGCCTGGTCTTGAACAAGGCGCCACATTGGCCTGCATGAGGGTGATGGCGTCGTCCTGTGGCCTTTGCGCAGCATCTCGCCTGGCTCAATGCTGCGTTCCGTGGAGAATGAGAAATCTCCGCGGCGGGACTCCTGTGAGTATTTCTCGAAGTGCCGTCAGCTTCCGCTGGGCGGGCGTATCCTCCCCGTTGCACGGTCCGGGCCCGTTCACTGGAGGGATGGCGATGCCGGGTGAGGGGCGCGGGGAGCCGGTTTCTGGCCCCGCCTGAGCCAGTGTCCGCCACCTCGGCCTTCAGGCGGAACGGCGACAACCGTGGTCACCCGAGGCCGTGCCGTCGCCGTTCAGCGCGATGCACGAACGTTCCTCAGGCGGCAGGTTCTTCTCGTGACACCGTCACAGATGTCGGGAGGTCTGGGCCACTTGCCCGGCCTGTTCCGGCCTGCTGTCCCGGCCGCCGGCGCCGTTGCGCCTGACGCGGGCGACGGCAACGCCTCCGAGCTGCGCCGGCACGATTGGCCGAGGAATGCCTGCCGGCGCAGGCCGGCGTCCTCGGCAGCCGGGCCGGTGGCAGACGGTCACAGCCGGAGCGGCAGGGGACTGTTGCCGCCGGGCAGCCGGCCGACAAGGCCGAGAAGCCGCTGCTTGCCGCCGGCCGGCGCCGGGCCACCGTGGCACCGCAGATGTGCTGTGGTGCACGTATCAGCGCAGGATTTCGGCTCGCAACCGCTCCTTCGATGTCGCGATGTCCCAGTAGCGAACAGTGCCCCGCGCGTTGTTGTAGACGCCGGTACCGCCGGTGATGGCCATGTCGAGCGAACTTCTTCCGCTCACCATGAGCGACTGCATCGTCAGAGAGCCACGCTCGAGTTCTATCGAGATCAGGCACTGCGTCGTGATTCCTTCGCCATCGATGTGAACAACCTGACACGTCCCGCCCCCGCGTCCGGCTCTGCGGCCGTCCCTTATGGCAGTGCCGGAATAGACGTTCATATCGCCCAAGCTTGGCCCTGCCGGGCCGAGATCAGTAGACGCGTACTGATCATTCTGGAGCTTGAGTTCCAGAACCTCGATGTGCCTCCTTTCCGGAGTTTCGGCGTCTGCGCTGTCCACAGCGCAGACACCGACCACAGCGGTGGCCAGCGATATGGCGAAAAGAGTCATGAGCCTCGCTCGTGCGTTGCTCTTCCTCGCCTGACTCCGATTTACGCCAGCGGATTCCGGATTGCTGGTGGCCATGGCGGATCCCCTCACTGTGACGCTCTTTCATGCGAACACCCCGACGCTATGACTGGTGAGGCATCATGTCTAAGGCCAATATCGCTATGGCGTTATGGCCTCGAGGGCATGGGAGAGCTGAACGCGCCCAGGGCGTTCTTCGGATCGGCCCTGGCCGCGTTCGGCGCCGGTCTCGGCCCGCCTGGCTGTCACGCCCGCGTCGCAGTGGGCGGCAGGGCGCCGGTTCTCCGCGCTGGACAGCCTGCCGGGGCCAGGCTGGTGGGTTCGGGTGCGCCGGCGGGACAGGGCAAGTGCGCTGGGGGTCGTGTGGGGGCCGGATGACATCGTCCTGATCGCGGGAAAGGGCGGCGAGCCCTACCAGATCGCCGGTGAAGAACTGCTCGCCTTGAGCGACACGGCAACCGTGCACGACCTCGCGGGGGCGTAGACGTCCTGTCCCGCCCTGGCGCGACCAGACACACGGCCTGCGCGGTGCCCTGCAGGGGTGAGGGGCCATGCGGCCCGCCCTTCCCCGGGCAGGTCGGCTGCCACTGCGGGAAGCACAGGGCGAGGGCGGCCCGTACGATGACGGGAAACGGCCCGGCAGCGCACCGTCAGCGCCTTGATCGGCACGGCGGTACTCCCGGCGTCGTACGGCGCGAGCCGCCCGCCGGACGACGCGCGGGCCGGGGAGTTCGGCAACTGTGGGAAGCGGCGGGGCAGCCCCGCCCACCGCAGCTTCCAGGAGGCCGTCATGCTCAACAGATCTGCCGTGCTGTCCGGTACGCCCCTAACCCGGCTGACGCAGCGACTCGACCTGGCCCGCCCGTACGCCCTCTCCTCTTTCCGTGCCGTCATCGGCCTGCTGTTTGCCTGCCATGGCGCCGCGTCCCTCTTCGGTGTGCTCGGTGGCGCCGCGGGCACCGGCGGGACGGTCGCCGCTGGCACCTGGCCGGGCTGGTACGCGGCGGTGATCCAGCTTGTCGGAGGAGCCCTCGTGACGGCCGGGGCCGGCACGCGTACCGCCGCGCTCATCTGCTCGGGTTCCATGGCCTACGCATACTTCGAGGCCCACCAGCCGGCCGGGCTGTGGCCGCTGGAGAACGGAGGCGAATCGGCCGCGGTCTTCTGCTGGGCCTTTTTGATCCTCGTTTTCACCGGCCCTGGCCCGCTGTCCCTCACCCACTTCCTGCGCAAGGCACCAGCCCCGCGGTCCTGAGCCATGAGACCCCTCCAGCCACCGGGCCCGGGACAGGCACTAGGTGGTGTCTTCAAATGATCTCAGGTGGTGGATCATGGTTGGGTGATACGTCGCCATGAACTGTCGGACGCTGAATGGGAGTTCGTTCGGCCTCTGTTGCCCCATTCTTCGCGGGGTCGGAAGCGGGTGGATGACCGCACCGTGCTCAACGGGATCGTGTGGAAGTTCCGTACCGGCACGGCCTGGCGGGATGTGCCCGAGCGGTACGGACCATGGCCCACACTGCACACCCGCTTCCGGCGCTGGGCCCTGGACGGCACCTTCGAACGGATGCTCCAGGCCGCCCAGTCCAAGGCGGACGCGGCCGGGGACATCGGCTGGCTCGTATCGGTCGACTCCACCGCCGTCCGCGCCCACCAGCATGCCGCCGGGGCTCGAAAAGGGGGCTCCAAGCCCCCGGACTCGGACGCTCCCGGGGCGGTCTGACCAGCAAGATCCACCTGGTCTGCGACGCGGCGGGCCGCCCGCTCGCCTTCACTGTCACCGGCGGGAACACAGGCGACTGCACGCAGTTCACCGCTGTGATGGAGGCGATACGGGTGCCCCGCACCGGCGCGGGGCGGCCACGGGCCCGGCCCACCCATGTCCTGGGCGACAAGGGCTACAGCCCCAAGGCCATCCGCACCTGGCTCAGGCGCCGGAACATCGGCCACACCATCCCCGAACGGGCCGACCAGCTCCCCAACCGGCTCCGGCGCGGCAGCCACGGCGGGCGCCCGCCGGCCTTCGACAAACAGCTCTACAAGCACCGCAACGTGGTGGAACGCTGTTTCAACCGCCTGAAGCAATGGCGCGGCATCGCCACCCGCTACGACAAGACCGCCGAGTCCTATCAAGCAGCTGCCACCCTCGCATCGCTCCTGATGTGGGCGTGACATTTGAAGACAACTGCTAGGAGGAGCAGCCGATGAGCACCCAGCCCGACCACGCACCCGTCCCGTCGTACGCACCCGCACCGGGTGCTCCGGCCGAACTGCCCGCGCAGCTGCGCGCCGACCGCTGCGCGCTCCGCATTCTGGGCGCGGCGCCTGACCGGCTCATGCCTGGACCGTTCCGAGACCGCCTGCCGCCCGGTCGAGGCGAGGCAGCGATGAGGCGGAGCGCAGGGCGGCACGGGGCCGCCGTGAGCGGCCGACGGCCCAGCGGCCGGGTGGTGCCCGGCCGGGACAGCACGTGGACGTGGGGGTGGCCCGCCGCCCGGATCAGCGCGGTGGGCGACGAGTGTGCGGCGCGGGCGGTGATCGGCGAGTGCGGCGCCGACGAGCCCCAGTTCTGGGATGCGCTTCCGGTCGTACGGGTGAACGGACGGCGGGCGCTGACCCGCTGGCCCGGCTCGTACCTCGTCGTCGCCCGCAGTGGCGGGACGCTGATCGTGATCGGGGGTCTCGCCGGGCAGCACCCGGTGTACTACCGCACGGATGCGGCCGGCACCTGGTGGGCGACCGCCGCGTCCGCGCTCGCGGCGCTCGACGTGATCGCGCTCGCCGCCCATCTCGCCTGCGGACAGCCCGACGTGCTCGCCACCGGGCCGATGGCCGGC
The DNA here is from genome assembly GCF_044327805.1 of Streptomyces sp. NPDC018019. Taxonomy (NCBI): domain Bacteria; kingdom Bacillati; phylum Actinomycetota; class Actinomycetes; order Kitasatosporales; family Streptomycetaceae; genus Streptomyces; species Streptomyces sp. NPDC018019. The sequence continues at coordinate 16,332 of NZ_JBIRGD010000057.1, read as the reverse complement.
CGCTCAGCTCGGATCTGGCAGTGCCGGACTCGACCACGCTCGCGTGCCTCGCGGCACAGCGGGGGCCGGTGGCCACGGTGACGTTCGCCGACGAACGCCTGCGTGACGACGACCTTGCGTTCGCGGCCCGCACCGCGGCCACCGTGCCGGGACTCACTCACCATACGGTTCCCGGTGCGGCGGCCACCGTGTACTACGCGTGCCTTGACGACCTGCCCGCCCTGCCGGTCACCGACGCCCCGAACGCGTACGCTGTCACTGCCTCCATCAGGCGAGCCGTCCTGGACACCGTCGCCGCGAACCCGGGGGTGCACTTCACTGGCGCGGCCGGCGACGCCGTACTGTCCGACCCCGCCTGCGGCCGACTCGCTCTGACCGCTGGGCGAGCGAGCCGGCCTCACACGGTGCGGCTGTAGGGTGCGCTGCGACCCGGCGTGTACGCGCGCCGGGTAGAGGAACCGTGGGCTGGGCCTCGGGAGCCGGTGAGTGGTTGAGCGGTTCGTGAGGGTCTTCGGCGGCGCGGAGTTCGTGGTCGAGGATGCAGTCGCGTCACAGGGCGGCGATGTTCCGGCGGGTCAGACCGCGATGTCCGGCTTTGGTGAGCAGAGCTTCGGCGACCATGAAGGCCAGTTCTTCGGTTGCGGAGAGCAACTGAGGGGTGGTGAGCGGGCTGAGCTGGAGGTGCAGAGCAGGAACATCGTTACTCGGAGCGGCGGCGACGATGCCCATCACGGCCCGGTTGACGGTCAGCGGTTGATTCATGGGTCTGTCACTTCCTGCGGTGGGGGAGAAGCATCCAGGCGACGAGACGATTGCGGTCCTCGGCGCAGATGCGCGGGATGGCGTGGGCATCGGTGACCTTGCCCTCGATGGCGCGCAGCGGCGTGACCGCAGCCTCCGTTCGTACGATCGCGGCAGTCCGCCCGACAGTCAGTCGAGATCAGGCTCATAGCCGTCGGCCGCGCCGTTGCGCGGGCCGTCGGGCGGCTCGGGCACCGTGCCGCTCCCGCCACAGCGCTCGCACGTAAGCGTGGTCCGGCTGCCGTCAGGTGCCTCGACGGTGCTCTGCCCGTTCTGGCACGAGCCGCACCTGGGCACAGTCTCCTCCTGGCGCTCACGCTCCCGTTCACGCTCGCGCAGGAGCTGCAGGGTCAGGTTGATCATGCGGCCGTAGCGGCCGTCCTCGCGCAGCAGATACGCGTACTGCGGATCCACCCAGCCCATGAGCGGCCTCCCGGTGGTTGCGGGTGGTACAACTCCAGCGTCCTCCGAAGCCGGTGACCGGTCCAGGCGCCCACCCGCCGCTGAGGGGCCCGGACATCATGGTGCTGCCCAGTCGAGTCCGAGGCCGGCCAGCACCGTGCGCTGCTCCAAGGTGAGCTTGGCGCGTCGGCTTTTGGTGTGCGATAGCCAGACGCCCAGGCGCACCGGTACCTCTTCACCACCGGCCTTACCGTCCCCGTCGGCTTCCGCGTCGGCTTGTGCTGGTCGCAGGATCTCGATGTGTTTGCGGGGGACGGTCAGGGTGTTTTCGCGGGCCTGGTACTGGGTCAGCGCCGCGATGCCCCGTCGAAGGCGTTCATGTCGGCCAGGCCGGGCACGCCGTCGGGGAACGCCTCGGCACCAACCGGGCCGTCCTCCACCACGCCCTGGCCCTCGCCCTCATCCGGGCCAGCGGGGGTGATGCCGAGGGCGGCCAGGCGTTCACGCTGCCCGTCGTGCAGCTGCTCCCACCCCTCGCGCTGCGCCTTGAGCCAGCGTCCGACGTCCTCGCCGTCCACGACGACCCCCGGGCGGATCTCGCCCGGGGTGGCGCCGTCGTCTCCCAGCAGCCGTCGCACGAGAACGTAGCGGCGCTGCCAGTCGACGGGCCAGGCCGGGCTCCAGTCCGCATCGAGGGCTTCCAGGAGCCGGCGGCGCTCCTTGGCCCGTTCCTCGTTGGCACCGAGGCCACCGGTCTTACGCAGGTTGGCGAGCCACTGCCCCACGGCCACATCGTCGGCGACCGCGTCCTTCGATGCGGCGAGTGTCCCGTGGACCGCGAAGTAGGTACGGGCCGCGGACAGATTCTTCATGAAATTCGAGTCGGCGACCGACCACACCCTGCCGAGTTCGTCCAGCAGCTCGGTACGCCACGCCTTGAGCGCCCCCGCCCGAAACGCCCGCCGCAGCTCGCTGATCCACGCCCCCAGAGCGTAGATACGGTCGCCGTCTTCGCCTAGGGCGACGGTGCCGCCCAGCGGCACCTGCGCGGTGCCGTTCTCCTCCACCCAGATCCGCAAGGCGTTGAGGCCGGTCAGCCACACCTCCGAATCCGGCTGCAGGACCCGGGTGCGCAGGAAAGCCGCGATGGCGTCGGGGTTCTTCGGCAGCGAGAACCGCAACAACGGCGTCCGCGCCTTCCTCTTCCGCCGCCCTCGCTGCCGATCACCCCCAGGACAGACGAGGTGTTGATCACCGAGGCATTGCCGCTGGCGCGCAGCAGCGGCATGGCGGTCTTCATGCCCAGCCAGGTGCCGGTCTGGTCGACCGCGATCACCTGGTGCCACGCGTGCGGATCGTTTCCTCGACGCCGGCCAGTCCACGATTCCGGCGATGGTCACCAGCACATCGAGCCCTGCGAAGCGTCGCTCGACCTGGGCGATGGCCTCGCTCTACTGCTGCGGCGACGAGACGTCCAGGCCGATGCCCAGTGCTTCGGCGCCAGCGCATCCCAGCCGGGCCGCGAAGTCCGCCGCGGCGTCGGCGGAGGCATCGGTGAGCACCAGATGTGCTCCTTGGCGAGCGAACAGCTCCGCGGTGGCCTGTCCGATGCCACCCGCCGCGCCTGTGATCAGCGCTGTTTTTCCTGCCAGGCGTCCCGTCATGGTCATCCCTCGATTCCTCATGTGGTGTGTTCGGTGCCCCGTGTGCCGGTTCAGAGCGCGGTGAAGCCGCCGTCGGCGGCGACTATGGCTCCGGTGACGAAGCTGGAGCGCGGGGAGGCGAGGAAGCACAGCACCTCGGCGATCTCGGCCGGCTGCGCCACCCGGCCCAGGGGCTGTGCGTCGGCGAAAGACGTGAGGTAGGCGCGGCTGTCGGAGCGGAAGGTGTCGAGGAAGTCGGACTCGATCACGCCCGCGGCAACGAGGTTGGCGCGGATGCCCAGGGGCCCGCCCTCGACAGCGAGCACCTTCGTCAGCTGGGCCAGAGCGCCCTTGGACGCGCTGTAGGCGGCGCCGGCGGGCAGCCCGACGGTGCCCGCGTAGGAGCCGGTGCTGACGATGGCCCCGCCACCGCCGGCCCGCATGGCGCCGAAGGCCTCGCGGGCGAAGAAGAACGAGCCGCGGGCGTTGACTGCCATCACCGCGTCCCAGTCCTCGGCGGTGGTGTCGGTGACGGGCTTGTTCACGGTGCGCCCGGCGTTGTTCACCAGGATGTCCAGCCTCCCGAACGCGTCGACTGCCCTCCGCACGGCCCCGACGGCGGTCTCCTCCCGCGTCACGTCCCCGGTCACAGCCAGGACACCGGGAAACTCCTCCGGCAGGTCTTCGGTCTCGGGGCGCAGGTCGACGGCGACGATCTGGGCGCCACGGGCGCTCAGCAGCGCCACCGTCTGTCTGCCGACCCCTCGCGCACCCCCTGTGACAAGGGCTACCTTCCCGGCGAACTCGGCATCCCGCCGATCACCGTCACCAATCCCGGCCACGGACGGCTCCTCTCCTCGGTTCTCCTCGACCAGCGCGCGTCCCGCGCCAGTCGCTCTCCACCGAGAATGAGCAGGTCAGCAGCCGTCGACCAGGACGTGCGCTGCCTGGGTACGGCACACCCAGGCAGCGCACCCGGATCCGTTCCGGGTCCTGACATGACAAGTTGTGTGGGCTTTCGGTGCAGGTCAGCGGTGGGATGGGCTCGGTCGGCGGCTGTGCGTACGGTGGTGGGCATAGGCAGGGGTGGGGTTCCCCGGCTGCGGCTGGTCACGGCCGGGGAGGGGCGTGATCCGGGGCCGCGGCTGTGCCGTGGGTGCGGTGGGCCGCTGATGCCGGCGGCGAAGGCGACGGCGGTGTTCTGCTGCTCGGCCTGCCGCTCGCGGCACTGGCACAGGCAGCGGCGGGCGAGGGCGAGGACCGAGGCGGTGTTGGCCGCAAAGGCTGCCGTCTGCCCGGAGTGCGGGGCGGCCTGGACGGTCGGAGTCGAACATTCTGTCTCGGCGAGGTACTGCTTTTCCCGCTGCCGCGAACAGGCCTGGCACCGGCGGTGCATGCGTTCCGGCGGGACGCCGGCGCCATCTCAGAAACCGCGTCTCGAACGCAGCACCACCCGGCCGGCGCCGACGGAGACGAGCGCCCGGAACCCGTCCCACTTCGGCTCGGCCGCCCAGCCCGGCCGCAGATCCGCGACTGGGACGGAAACGCTCAGCATCGGCTCCGGCAACGTCCACATCACGCCGGATCTCTTCCACCAAGCACCCCGATGCTGTCGCTGCGCCGCCAACTCCCGCTAAGGGGTGAAGGCGGGAGAGGTTCTCGCCCGGAGGGAGGAACCGCAGTGATCGTTCGACTCGTGGGCGGCCCGCTCGGCGGCTGCGAGCTGTCGACCCCCGGCCCGTGGGCCGGGGGGCTGGCTCACGGCCGGTGACGCCGACTGGGCCTGCACGTCCCGGTCCACCACGACCTGGTGACCGGCGTCGTCCTGGCGGAGGTCCGCGTCACCATGCCGCGACGGCAGTAGCCGTCGCGGCCAGCGGGCAAAATGCCTGCTGAGCGCGCCTGGAGGCGTGGGAGCATGTGGCTATGGGTGAGGATGGGGAGCCTGACGAGTTCGAGGACAAGGACCAGGCTGAGGAGCAGGATTCCGGCGAGTCCGAAGACGCGGATCTGACGGAACCGATTGATCTCTCGGGCTTTTACGCGGCGGCGTTCAATCCGTTGCAGGACTATGTGCGGAAGCAGAACGCCTGGATCGGCAAGATTCTTGCTGAGTCTGCTGCGGTCAGGATTCAACCGGTTCTTCCACGGGTCGTGTTGGATTCTCCGCTGATCCGGATGAACGCCGTGACGGAGAACCTCCGCAGGCAGATGGCGGACCTGACGGGCTTAAACGACATGGTCCGCCAGGCCCTGCAGCCGCTGGGTGCGACCACCGGACGCCCCAGTGGCACGGCGTCTTCGCCTCCCTCGGCGACATCATCAACAGGCTCTACCCGGAGAACCTGCGCGACGTCACGCCAGATCTGGATGTCTTGGAAAAGCTCCTGGTCGACGAGGGAATACCGCTCATGTGGGTGCCCGGGACGCAGACGGTGCGCGCCCTGCTGGAAGCGCCGGATGCCGCCACTCGACGCCGCATCATCGGCCGACGTTGGAAGGGCATCGTCAACGACTGCGAGGCGGTACTTGAAGAGGTCCACCACCCAAGTGGTCCAGGATGCCCGCGGCTTCGCCCTCGACGTCGTCCACGCCCTGCGAGCTGGCCACACCAGCGCAGCTCAGGCACTGGCCGCCAACCTGCTCGGCTCCATCCTCCAGCGCCCCTTCGACAAGGCCGCCCGCATCCAGCTCACGAAGAACGACTTCAAGGCCAAGGGCATCAAGTTCAAGCTCGGCGACTACAAGTTCAAGGTCGCCTGCACGTTCGCCCCGGTCTGGTACGCGCACGCCAGGTATTTCCCGCAGAACGGCGACCCCGTCCCTCGCACCTTCGGCCGCCACCCCAGCGCACACGGTGTCTCCCGAACGCAGTACTCGCGGATCAACGCGGTGTATGCCCTCATGCTGGTCACCTCGGTGATCAAGTTCTTCGACACGGAACTGCCCAGCAGGCGGTAAGCACGAGACCCCGGGCTGTCATGACAGCCCGGGGTCCTTCTGTGCACTGGTGTGGCCGACCGGATCAACGCCTACGGCCAGCGGCGTCATGCCCATCCCACCCCGAGGTCTCGCAGCGCGGCGAGCTGGTCGGCGTCCAGCCGGTCCCTCCTCGATTTCGTGTTCGAAATCCACACACCCGGCTTCACGGTCACCGGCTCGGTCTCGCCGTCGACCGTGATCTGTTCGCTGTGGCCTCTCGGCGCAGGCCGGTCGCCCTCCTGCTCTACCCACTGAGTGAGGGCCGCCAGGCCGCGCTGGAACGCCTGCTGCGCTTTGCCCGACCCTTCGCAGGCGTTGCCGCCGGGGCAGGAGACGGGGCCTCAGTGGGCTGCAAGCCCAGCGCGGTCAGCCGCTCCTGCTGCGCGGTGGACAGCTGCTTCCAGGTGCCCGGCTTGCGCTGCTGCTGGAGCCACCGCCCGATGTCATCGCTGTCCATGAGTACGCCGGGTTGGATCTCGGTGAGGACGGTGGGGCCGTCGGCGTCGACGAGGTCGGCGAGGACGCGGTAGTGACGTTGCCAGTCCAGGGGCCAGGGGCAGTTCCAGTCCGGGTCGATCGCGGTCAGCTGTTTCGCGCGCTGCGCCGCCCGCTGCGCGTCCTTGCCCAGGCCGCCTTCGCGCCGGAGGCTGGCCATGTACTGTCCGACGGGCACCAGGTCCTCGGCGTCGCTCCGACGGGTACCAGGTCCTCGGCGTCGCTCTCGCCCCACACCGCGTCCTGCCGTGGCGCGAGGTGTCCGGTGGCCCGGTGGTAGGACCGGAGTGCGGCGAGCTTGTTCTCCCATGCTTGGCCTGCGGTCCGGTAGTTACGTGGGATTGATCTTGGATTTCTCGTAGGTGGGGTGGTGCGTCTATGGGCGGCTGTGCTCTCTGGGGCCTGCGGTTCCGGATGGTGCTGGTCAGTGGCGTGTGTGGGTGAGGAAGGTCCCGGAGGGGATCGTTCGCGCTGGGGGCCAGGCGGGGCAGTTTGAGTCGGTGGGCGATGAGGCTGAGGGCGTCGTCGGTGGTGCGGTGTGGCCGGTTCGGCAGGGTGGCGAGTGCGCGGGCGAGGGCAACGGTTTCGGGATAGGTCACCAGGTCGCGTGCCAGGAGTGCGGGGGAGGCGCTGTTGGTGGCGGTGAGGTGGGGGTTGATGGCACTGAGCCGGGTCAGGCGGGTGTGCCAGCGGTGGGTGAGGTGTTGCTGGTGGTCGTACCAGCGGGTGGTGATGGCGCGCGCTGCGGTCCAGGCGGTGGCGGCACGTGGGTGCCGTAGGAGGCGCTGGTGGGTGTGGTGCGCGGCGGAGAGTTCGGGCACGGCCCCTGTGCGAATGGGGGAGGTGAGCCGTGGGTCGGGGGCGGCTTGGTGGTGGCGCGGGCATACGATCCGGTGCGGCGGTGGATGAACCCAGGCGGTGTCGGTGGCGTTCTGGCTGCGGTGGCGGGTGCACAGGGTGCAGGCACGGACGGGCCGCTGCCCGGCGTCGAGCCGTTTCCAGCGCGCGGTGGCAGCGATGTGGTGGGCGTCGTCGTCGGGGACGAGGCGGGGCAGGGCGCGCGTCAGGTGGGGCAGTGGTGTGCGGGTCAGGCCGACGAGGTGCTGGGCCGCGTTGCGGTTGAGGTGGAGTTCGGCCGCTGGTGGGGTGCCGTGGCGGTGGAGGGTGATGTTGGCGCTGTCGAGGAGATGGGGCAAGGCCAGCTGGTAGGTGTCGGCGAGGCGTTGGGTGTAGGAGGCGGTCGCTTCGCCGGTCAGCGGCCGTATGCGGAGCACGCCCGGCGCGGCTGAGGGGATGTGCAGCCATACCTCGGTGGTGAGGACGGCGCGCTGGGCGGGGGCGGCTGCGGCACGAGCTGTGACGTGTGCCCGGCTCACGGGGTGCTGGTATTCCGGCTGCGGGGCCGGGTGCGGGGTTGGTAGTGCTGTTCGGCGAGCCGTGTGGCGCAGTAAGTGCGAGATGCGTGGGACGCCGGCTGCAAAACTGCAGGGACACTCTGATGCGAGTTGCAATAGCGCGCGCACGGGCCCCTCAGGTCTGTGGGGAGTAGGCGCGGAAGCAGTCCCGGCTGCTGCGGTCCCCACTCGGGTAGGGAGTAGTTGCTGCCGAAGAATCCTGATGTCATCGCGGCGGCAGCGCCCTCACGTACATGGGGAGGGGTTCCTCCAGCCTGGAGAGCAGCCCGAGGACATGGCGGCACCCTCACGTGCCTAGGGACCTGAACGTGATCACCTTCCTACACGTAGGCGGCACCCTCACGCGCCTGTGGGGAGTGGTAGGGCCAGGCGATGGTGGAGGGAGACGCAGTCGGCGGCACCCGCACATCTGTCATATACGTGAGGAGGGAAGTAGTGGTAACTGCACAACGGTTGGGCAGTCCGGCACCTCTTGGTTGCCAACTGGGTTTCAGCCAGGTGCCGACTCGCGGTCCCGTGTCCGTGAATCTCTCATCTCGGTGTCCTAGCGGTGTGCTTTCTGACGTGCACAGATGAGGGCCTGTGTGGCGCAGTGAGTGCGAGATGCGTGGGACACAGACTGCAAAGCTGCAGGACACTTTCATGCGAGTTGCAGTAGTACGCGAATGCGTCTTGGTGATCGGTGCGCGCGGGCCCTCGGGGGTGTTCCGAGGACCCGGTGGCACCCTCACGCGTGTGGGGAGTGGGCGCAACCCAGTGCTGCGATGGGGCGGCCCGGGGCGGCAGAAGTGGACGGCATACCTCCATCCGTCCGGGGTCCGATACAGGACGAGGCTGGTCGGCGCCCCGAGGGTGCGCCAGTACGGCCGTCGTTTGCCCGCCATGTCGGCACGGTTCTGATGGCTCACCCCCCCATGCGGCGCGCGCGTCCGGTGTCACCGGGCCCGTACGCGCTCCCGACCGTCCGGATAAACGGATGGTCCGAGGCGAGCGCGACGCGGCAGGATGCTCCGCATGACATTGCACACCCCCGAGCTGCACACCACCCGCCTGCGACTGCGGCCGTTCACCGATGCCGACGCGAGGCCGCTCTACGCCTTGCACAGCAGCGCCCACGTGATGCGTTACTGGGACTCTCCGCCGTGGACCGACCCGGCCCGCGCCCAGCGCTTCATCACGGCCTGCCGGACGATCGAGGAGGAAGGCACGGGAGCGCGGGTGGCCATCGACCGCCTTTGCGACGGCGGGTTCATCGGCTGGTGCGGCCTGACCAGCTGGAACCCTGACTTCCGCAGCGCGTCCCTGGGCTACGTCTTCAACGCCGCCGCGTGGGGCCACGGCTACGCCACGGAGTCCGCGCACGCTGTCCTGCGGTGGGCGTTCGACACCCTGGACCTGAACCGCGTCCAGGCCGAGACCGACACCCGCAACGTAGCGTCCGCCCGGGTCCTGGAGAAGCTCGGCTTCGTCCGCGAAGGCACCCTCCGCGAGGACTGCGTCGTCAACGGCGACGTCTCCGACTCCTGGGTCTTCGGCCTCCTCCGCCGCGAGTGGCACCCCGCGGCCACACCGACGGCCAGCCGCTAGGACCGGCGCGGCTGGGCGGGGGAGCACTGGCGTAGTGCTGTACGGGCGCTTGGAGTACTGCTGAGCCCACGGTGGCCTCTTCGGTGGTGCACGATCCCGCCGCGGTGAAGCGGTTCTGGACGGCGGAGCGGATGCGGGATGCCGAGCCCTTGCCGATGCCGGAGTTCGATGAGGACGAGTACGACGGTCCGAGGTGGGCGGGCCTTCCTGGAGTCGGCACCGGCACCTGGACGCCGTTGGCCCGGCCCGCCGTGCCTCGCCCACCTTGCCTTGGCCATGGTCGCCGGGTCCCAGGATCAGCCCGGGCGGAGCAACCTTCGGTCCGGCGCGGACGTACCCGCCCCGGTCACTGACCCCGGCGCGCTCCGGCCCTGCTCTGCGCCGGCCAGGGGCGCTGGACTGTCGCCGTCGTGCGCCGACGAAGGACAGAAAGCGTCATCTTTCGACAGGGCGCCCATGGAATGAGACGTGACCGTTGCCTTCCAGGAGGGGCCTCGCGGTGTCCTGCGGTGGCCCGCCAGGATGGTTTCCTTACCGCGCCCACGGTGCGCGTTCCCGCCGGTCATCCCCACCGTTGACCGTCCCGGGTGAACTGCAGCACACGCTCGAACCGGCACGACCAGCATGATCGACATGATGACGGCGTCCTGACCTGACGGCTTGGCGTCGCACCGAGGTGGGGCGGTGCGCCACGCGAAGCCCGGTTCAAGGAGCCCCATGTCCACCACCAGCCCTTCCGCCGACCGTCGGCGCCGCGTCCAGCGCACGCAGCCGGCCCGGCTCGCACGCCTCCTGGACGCCGAGACGCAGATCGGCTGTCAGAAGGCGTTCCGGGAGGTCACCAGCGCCGGTGAGGTCGGCCGGCTTCCTGACCGTCTCGACCACCACGGCCTCGGCTTGGCCCTGCGCATCCTGATGCAGCAGGACTACGTGATGTGGAGCCCTCTGGCCGCCGGCCACCTGTGGCCCGACGTCTACCAGCCGCTGACGCACGCTCTGCCGGGCACCCGCAGCAAGCAGGCCCGGGACGCCGCACCAGGCCCACCTCGCCGGGGCCGGCGAAGCAACCGAGGACGGCGACTTCCACCCCGACGAAGTCCTTAACGCCTACGACGAAGAGGACGACGAAGAGGACGACGAGGACGACGAGGACGAGGACCGCTTCGGCACGGAGTCCGAGACCGCCCAGGACGGGTCGCAGGATCCGGCGGAGCCGGACGACGAGGACCTCGGCATCGTCCCGGGCCCGCAGAAGGATGCCGAGACCGCCGCGCGGTGGTGGCTGGATCAGCTGGCCGAGGACGGCGTTCTGCCCCGCTACCGGATGCCGGATCCCTACCCCGGCCGTGCCGAAGTGCCGCTCGACGCCGCACTGGGCACCCTGCGGGCCACCGGGGACGTGCACGGCTACGAGGACGAGCTGCGCCGCATCGTCGACGCCGAGCCCCGCGACGTCGACGCCTACGCCCACCTCGGCAGCCTGGCCCTGCAACGCCACGACGGCGAGTTCGGTGACCTCATCTCCTGGGTCGGCCCCACCGCGGCCGAGCGCCGCCGCTTCCTGAAGGAGGCGCTGGCCTGGTACGAAGCCGCCGTCGGCGAAGCCGCTCTCCCGATGGTCTTCCATGGCCGGCTGCCGTGGTCCGAGACGGACAACCGCCCCTTCCTGCGCGCCGTCCAGGGCCTGGCCCTGACCCTGTGGCGGCTGGGCCGCTTCAACTCCGCCGAGCGCGTTCTGGTGACCCTGCTCTACCTCAACCCGAACGACAACCAGGGCGCGTTCGAGGTCCTGGCCGGCGTCCGCGCGCACCGCCGCTGGCACCCGGGCATCACCGAGACCGACGACCAGCGCATCCGCAACGACGTCTTGATCGTCGCCCGCCGTCCGGTCCACATCCGCCCCGGCAGCCTGCGCACCCGGCTCACCGGCGCCGTGCCGCCTACGCCCGAGACGGTCGCCTGCGTCGTCCGCCGCGCCGCCGCCGAGGCCCTGGGCGCCACCTGGGACGGCCGGTCGTCCCATATTGTCGTCGGCCATCCGCGCACCGGCCTTAAGGTGGCGATCGTCGCCCGGCATCAGCGTGGCCACAGCCTTACCCCGGACGCGTACTGGTGGGACGCCCACCACGCCGGCGCCGCGATGGACGGCCCCGTCCTGTTCACCCTGGTCGCCGACCGCGGCTACATCGCCCTCGCCCAGCTCCTGCGCGCCGACCAGCTGGCTGCCTACCGGGCCGCCGACCTCCCGCGCCGTGAGCGCACAGCCTTCACCACTACCTTCATCCACGGCGATACCCGGTACGGCACCGACATCGCCCGAATGATCAACAACGCCCTCGACGACCTCCCGGCGCAGCCCGGCTCCTGGCGGTGACCGCGCAGCTCCTGCCCAGCACACCTCCGCTGCGCCCTGGAGCCGGCCGGACTCCAGCGCCTGGTCCTCACCGCCATCGCCCCGTACATCGACCGCGACGTCCTCGCCCGGCAGGTCACCCGCCAGGACGCAACGCCGCGCCCTGGCCGCCTTCCTGGACGACTGGGACGCGGCGGCCGGGGGCACCCGCGTAGTGCGTTCAGAGCCTGTGTCTGAACACCAAGATCCGAACTGGTCAGTCCCGGGGCGAGGGTGGCGGTGAAATGATTCGGATCCGGCCATACCGGCCCGGGCCGCATCGCCGGTCAGCCCGCGAGTAGGTTCTGAACCTGAAATCTCCCGGGAGGCATGAGCGGCCCACTGGCGTGACGAGTCTGGGCATCGGCCGTTTTCCGGGCGTGATCACGCGTCAGTCGCTTACTGCCCTGTCCCTGACCGCGACCGCGCTGGGCGCGGGCCTCGCTACCGCCAGCCCCGCTTCGGCGGGCGGCATCGGCGCCTTCCTCTCTCCTGCCTTCAGCACCGTGTGCGGCAACCTGAACAACGGTGCCCACGCCGACGGAACCACCACCGGCGGTACCGGCACAGCAGGTGGCAACCGCGCCGGGATTCCCCTCGGCTCCGCCCTCAACCACTGCGGCGGCGCCGACCTGCTGCCGAATGAGGCGGGGAAGCATGACCAGGTCATCGGTGAAGCCCTGGAGAACGTGGGGGTCGATGCCAAGGAAGTCCAGGTCGGTCTGGTCAACGTTCAGGACGTCCCGGTTCAGGTGACGAGCAACGCGGTCGGTGTTCTGAGCAAAGGCACGGCCTCCGTAGCCAACGCAGCCGAAAACGGCGCACTCGAAGACTGATCATGCTTTCGGGCGGGAGAAGGGGAGCCTTTCCGACGAGGAATAGCCTCCCGTGTCGGTGAGGTACCGCGTCCGTAACCCTCCCGGGGGGCGGTCGCGTTGTTCGTAGCATGCATGCGCGAATCTTCGCTAAGGGTGCTGGTGTTGCCTGCGCGGTCGCCTTGGGCGCACTCGCAGGCGCCCAGCCCGCGTCAGCGGGCGGCCTCCTGCCCATCGGCAACGCCGCCTTCGGCACCGTTTGCCACACCACATCCACGCCGGTGCCGACACCGTAGCGGCGAGCAGCCCCGGCATGTCCCGCCCCCTCGCCGAACGGCACGATCCGCGGGCCCAGAGGCTGGCCGGCCCCGCCCGGGCCGCCCAGGCCGCACTGGCCTGGGACGACTCGCTGCGGCAGGCCAAGGCCTCCCTGATCGAGCAGGGCGACAAGGCGCAGCGGAAACTGAACTGGCTGCTGCGCGGCCGTCTGGCCGACGCGATCCGCGACCGCGCCCTGCTGCCCATGTGGTTCGTGACCGTCCTCGGTCCGGTCCCGCCGGCGCACAAGACGCAGGAGTGGATGGACCACGCCACCGAGGTCCTGGCCTACCGGGTCACCTACGGGATCACGGACCAGGCCCTCGCTCTCGGTGCGGCGCCCGAGAAGTACGTGCCGCGCCGCACCGAGTGGCACCGCGAACTCATCAAAAACTGCGCCGCTGGTAGCCCGCGCCGGTGACGTACGAGACCCCGGGCCCTGCGGCGGGCCTGGGGTCTCGTACGGCGGCGGGGAAGCGGTCACAAGCCGTCCCCGTAGCCGAACCGCTCGATGGACCAGCAGGTGCAGTTCCTGCCCCCGTACAGCTCCTTGTCACACTCCTCGTGGTGCTCCCGCACCGGCCGCTTCTTCGGGACCGCTGCCGATTCGCGGCTCGGCGTCCGTGGGCCTTTCATCGAGGTGTCCTGACGGTGGGGCCTCTGACATGCGTATATGCCGGGCCGTGTGGCGCAGTGAGTGCGAGATGGCCGGGGCATGGTTTGCAAAATCGCAGGTTACTTTCATGCGAGTTGGCAATAGGCGAGGGCAGGGTGGCCGTGGAGGCGACCGTGGCCTATCGGCCGCGGGGATCGCGGCCGACGGCGTCGTAGGCGCCCCTCTGCGCCAGATCGGTGGCCGGGACCGTGACGCCGGTCTCCTCCTGGAGTTCGCGGGTGGCGGCCGGACTTGTCTCCCCGCCATCCATGTGACCGCCCGGCGAAGCAGGAGGGTTCGCCGGTTTCCGGCCGGAGCGTTGCAGGAACTGGCGCGTGAGTGGTTCACCGGCAGCTATGAGTATGGCGGGTTCGCAGCCGAAGGGGTCCTGGACATTTGAGCCCACCGCCGTCGCCGACCGCGTTTTTGACCACCGGCGACCTGTCCGCATCCCCTGGCCGACAACACCCCCGCGGAATGAAGCGTCCGGCACTGGCTGTCCGGCGGTTGAGGTCGCCGACGGCCACAGCCGGTATCGATGGGGCGTTACCAGCTGCGTGCGGTGCGGTGCAGATCCTCGAAGCTCGTGTGCAGGTGATGCCCGAGCGTGCCGTACTGCGGATCGGCCAGCCACCGGGCTGCGGCGAGCTGGTATGCGGTGACGGAGACCGCGGCGGTCAGCGTGGCCGCCGGGTCGGGGATGCCCCGTGTGCGCAGCGCGGCGGTGATCGCTTCACCAAGGGCTGCCAGTTTCGCCCATTCGCGTTCTCGCAGATCGGTATGTGCGTCGAGAATGTGCCTGCGGCGCTGTGCTGCCTCCCGGCGCTGGTCGAACCAGTCACTGCCGGCGATGAATGCCGCGCTGACCGCGTCGAGCGGGGACTGCTTGGCGGGTGCCGCGCCCACCGCTTCGCGGACCTCGGCGATGAACGAGTCCTGCTCGGGGAAGAGCACCTCGCGTTTGTCGGCGAAGTGGTTGTAGAAGGTGCGCTCGGTCAGGCCGGCTCGCGTCGCGATCTCGGCGACGGTCGTGCGTTCGTAGCCGCGCTCGGTGAACAACTCGATCGCGGCTTCCTGCAGCCGTTCCTGCGTGCCGCCCGGCCATCGTCCCATGACACGCAGAGTAGTGACTACAGAAACTGCAATCAAACTGTACAGTGATTGCAGAGCCTGCAATCACCGTGGTGCTGCGGGGCGATGGAGGTCGCGGTGGTGAAGACGACGTGAGTCATGGGAAGCGGATCACGAAGGAGCTCGTGATGGACACTGCCGGAATGAGGGTCGGAGTGTTTCTGGGAGGCACGTTCGCGCAGGAACCTGGCATGACCAACCTTGTGGACCGGGCTGTGGAGTTCGCGCACGAGGTGGCCGACGCCGGGGTGCGCACCGTGTGGTTCGGGCAGGCGGCGGATTACGACGCACCCCAGCTCGCCGGGCTGGTAGGCCGGGCGGAACCCAGGGTCTGCGTAGGTACCTCGGTCGTGCCGATGTACCCTCGCCATCCGCTGCTGCTCGCGGCTGCGGCGAAGACGGCGCAGGCGGCTGCCGCAGGGCGCTTCCGGCTCGGCGTCGGACTCGGCGCGCGCACTGTTCTCGAGCCGCAGTTCGGCCTGCCGTATCCGCCGCAGATCCAGCACCTGCGCGAGTACCTCACCGCGCTGCGCCCGCTGCTGGACGGCGACGACGCCGCCTTCATGGGGGAAACGCTGGCGTCGCGGCCAGTCGGCTCGACGGCCGTGGCCGGGGCTTCCCCGGCGGTCCCGGTCCTGGTGGCTGCGATGGGGCCGCAGGCCCTCGCGGCCGCGGGCGAGCTGGCCGAGGGAACGATTCCGTTCCTCGCCGGGCCTCATACCCTCACCGAACAGATCGTGCCGGCCATCACCGAAGCCGCCGCCGCGGCCGGGCGGCCGGCCCCGCAGATCGTGGCCGGGGTGCCCGCGGTGGTCACCGACGACGCCGCAGCCGCCCGCGACCGCGTCTCGGCCGCCCTCGACTTCTACGACAGCATCCCGTCCTACCAGAAGGTCATCGCGACCGAGGGGCTGTCGAGCGCGGCGGACCTGCTGATCGCCGGCGACGAGGGCACTGTCACTGCCGGTCTGCGCCGCTACTTCGACGCCGGGGCCACCGAAGTCATGATCACCCACACCGACCTCTTCGACGCGCAAGACCGCGCTCGGACCTGGGCTGTCGCCCGGCTTCTGTGACTCGGGACCGAACCGGCCGCACCGCCCCTCCGGCTTCTCCCGCCGTGATCGCTGTGCGGTTCTCGACCGCCCGGTCTACCGCCCCCGCGGAAAGGCAGGACCACCGACCAAGCTCCGGCGGGGCCGGGTGCCGATTCGCGGCCCGGCGTCCGTGGGCCTTTCATCGCGGTGTCCTGACGGTGGGGCCTCTGGCATGCGTATATGTCGGGCAGTGTGGCGCAGTGAGTGCGAGGTGCCCGGGACATGGATTGTAAAATCGCAGGTCACTTTCATGCGAGTCGGCACCTGGGCCCAGCTGACCGCCCACACCCGCACCGCCCTGGCACGCACCGGCCGCGCCCGTGTGGATCAGGAACTGCTGCGCTGGGCCTTCAGCCGCCTCGCCTGACCACCACACCACCATGCCGCTCGCCGCGCCACCGTCGCCTGTCACCGTGGTCATCGACCGCCATGACGACGCGCTCCACACCCACACCGCCCTGGCCGCCCACCACCTGCCGTCCGGCCGGATCACCCTGCACCCCTTAGTACTCCAGCAGCGGATCGTGTCCTGAGCTGGCGGTTGTCGTTGTCCTGGTATGGAGGCGATAGCTGACGCCGGCCGGTGGAAGGCCGAGTTG
>NZ_JBIRGD010000056.1:0-24188 GCF_044327805.1 Streptomyces sp. NPDC018019 | reverse complement strand
CTCGCCCCGGAGCCGTTCCACCTCCCCGAGCCTCATACCTGCCAGCATGCTCCTGGTCAGCCACGATCGGCAGAGCTAACGAAGCACTACTAGGCGACCCGCGGGCTCACGAGCATGTGGATGTCGTCGGCCGCCCACAGCACGAACCGTTCGATCGGTGTCACCTCATGGCCCGGCGCGGGCCGGAACCGGAAGCGCTTGAGGAGCACGGCCAGGACCAGTTCGGCCTCGACCATGGCCAGCCCGGCGCCTTCACAGCTGCGCGGCCCGATCCCGAACGGGATGTAGGCCAGCCTCGGCCGCTTGGCCACCTCCTCCGGCAGGAAACGCTCCGGCACGAACTTCTCCGGATCGGGCCAGTGATCGGGATTCATGTGGACGGCCCAGAAGGGATAGAAGATCACCGTCCCGGCCGGGACCTCGTAGTCGCCCAGGACGAGCGCCTCCGTCGTCTCCCGGGCGCCGTACGGGCCGGGCGGATAGAGCCGCATCGCCTCCTTCACCACCATGTCCAGGTACGGGAGGCGCCGCAGGTCGGCGTAGTCGGGCACCGGACGCTCACCGAGCACGCGGTCCAGCTCGCCGGCGACGCGCTCGGCCACCTCGGGATGGCGTCCCAGCAGATGCAGGGTCCACGACACGGCCACCCCGGTGGTGTGGTGGGCGGCGAGCATCGTGATCATGACGGTGTCGCGGATCCGCGCGGGCCGCTCGCCGGCCTCGACCAGCGCCCCGATCAGGTCGCTCCGGTCCGTACGGCCGCCGGAGCGGTGCGCCGCGATCACCCGGTCGACCGTCGCGCGCAGATGGGCGAGCGCCTGTGCCGCCCGCCGGGCCCGCTCCTCTTCCGTACCCGGGACCGGCACCTGGTAGAGCCGCCCCAGATGTTCGGTCAGCACCTCTTCGAAGGCCGTGACGACCTTGTCCGGGTCCGCGGCGTCGCCCCCCAGCGCGTACGCGCCGATCATCCGCAGCGACAGCGTGGTCAGGTCCTTCTGCAACGCGACCGGCTCCCGGTCGCCCTGCCCGGCCCAGCGATCCGCCAGGTCCGTCGCCAGCGCGGCGAACTGCCCGAAGTGCCGCTCGTGCGACGGGCGGCCGGCCAGCACGGACAACAGCAGCCGCCGCCACGGGGTGTGCTCCGCGGTCGGCAGCACCTGGAGATTGCCCGCCTCGCACAGCGGGGCCAGGAACTCGAACAGCCGCTCCGGCCGCTTGTCGATGTGCGCCGTGGCCTCCAGCAGCACCGGATCGGCCACCGACACGGCCGTCTCCGCACCCGGAAGCTGAAACCGCACCACGGGCCCGTACTCGGCGTGCAGCCACAACTGATACCGATGCAGTCCGCCCGCCGCCGCGACGGCACCCACCCCGCCGTCCGCCCGGGGCTCGGGACCGGGAATGCGCATGACCAATGCCTCCTCACCGACAGGCCGGTTCCGCTTCGAGACCGTCCCGCCGACGCGGGCCGGGCTCCCATCATCGGCCATCCGCATGCGGACTGCCGTGCGGACCACGCCCCGGAACCGGATGGTTCTGCTCTGTTTCCCCGGTGGCGAAGTGCTGCTCCAATGGTCGCAACGGTCCGCTGAGCAACGGGGGTTGACAACCGTGTACGTACGCGATGTGGTGCGCGACGTGGTGGCGGCGCACGCGGCGCACGAGCTGCCGCTCGTCGACAGCCTGCGGAGGCTGGACGACGACCGGGTCGTCCGCGCCCTCACCCGCCGGCGCCGGGGCCGCGAACCGCTCGGCTTCGGCTACGCCGAACTGGCCGCGCTGGTCACCCCGGTGGTCTGGCTGGTCCTCGACCAGGCGGCCCGCCGCACCGTCGACGCGGCCATGGAGAGCGTGACGGCGCGCGGCCGGGCGGGGGTGCGCCGGCTGCTCCGCAGGGCTCCGGCCGCACCGGACCGGGCGCTGACCGGCCTGGGCCCCGCCGAGCTGGCGCTTGTACGGCGGCACATCCTGGAGCGGGCGGCCGAGCGCGGCATCGGGCGCCGGGAGGCCGAGGCCCTTGCGGACAGTGTCGTGGCACGGATCGCGACGGCCCCGGACGAACAGCCGGTGGCGCCTGAGGAACCCGATGGTTCCGAGGCGTCCGGCACCCCCGGCGCCCCCGCCCCGCCCGACACCCCCCGGACCCCCGGCACCTCATGAGGCCCGGCACCGCCCCCCGGAGCATCACCGGCACCGGGGCCCGCTTCGCACTGCTGATGGTGGTGGTGACGGCGTCGAGCATTCCCACGTTCGCCGTCCTCGCGCGCATCCTGGGCCGGGACGAGGACGCCGCCGCGCAACTGCGCGGCACCGTGGGCTGCCTGTACGCGGCGGGTTTCGACCCGGCGGGCAGCGACCTGGACAACCTCCGGTCGACCATGCGGCGCGGTGGCCTCCTCACGCGGTGCCTCGCCGAGCACGCGGAATCGCCCTACCCGGGACTGATCGCGACCCTGGCGCTGTTCGTCCTGGCCGCGCTGGTGTACTGGTTCCTCCCGGCGGTACGCGACCGGCGGCGCCGGACCGTGGCCGTCGGCGAGGTCGACGCCGACGGCACGCTGGGCGCGGAGCTGGCCGCGCTGCGCGAGCGCACCGGGATCCGCGCGGCCCTCCGCTTCCGTGTCGACCCGGCCCGGATGACGTCCGGGGCCGCCGTCCGCGGCCGCACCGGAAGCTACACCGTCTGCCTGCACGCGGGCCTGCTGGCCCGGCGCGGCACCGATCCCGAGGGCTTCCGCGCGGTGGTCCTGCACGAACTCGCGCACGTGCACCACCGCGACGTGGACTACGCCTACGCCAGTACGGCGCTGTGGCGGGTCTTCGTCCTCTTCGCCCTGCTGCCCACCTTCGCCGTGGACGCCTGGATCACCGTCCTCGCCCTGTCCGGTACCGATTCGCCGTGGTGGCCCGATGCCGCGACCGTGGTCTTCGCGTCCGCCGGGTCGGGTCTGCTGCTGGCCGGACTGGTCCACCTGGCCAGGGCCGACCTGTTGCGCCGGCGCGAGTTCCACGCCGACCTCCAGGCGGTGGCGTGGGGCGCGCACCCCGCCACCTGGGACCGGCCCGATCCCGTGGCCCCCTTCCTGTACCGCCTCACCGCGCCGCTGCGGACACACCCGGGCTGGGCGGAACGCGGCCGGGTCCTCGCCGACGCCGGCCGCCTCTCCCGGGTCGCCCCCCTGGAGATGGCCCTGACCGGCATCTCGGCGTCGTTGTTGTACAGCTCGCTCGGGACGCTCACCTTCCTGGGCGCCGGCACGTCCCTGTGGCTCGCGGTCGCGCTGGTGGCCCCGGTGCTCTGCCTGGTACTGGGCCTGCCGGTGGTACGGGCCCGGCACACACCGGACGCGCGGCCCGGCTCCGGCGCGGTCGCCGGTCTCTGGCTGGGCTGCGGGCTGCTCGTGGGCGAGTTCGTCACCGGCGGGCGGGCCCGGGTCGACTGGCTCGTGCCGCAGCCGCAGTACCTGCTGGCGTTCCTGTTCATCGCGGCCGTGCCCACGGTGTGGTGGTGCCAGAGCCTGCGCCTGTCCCTCGGCCTGCCGAAGCGGGTGCAGCGCCGGGCGGCGGCGGTGGTCTGCGCGTTGCTGACCGCGGGGGTGCTCTGGAGCGGTCTGTGGTGGTGGCAACTGGGCGGCCGGCGCATCGCGTTGGGAGGCAGCGACCTGGGCGGCGGGGGACTGGCCGAGCACTACGCCAGGACCGCCCCGGACTTCTGGCGGGAATACCGCATGGACCTGTCGGTCCTCTCCGACGG
This sequence comes from Streptomyces sp. NPDC018019, assembly GCF_044327805.1. Taxonomy (NCBI): domain Bacteria; kingdom Bacillati; phylum Actinomycetota; class Actinomycetes; order Kitasatosporales; family Streptomycetaceae; genus Streptomyces; species Streptomyces sp. NPDC018019. Next base: position 20,434 of record NZ_JBIRGD010000056.1, on the reverse strand, counting down.
CATGGCGCTGATCACGCCGTTGCACCGGGAACAGCCGGTCATCGCCGTGACGGTCCTGATGTGGCTCGTACCGCTGGTCCTCCTACTGGTGCAGCGCGCGGGCGCGCGTACACGAGTGTGCCGGACCCTGGGCGCCGGCCTCGCGGGCGGGCTCCTGGCCTGGGCGGGGCTGGCGCTGGCGTCGTCCGCGCTGTACGGCCGGCGGCCCGGCACGCCCAAGGAGCGGACCGAGCCCTTCCTCGTCGTCCACATGTGGTGGTCGATCGTGGTGGTGCTCGGCGCCTGTCTGCTGACCGCCGCTCTCGTGGCGGCCTTCGCCCGGCGGCACGGGCTGCTGCGGGCTCTGATCGCCGCACAGGTCACCCAGCTGACGGCGTACGGCGGCGTGTTCTTCCTGTACGCCGCCGACGGCTGCCTGGGCCCGCTGAACACGGTGTCCGACGTCTGCCGGTGGCACACCGGGAACGGCCTGAACGCCGGCCGCGCGGTTCTCCTCCTCACCTTCACCAGCGCCGTCCTCGGTTCGGCCTGCGCCGCCCTGGTGGCCGCGGGCACGGCGGAACTGGTCCGCAGGGTGCGCAGGCGGGCGGGAGGGGACGTCCCTGTCCCGCACACGTCCGTCCCGGAGAAGGCGCCCGTACCGGAGATGGAACCCGCCCCGGCGGCCGAGCCGGTGCGTCGGCGCCCGGTACTGTTCAGAGCGGGTACGGTCCTGGCGCTCGGCGTGCCCGCCGCGCTGCTGGCCGCTGCTCTGATGACCACACCACCGGCCACCTCGCCCATGGCGTCCCGGCTGCGGCAGGAAGCGACTGGTCAGGACCAGCAGCCGGTCGAGCAGCCGGACGGAAGGGGGCAAGGCGGTACGGAGCCGGACGCGGGGCAACCGGACCGTACTCCGCCGACGGCCGCGTCGCCCAAGCTGCGTTCGTGGCAGACCTGGTCCTGGCTGTCCAACGGCGGTGCCCGGCACACACAGCAGCTGACCCGCGCCGTACTGGCCCTGAACACCGAAATCCTCAGGACCGCGGAGCGGAAACGGAAGGCGAACGGCAAGACCGAGGTGGACGAGAAGGCGTTCCGCCGCCTGTGCGGCACGTTGGACCAGCGGGTCGCTCAGGCCCAGGGCTACTTCCCCGTACCCGTCCGGGACCTGCGCAAGCCGTGGTCGGACGCGCTGAGCCGGTTGCGCCACGGAGCCCGGAACTGCCAAGCGGCCGTTGCCCCGCCCACGGGCCGGCCGCCCCGGACACCGGCGGAACGCGAGCGCCTTTTCACCGCCTCCCTCGACGAGGTCGCCGAAGGGATGCAGGGCGTCGGCAGCACGTACCGGAGCATCTACCGGGCAGCCGGCTCGTCGACCGGGTGACAGGCTCGTGCGTACGCACGTGTCGCCGCCCGCACCCGGGCCATCGCGAGGCCGCGCGCGACACCTGCGGAAGGCCGGGCCGGTCCCGGGCTTGAAGTTGCCGCAGCGGCAGCTCCTACCGTCCTGAACAGGGCCGGAAGGACCGGCCCGGTGAAGGACTCCGTAAGGGGGCGGTGCTGGCCTGGCCGATCGCGGAGGTCGCGCGGATGTCGGGGGGGACGGCCCGGACCCTGCGCCACTACGACCGGACCGGCCTGTTGCCGCCGGCCTGGACCGGCGGCAACGGCCACCGCTACTACGAGGAGCGTCAGCTGCTGAGGCTCCATTCCGGGTCCGCGACTGACCCCGTACGCCCCGACCTTCCCGAAGGAGGTGCCGCCGTCATGCAGCGACGCCGATTCCGCCATGCCCTGCTGGAAGAGCTGAACTTGAAGAGGCTGAGCCGGATGTTCTCCACGATCGGGTAGAGGCGGCCATCGAGGCCGGCCAGCGCGAGCGTACGGCCCAGATGATCCGGCCGGCCGGACTCCTGGCGTCCGGAGCGTCCGCCGGCTCCGCCCCGGTGCAGGCCGAGATCGACACCCAGTACCGGGTGCTGACGCGGGTCCGGACGGTCAGTGCCGAGGAGTACCGCGCGATCGGGCGTTCCTGCGTGGAGAACGCGTACTGGTACGCCGCGTACGAGTCGATCGCGCCGGGCCTGGCCGGGTACCAGCGGGACGCCCTGGAGACGTATGTGGCGACCCGTCTGAGCTGAGGGGGCGGGCCGCTGTTGCCGGACGCGGTGGTTCGCGAAATGCGTGGTACTGCACGGAAGACCGGCGGTAGGGTCCGGCCCGGCACGTGCGCTGTCGTCAGGCTTGGCCAAGCGACCCAGCTGTGTGAAGGGAGGGGCGTTCCGTGGAGGGATTCGATCCCAGGACGAGCTTCGGATATGAGGTGTCCCAGCGGTACGACGACGATCCACGCGGTGACGAGGCCGAGACCGTGGCGTTCCTGGCCGAGCTGGCAGGGCGACGCCGTGCTCTGGAATTCGCAGTGGGCACCGGCCGGATCGCGCTGCCCCTCATGCGGGCGGGAGTCCGGGTGGACGGCATCGAGCTGTCGCAGGACATGGTCGACCGGATGCGCGGGAAACCCGGCGGCGATCACGTCGACGTGGTCATGGGCGACATGTCCCGCGTCACCACCGGCCGCACCTACGGGCTGGTCTACCTGGTCTTCAACACGATCGGCAATCTGCTCACCCAGGACGACCAGGTCCGGTGCTTCCAGAACGCCGCCGGTCATCTCACCGCCGACGGCGTGTTCGTCCTCGAATGCCGTATCCCCACCGCGCCCTCGCGCCCCGGTCATCGGTTCCTCGACACCGAGCAGATCGGCCTTGAGCACGTCGACCTCGATGCCGGCCGGTACGACCCGCTGACCCAGATCCTCGACCTGAACCACATCCGCATCAGCAGCGCGGGTATCAGGTTCGCCCCCATCAGGCTGCGTCTGGCCCACCCGCCCGAGTTCGACCTCATGGCCCGCATCGCGGGCCTCCGGCTGCGGGAACGGTGGGGCGGGTGGAACGGGGAGCCGTACACCGCTGCGAGCTGGCGCCACATCAGCGTTTACGAACGAGCGGACAGCACGGCGTAGCAGACACCCGACACCCAGCCGGGCGCCTGCGCCGTGAACCGGAAGCGCCCTCAGGCCCCCGGCACACCCGTACCCAGAATCTCCCTCACCTCCCTCTGATACGGGAACGACCCGGGCTCATACCCGCACCACGGTTCCTCGGCGAGCGGATCGCCGGTGACGGCGTGGGCCCGGGAGCGGGAGCCGCCGCAGACGGCGCGGAACTCGCAGCGCCCGCAGCGGCCGGTCAGGCGCTCGGGGTCGCGCAGGGCGGTGAACAGGTCCGAGTCGCGGTAGATCTCCGGCAGCGGGCGGGTACGTACGTCGCCCGCTCCCAGGGGGAGGAAGCCGCTGGGGTGGACGGTGCCGGTGTGGGAGACGAAGACGAAGCCACGGCCGGCGTTGACGTCCAGGGGCGGGCGCCGGGCCCGGCGCCCGCCGGTGTACAGGCCCAGTTCCCGGCCGCGTTCGCGGAGCCGGTGGTACAGCGGTCCGAGCCGCAGCCGGCCGGTGTGGTCCTCGCCCTTGGCCGCCAGGATCGCGCGTTGCAGGGCGACGCGGCGGAAGTGGTGGGCCTCGGTGGTCTTGACGGGGACCGACAGCCCGACGTCGTGGAGGAAATGGAGGACGTCCTCGGTCTCATCGGGGCTGAGCGCGGCCAGTCGGCTGCCGCGTCCGGTGGGAACGAGGAAGAACGCGCTCCACAGCATCACCCCGTGCTCGCGGACCAGGGCCGCGGTCTCCGGCAGGTCGTGCAGGTTGTGCCGGCCGACCGTGGTGTTGATCTGGAGCTTCATGCCCAGGCGGCGGGCGGTGTCCCAGGCGTCCAGGGTCCAGCGGTAGACGCCGGGGACGCCGCGGAACCCGTCGTGGAGGGCGGCGGTGGAGCCGTCCAGGCTCAGGGAGAGGCCGACCGCCCCCGCCTCGTGCACCGCTCGCAGGTTCGGTGCGGTCAGGGTGGGGGTGCCCGAGGGTGAGACGGCGACCCGTACCCCGGTGCGCGTGCCGTAAACGATCAGTTCCAGCAGATCGGGGCGCTGGAAGGGGTCGCCTCCGGTGATGACGAACAGGGGAGCGGGCCGGCCGAAGGCGGCGATCTGGTCGATCAGGCCCTTGGCGGCCCGGGTGTCCAGCTCGCGGGGGTCGCGTTCGGGGACCGCGGTCGCCCGGCAGTGCAGACAGGCCAGCGGGCAGGCGCGGGTCGATTCCCAGATGACGAGGAACGGTTTGTCCGCCACGGCCTGGTGCTGCCGGCGGACCGGACGGGCGCCGCTCACCGGGGCGGACTCAGGCGTCGGGCCGCCCGCGGGGGAGGGGCGGCGTGGCGGGCGGCCGGCCGCCGTGGTCGGTCGTGCATACGGGGTACCTCCGATGTGATCACCCCCAGCATGCGGTCGGGAGCGCGTCCACGGCCGGGGGCGGGCGGCCCCCGTGGCGGGTCGTTGGTCCCGTGTGGCCGAAAACATTCGAGGTCCTGTGGCCCTGCGCCGCGGGACGCTTCGCCCACCGTGACCTGCGGGAGGCCGACTTAGGTTCGGTGGCATGGAGAACGAGAAGACCGGCGGCCCGGCGGCGGCCGACGAAGAACGCGGCTGGCCACTGGCCGGCCGGCGGCTGCTCAACCGCCGGGAGGTGAGCGCGGACGGACGCGCCGTGTTCGGCACCGGGGACGCGCGGTGGGAGGGCTTCTACCGCGACCGCTGGTCCCACGACAAGGTCGTCCGCTCCACCCACGGGGTCAACTGCACCGGGTCCTGTTCCTGGATGGTCTACGTCAAGGACGGGATCATCACCTGGGAGCACCAGGCCACCGACTATCCGTCGATCGGCTCCGACTGCCCCGAGTACGAGCCGCGGGGCTGCCCGCGCGGCGCGTCGTTCTCCTGGTACACCTACTCGCCCAGCCGGGTCCGCTACCCGTACGTCCGCGGCGCGCTGCTGAAGCTGTGGCGGGAGGCGCGCCGCCGGCTCGGCGATCCGGTGGCCGCCTGGGCGGAGATCACCGGTGATCCGGCCAAGGCCCGCGCCTACAAGAAGGCCCGGGGCAAGGGCGGCCTGGTGCGCGCCGACTGGGACGAGGTGGCCGAACTGGTCGCCGCCGCCCATGTGCACACCGTCAAGACCTACGGTCCGGACCGGGTGGCCGGGTTCTCGCCCATCCCCGCGATGTCGATGGCGTCCTTCGCCGCGGGCACCCGTTTCCTGTCGCTGCTCGGCGGCACCCTGCTGTCCTTCTACGACTGGTACGCGGACCTGCCCGTCGCCTCGCCGCAGGTCTTCGGCGACCAGACGGACGTGCCGGAGGCCGCCGACTGGTGGAACGCCGGGTACCTGATCATGTGGGGGTCCAACATCCCCGTCACCCGGACCCCGGACGCCCACTTCCTGACCGAGGCCCGCTACAACGGCACCAAGGTCGTCGCCGTCAGCCCCGACTACGCCGACAACGTCAAGCACGCCGATGAGTGGCTGGCCCCGCACCCGGGCACGGACGGCGCCCTGGCGATGGCGATGGGGCACGTCGTCCTGCGGGAGTTCCTCGTCGACCGCACCACGCCCTACTTCGAGGACTACCTGCGCCGGTTCACCGACGCGCCGTTCCTGGTCACGCTCCGCGAGCGGGACGGCGACCTGGTGCCGGACCGCTTCCTGACCGCGGCCGACCTCGGCGACACCGGCGAGAACGCGCGCTTCAAGACCGTCCTCGTGGACCGTTCCAGTGGCGAACCGGTGGTCCCCAACGGGTCGCTGGGCTTCCGCTGGGGGGAGGAGGGGAAGGGCCGCTGGAACCTGGAACTGCGGGACACCGTACCGGAGTTGAGCCTTCTGGAGGGGGCCGAGGGCGCCGCGACCGTGGCGTTGCCGCGGTTCGACGAGGGCCCCACCGAGGGCGGCGGTGTGCTGGTGCGCGGCATCCCGGTCCGCCGGATCGGCGGCCGGCAGGTGACCACCGTCTTCGACCTGATGCTGGCCCAGTACGGCGTGCACCGCCCCGGACTGCCCGGTACGTGGCCGGCCTCGTACGACGACGCCACCCAGCCGTGCACCCCGGCCTGGCAGGAGACCATCACCTCGGTCCCCGCCGCACAGGCGGCCCGTATCGCGCGGGAGTTCGCCCGCAACGCCGAGCGCACCGAGGGCCGCTCCATGATCGCCATGGGAGCCGGGACGAACCACTGGTTCCACTCCGACACCATCTACCGCGCCTTCCTGGCCCTGACCACCATGACGGGCTGCCAGGGTGTCAACGGCGGCGGCTGGGCCCACTACGTGGGCCAGGAGAAGGTCCGTCCCGTCACCGGCCTCCAGCACCTCGCGTTCGCCTTCGACTGGCAGCGGCCCACCCGCCACATGGCCGGCACCTCCTACTGGTACCTGGCCACCGACCAGTGGCGCTACGAGGCCTTCGGCCCGGAAGAGCTGGCCTCCCCGCTGGGCGAGGGACGCTTCACCGGCCGCGCCACCGCCGACTGCCTGGCCCAGGCCGTCCGTATGGGCTGGACCCCGGGACACCCCGGATTCAACCGCAATCCGCTGGACCTGGCCGACGAGGCGGCTGCCGCCGGACGGCCCGTGGCCGAGCACATCGTCGAGGAGCTGACCTCCGGAGCCCTGCGCTTCGCCGCCGAGGACCCGGACGACCCGGCCAACTTCCCGCGCGTACTGACCGTGTGGCGGGCCAACCTCCTGGGCTCCTCCGGCAAGGGCAACGAGTACTTCCTGCGCCATCTCCTGGGCGCCGACGCGGCCGTCCGCTCCGAGGAGACGCCGCCCGGCAAGCGGCCCCGGGACGTCGTCTGGCACGAGGAGGCCCCCGAGGGCAAGCTCGACCTGCTCGTCGCCATGGACTTCCGCATGACCTCTACCGGACTGTTCGCCGATGTCGTGCTGCCGGCCGCCACCTGGTACGAGAAGGACGACCTGTCCAGCACCGACATGCACCCCTTCGTGCACGCCTTCACCCCGGCCATCGCGCCGCCCTGGCAGGCACGGACCGACTACGACACCTTCCTGACCATCGCCGACCGCTTCAGCGAACTGGCCCAGGAGCACCTCGGCACCCGTACCGATGTCCTGGCCGTGCCCCTCCAGCACGACACACCTGACGAACTGGCCCAGCCCGGCGGCATCGTCGCCGACTGGAAGGCCGGCGAGTGCCCGCCGGTCCCCGGACGCACCATGCCCAGGCTGGTGACCGTCGAACGGGACTACGCGGCGGTGGCGGACAAGATGCGCGCCGTCGGTCCCCTCCTCGACAAGCTCGGCACCACCACGAAGGGCGTCACCGTCCACCCGGACCAGGAGCTGGAGCACCTGCGGCGCGCCAACGGGGTCCGGCGCGGCGGCGCGGCGGACGGCCGGCCGTCGCTGGCCACCGCGTCGGACATGTGCGAGGCGATCCTCGCCCTGTCCGGCACCACCAACGGGCGCCTGGCCACCGAGGGCTTCAAGGCACTGGAGGAACGGACCGGTACGGAGCTGGCGCACCTGTCCGCGGAGCGGGAGGCCGAGCGGATCACCTTCGCCGACACCCGCGTCCAGCCCCGCTCGGTGATCACGTCCTACGAGTGGTCCGGCAGCGAGACCGGCGGCCGGCGCTACTCCCCGTTCGTCATCAACGTCGAGCACCGCAAGCCCTGGCACACGCTCACCGGCCGCCAGCACTTCTTCGTCGACCACGACTGGATGGCCGAACTCGGCGAGCAGCTGCCGGTCTTCCGCCCGCCGCTGAACACCGCCCGGCACTACGGCGACGAGCACCTGGGCGAGGACGGGCGCGCCGAGGTGACGGTCCGCTACCTCACCCCGCACTCCAAGTGGTCCATCCACTCCGAGTACCAGGACAACGCCTACATGCTCGCCCTGTCCCGGGGCGGCCCGGTGATCTGGATGAGCACCGCCGACGCCGGGAAGATCGGCGTCAAGGACAACGAGTGGATCGAGGCGTACAACCGCAACGGCGTCGTCGCGGCCCGCGCCGTGGTCACCCACCGGATGCCCGAGGGCACGGTGTACATGTACCACGCCAAGGACCGCACGGTGAACGTGCCGAAGACCGAGGTCAGCGGCGTGCGCGGCGGTATGCACAACTCCCTGACCCGGCTGCTGCTCAAGCCGTCGCATCTGGCCGGCGGTTACGCCCAGTTCACCTACGCCTTCAACTACTACGGCCCCACCGGCAACCAGCGCGACGAGGTCACCGTCATCCGCCGCCGCGGCCAGGATGTGGAGTACTGACATGCGCGTCATGGCCCAAGTGGCGATGGTGATGAACCTCGACAAGTGCATCGGCTGCCACACCTGCTCGGTCACCTGCAAGCAGACGTGGACCAACCGCACCGGTGTCGAGTACGCCTGGTTCAACAACGTCGAGACCAAGCCCGGCGTCGGCTACCCCCGCCGCTACGAGGACCAGCAGCAGTGGAAGGGCGGCTGGGCGCTGGACCGGCGCGGGCGCCTGGTACTGCGCTCCGGGGGCCGCCTCAAGCGGCTGACCTCCCTGTTCTCCAATCCCGACCTGCCGGCCATCGAGGACTACTACGAGCCGGTCACCTACGACTACGACAACCTCGTCAGCGCCCCGGCCGGCCAGGACGTGCCCGTGGCCCGCCCCCGCTCGGTGCTCACCGGCAAGCCGACCTCCATCACCTGGGGCGCCAACTGGGAGGACGGCCTGGGCGGCGCGGCCGAGACGGCGGCCGGTGACCCCAATCTGAGCGGGGACCTGGCCGAGCGGGTGAAGTTCGAGTTCGAGCAGACCTTCCTGTTCCACCTGCCGCGGCTGTGCGAGCACTGCCTCAACCCGGCCTGCATGTCCGCCTGCCCGTCCGGGGCGATGTACAAGCGCGCCGAGGACGGTATCGTCCTGGTCGACCAGGACCGCTGCCGCGGCTGGCGGATGTGCGTCACCGCCTGCCCGTACAAGAAGGTCTACGTCAACCACGCCACCGGCAAGGCCGAGAAGTGCACCTTCTGCTTCCCGCGCATCGAGGCCGGGCAGCCCACCGTCTGCTCCGAGACCTGCGTCGGACGCCTGCGCTACCTCGGCCTGGTCCTCTACGACGCCGACCGGGTCGGCGAGGCCGCCGCCGTACCGGACGAGCGGGACCTGCTCGATGCCCAGCGGAACGTCTTCCTCGATCCCGCCGACCCCGAAGTCCGCTCGGCCGCCCGGAAGTCCGGCATCCCCGAGGACTGGATCGACGCCGCCCGCCGCTCACCCGTGCACGCCCTGATCAGCGAGTTCAAGGTGGCCCTGCCGCTGCACCCGGAGTACCGCACCCTGCCCATGGTCTGGTACGTGCCGCCGCTGTCCCCGGTCCTGGACGCCGTCGGCGAGGCGGGCGGTGACGCCGGGGACCCCGACCACGTCTTCGCCGCCGTCACCCGCCTGCGCATCCCGCTGGACTACCTGGCCAACCTCTTCGCCGCCGGAGACACCGACGTCGTCGCCGGGGTGCTGATGAAACTGACCGCCCTGCGCAGCTATATGCGGCAGCGCGTCCTCGGCGAGCAGGGCGACGACAGTGCCCTCACGGCCGTGGGGCTCACTCCCACGCAGGCCGAGGACCTGCACCGGCTGCTGGCCGTCGCCAAGTACGCCGACCGGTACGTCGTCCCCGCCGCCCACCGGGAGGACGCCGCCGCGCTCAGCGCGCTGGAGGACCGCTGCCCCGTGGAGAGCACCGGCGAGGCCCCGCCGGGCACCGGCCGCAAGGTCATGCTCGGCATTCCCGCCCTGCGGCGACGCACCACCGCCTCGGACAGCCCCGCGGGAGGCACCGCATGACCGCGCCGCGTACCCGTCTCCGCCCGGCGGCCGGGCGCCGCACCCGGCCCGGCCCGGAAGGAGCCGCCGAACGCGGGCTCCTGCTGCGGCTGCTGTCCCTCCTGCTGCAGTACCCGGACGCCGAACTGACCGCAGAGCGGGACGCGTTGACCGCTACGGTGCACGCGCTGCCGCCCTCGACCGCCGCCGGGCACCTCGCGGCCTTCGCCGCCTGGTTCGCGGACCGGCCGTCCGAAGAGCTGGAGAGCCACTACGTCGAGGTCTTCGACCTGCGCCGCAAGAGCAGCCTGTACCTCACCTACTACCTGCACGGCGACACCCGCCGACGCGGCATGGCCCTGCTCGCCCTCGCCCAGACCTACCGGGCCGCCGGCTGGAGCGCCGACAGCGGTGAACTCCCCGACCACCTGCCCGTCGTCCTGGAATTCGCCGCCCTGGCCGGGCCGCGCACCGGGGAGGCGCCGCTGCGCCGCCACCGGCGCGGCCTGGACCTCATCCACCACGCCCTGTCGGACGTGCGGTCCCCCTACGCCGGACTGCTCGCCGCGCTGCTGTCCCTGCTGCCGCCGCCCGGCGCCGACGACCTGGAGGCCGTGGCGAAGCTGGCCGCCGAAGGACCGCCGGCCGAGGACGTCGGCCTCGACCCGTACGGCGGCACCGGCTTCGCCCCGCCCGGCACGTTCGTACCACCCCCGCCGGCACCGCCGACCCTGATACCCCCGCTGACCGGCCCCATGGATTCGGAGCCCCGCCGATGAGCGCCTCCAGCAGCCCCCTCACCGCGACGAACGGCGCCGACCTGCTGTTGTGGGTCGCCGTTCCCTACATCTGTCTGGCCGTCTTCGTCGTCGGACACGTCTGGCGCTACCGCAAGGACCAGTTCGGCTGGACCAGCCGCACCAGCCAGCTGCTGGAACACCGCTGGCTGCGCTGGGGGAGTCCGCTGTTCCACGTCGGCGCGTTCGCCGTGATCGGCGGGCACGTCGTGGGCCTGGCCGTCCCCGCGTCCTGGACCAGCGCGATGGGCATCGGCGAGCACGCGTACCACACGGCGGCGGTGGCCCTCGGCTCCGTGGCCGGCGCGGCCATGGTGATGGGGCTGGGCATGCTCAGCGCCCGGCGCCTGCTCGCACCGCGCATCCGCACCAGGACCAGCCCCAGCGACAAGGTGCTCTTCCCGCTGCTGGCCGCCACCGTTCTGCTGGGCATCGCCGCCACCGTCGTCCACAACATCGCCGGCGGCGGGTACGACTACCGCGCCACCGTCTCGCTCTGGTTCCGCGGCCTGTTCCTGCTGCAACCGCAGCCCGGGGCCATGTCCGGTGCGCCCCTGCTGTTCCAGCTGCACGCCCTGACCGCGTGCCTGCTCTTCGCGGCCTGGCCCTTCACCCGCCTCGTCCACGTGTGGAGCGCCCCCGTCGGCTACCTGCGCCGCCCGTACCTGGTCTACCGCCGCAAGACCGCCGCTCCGGCGTACGGACGGCCCGCCGCCCCCGTACGTGCCCGGAGCGAGCTGACCGGCTCCAAGGCGCCCCGGTAACGCCGCCTCCGCGCGAAGGCGCGCGACGCATGGCCCGTCCCCCGGTGGGCGGGTTCGCCGAAGCTGACAGACGGGAGCCGCGTGACGGCGGTGGGACGCATGTCCCGCACCGGACGGCTCCCGCACGAATCGATCGAGAGGTACCCGATGTGCCCGCTTGAAACCGCCGTCGCCGCGCCAACGAGGGCAGCGGACCCCACCTCCCCGGCCGGCCATCCGGGGCTGATGCTCACGCTGGCCACCCTCGGGTTCGCCGTCAACTTCTGGGCGTGGGCGCTGCTCAGCCCGCTGGGCCCGCGCTTCAAGGAGACCCTGGCGCTCAGCTCGTTCGAGCAGTCGCTGCTGGTGGCGGTGCCGGTCGTGGTGGGGTCGCTGGGACGGATCCCGGTGGGGGCGCTGACCGACCGGTTCGGCGGCCGGGTGATGTTCCCGCTGGTGTCCGCCGCGACGATCGTGCCCGTGCTCTGCCTGGGCCTGTTCGGGCACTCCTCGCTGGCCGCCCTGCTGGTCGGCGGATTCTTCCTGGGCATCGGGGGCACGGCCTTCGCCGTCGGTGTGCCCTTCGTCAGCGGCTGGTTCCCGCCGGAGCGGCGCGGGCTGGCGATCGGCGTCTTCGGCGTCGGCATGGGCGGCACCGCCATCAGCGCGCTGACGACCGTCAAGCTGGTCGACGCGCACGGTATGGCCAACCCGTTCCTGATCACCGCCGCGGCGCTCGCCGTCTACGCCGTACTGGCCGCCCTGCTGCTGCGGGACGCGCCCGGCCGCACCGTACCGGGCGAACCGCTGGCCCGCCGCCTGGCCGACACCGCGCGTCTGCCCGTCACCTGGCAGGCATCCGCGCTGTACGCGGTGGCATTCGGCGGCTATGTCGCCTTCTCGGTCTACCTGCCGACCTACCTGAAGACCGGATACGGGCTGGACCAGGCCGACGCCGCCAACCGGATGGCCGGCTTCGTCCTGCTGGCGGTGGCCATGCGCCCGGTCGGCGGCTGGCTGTCGGACCGGATGGGCTCGGTCCGCGTCCTCGCCGGGACCCTGGTGGTCGTCGTCGCGGGCGCCGCCGTGCAGGCGGCGACCCCGCCGCTCGCTCCGGTGGGCACCCTCGCCTTCCTGGCCATGGCCGCCGCGCTCGGCGCGGGCAGCGGCGCCACCTTCGCCCTGGTTGCCCTCCTGGCCCCGGCGAGCAAGGTCGGCTCGGTCACCGGCGTGGTCGGCGCCGCGGGCGGCCTGGGCGGCTTCATCCCCCCGCTGGTCATGGGCGTCATCTTCAGCGCCTCGGGCAGCTACGCCCTCGGCCTGCTCCTGCTGGCCGTCGTCTCGGCCGCCGCCCTGGCCTTCACCGTCACCCGGGTCCGGCGGGCCGCCACCCGTACCGGCGTCCCTGCGGACACCGCGGCGTAAGCGCGCCGTCGCCACCGCACCCCGTTGCCGGAACCGGTCCGGAAGCTCTCCGCCCGCTCGGCGAAGGCGCCCCCGAAGCGCCTTCAGAAAGGCAGTGAACACCGATGAAACCCTCCGTGGTCCCGCAGCCCCGGCCCTCCTCATCACCCTCCGCCACCGGGCCGGAGGACATGCGTCCGCACGTCGTGGTGGTGGGCGGCGGCATCGCCGGGCTGGCCGCTGCCGCCCGCCTGAGCGGCGCGGCGGGCGGCAGCGGGTCCGGGGGCCGGGTGACGCTGCTGGAGTCCGCCGGCCGGCTCGGCGGCAAACTCCTGAGCGGCGAGGTCGGCGGCGTCCCCGTGGACCTGGGGGCCGAAGCGATGTTCGTCCGGCAGCCGTCCGCCGTGGAACTGGCCCGGGCGGCGGGCCTGGGCGACGAGCTGGAGCCGCCCGTCACGACGGAGGCTTCCGTGTGGACCCGCGGCGCGCTGCACCCCCTCCCGCGGGCCACCTGATGGGCATCCCCACGGATCTCGACTCCTTGGCCGCTTGCGGGGTGCTGTCCGCCGACGGCCTCGCGCGCGCCCGCCAGGACCGGTGGCTCCCGCGTACGGACGTGGGCGACGACATCACCGTGGGCCGTTACGTGGCCGCCCGGCTGGGACGGGAAGTGGTCGACCGGCTGGTCGAGCCGCTGCTCGGCGGCGTCTACGCCGGGCACGCCGACCACATCTCCTTGCGTGCCGCCCTGCCGCACCTGCTCCCCGTCGCCCGCGAGGAGCGGTCCCTGCTCGAAGGCATCCGCCGCACGCGGGTACCGCAGCCCGGCGGCTCAGGGCCCGAGCCGTCGAGCCGCGGCGCCGCGGTGCCGCCGTTCCGGAGCGTACGGGGCGGCCTGGGACGACTGCCCCTGGCCGTCGCCCGGGCCTGCCGGTCCGCGGGCGTGGACATCCGCACCGCCACCGCGGCCCGCACCCTGCGCCGTACCGCGGACGGGTGGCGGCTGACGGTACGGGACGCCGACGGCGAACACCGGCTCCACGCGGACGCGGTGGTGCTCGCCGTGCCGGCGCCCGCCGCCGCGCGGCTGCTGGCCGACACGGTACCGGCCGCGGTCGCCGCGCTGCGCACCGTCGCGTACGCGGACCTGGCGCTGGTCACCCTGGTCTACGACCGGGCGGACCTCTCCGACGAACTGCGGGGCAGCGGCTTCCTGGTCCCTCCGGTGGACGGCCGCCTCATCAAGGCGGCCACCTTCCTGAGCGGCAAATGGGCATGGCCGGGCCGGACCGCGCCCGGCAAGGCCGTGGTGCGCACCTCGGTCGGCCGGTACGGCGAGGACACCGCCCTGCGCCTCGGCGACGGGGAACTGGTGGCCCGTTCCCGCGCCGAACTGCGCGCGGCGACCGGGCTGGCGGCCGTCCCGTGCGACACCGCCGTCACCCGCTGGGCCACCGGCCTGCCGCAGTACACCGTCGGCCACGTCGCCCGGACGGCCCGCGTGCGGGAGCACGTGGCACAGCTCGGCACACTGGCGGTCTGCGGAGCCGCGTACGACGGTGTCGGCATCACCAGCTGCGTCGAGGGCGGCCGACGGGCGGCCGAGACGGTCATGGCATCGCTCGGCGCCCGCCGTGGGCGGGGAGGGGAACGCCTCCGCTGAACCGCGGGACCTCCGCCCCCCCCCGCGGGCGGCCGGCGGCACCGGGCCGGAGGACCGGCAAGAAGGGCCGTCCGGCCCTGGCTCTTCGGCCCTGGCCTGGTGCAGGCTGACCACGGCACCGCCTGTGGAGGCGGGCCGGATCAGGGACATCGGAGCTGTGTGATGACGGAAAACCCGGTCGACGCCCGGATGAAGGCGCCGGTCAGCGTCTTCCTGCTCGACGATCACGAGGTGGTGCGCCGTGGTGTGCACGACCTGCTGGACGCCGAACCGGATCTGACCGTGGTGGGGGAGGCGAACACCGCCGGGCAGGCGCTGGTCCGAGTGCCCGCGCTGCGCCCGCAGGTGGCGATCCTGGACGTCCGGCTGCCCGACGGCGACGGGGTGAGCGTCTGCCGCGAGCTGCGCTCGCGCATGCCGGACCTGGTGTGCCTGATGCTGACCTCGTTCGACGACGAGGAGGCCCTGCTGGACGCGATCATGGCGGGGGCGGCCGGTTACGTGCTCAAGCAGATCACCGGGACCGATCTGGTCAACGCGGTGCGGACGGTGGCAGCGGGCCAGTCGCTGCTCGACGCCGGTGCCACCGCCCGCGTCATGGCCCGGCTGCGGGGCGAGACCAAGCGGGAGGAACAGCCGCCGGGCCTGCCGGGGCTGAGCGAGCGGGAACGGGAGATCCTGGCGCTGGTGGGCGAGGGGCTGACCAACCGGGAGATCGGCAAGCGGCTCTTCCTCGCGGAGAAGACGGTCAAGAACAACATCTCCCGCCTGCTGGCCAAACTCGGCGTGGAGCGCCGGGTGCAGGCCGCGGTCATCGCCACGCAGGCACTCGCGGCGGCCCAGGACCCCCGTACGGGCCCGGCCGCCGCGGCGCCGCGCGAAGGCGGCCCGCGGTCCTGAGGGGGCCGGCCGGTCCCTGGTGGATGACCGGTGACGATCCGTGTCCTACGGCTCGGCGTCGTGCCGCCCCGCCGCTCCCTTCCGCGCCACGCGGGCGATGGAGGGGAGCGGTGGGACAGCGGCCGGTCAGTCCCGCGTGCGCCGTAACGGCTCCGCGTACGGGACACCGTCGTCGCCCGCACGCGGGACGAGGCGGTTGACCACGCCCACCACTCCGTCCACCCGCCAGGTCAGGCCGATCGCGACCGGGATGTCGTCCTCGTGCGCCAGCGTTCCCCGCAGCGTCACGAGGCCGTCCCGTACCGAGACCCGTACCTCGTCCGGCGGCGCCCCCAGGGCGTCGCCCAGCACCTCGCCGGCCACCTCCGCGCGGATCTGCTCGTCCGGCCGCAGGAAGACCCGCAGCAGGTCCCGGCGGGTGGTGATGCCGATGAGGCGGTCCTCCTCGTCCACGACGGGCAGCCGGTCGACGTGCCGGCGCTGCATGATGCGCGCGGCGTCCGCGACACGGTGCTCCGGATGCACGGTGACCGCCGGTGTCGTCATCACCTCGCCCGCGGTCGTACCGCCGCCGGCACCGGTGCCGGCCGGGCGGTGCGCTGCCGGGCGCGACGGCCCGGCGGGGACGGCCGGACCGCTGGCCCGGCCGCCGGGGGACGCGGGCAGATCCGTGCGGGACACGACCCCCATGACCTTGTCGTCGCCGTCCACCACCGGCAGGCCGCTGATCCGGTGGACGTCGAGCAGCCGGGCCAGCTCCCTCGCCGGGGTGTCCGGCCGGGCCTGTACGACCTCCCACGTCATCACCTCGGCCACGGTGCGGTTTCGCACGGCGGGCCCTCCTTCCGTCGGTGCCTGGCGGGCCCGCTCTCCGGACCGGCCGCTTGCCCCCGCCGACCGAGTCTCGCCGAGGGCGGAGCCGGGGAGCAGGGGCCTACCCGCCTCCGTCCGAGGGCCACTCGCCCCCGATGCGCCACACGTACGGCCTGGGCGGGAGCGGACGGCCACGGGTGTCCGATGGCGGTGTTCGAACAGGGTTACGCTGACCGGGTACGGCGGGCGACCGAAGAAGGAGGGCCGGTGGGCACGCAGGAGTCGCTGTCGCGGATGCCTCAGATGCGGCTGGATGAGTTGCTGGAGGAGCTGCAGGCGCGCATCGATGCGGCACGCGGGACCGGGTGCACAGCCTCCTGGAGGCCGTGGTCTCGGTGGGGCGGGAACTGGCCCTGCCCCAGGTGCTCCGGCGTATCGTCGAAGCCGCCGCGCTGCTGGTCGACGCCCAGTACGCGGCGCTGGGCGTGATCGGCCCGGACGGCAAGCGGCTGTCGCAGTTTTTGACCGTGGGGCTCACGCCCGAGGAGGTCGCCGCGATCGGGCCGCTGCCGGCCGGTCACGGTCTGCTGGGCGAACTGATCCGCAAGCCCGAGCCGTTGCGGCTCACCGACCTCAGCGCCCACCCGTCGTCCTACGGGTTTCCCGCCCACCACCCGCCGATGCGCACCTTCCTGGGTGTGCCGATCCGGGTGCGCGACGAGGTCTTCGGCAACCTGTACCTGACCGACAAGCGCGGCGGGCACGACTTCGACGCCGAGGACGAGTCGGTGATCTCCACGCTGTCGGTGGCCGCCGGCGTGGCGATCGACAACGCCCGGCTCTACGAGGGCTCGCAGCGGCAGCAGCGCTGGCTGAAGGCGGGCGCGGAGATCACCAACAGCCT
The DNA here is from genome assembly GCF_044327805.1 of Streptomyces sp. NPDC018019. Taxonomy (NCBI): domain Bacteria; kingdom Bacillati; phylum Actinomycetota; class Actinomycetes; order Kitasatosporales; family Streptomycetaceae; genus Streptomyces; species Streptomyces sp. NPDC018019. The sequence continues at coordinate 3,452 of NZ_JBIRGD010000056.1, read as the reverse complement.
GTTCTCCGGCATGCCGCGCCTGGAGGTCCTGGAGCTGATCGCCCGCCGGGCACAGGAGATCACCCGGGCCGAGCTGGCGGATGTCTGCGTCCCCATGCACGACACCGGCGACCTGGTCGTCGAGCTGGCGCTCGGCGGGCACGGCGACAAGCGGCGCGGCCTGGTCGTCCCCGCCGACGGCACCCTGTCCGGCGCCGCCCTCAGGTCGGGGCGGCCGGTCACCACGTCCGGCCTGGCGGGCGACGAGCGGTACGCCGCCGGGCCGCGGCGGTTCGACGGCCTGGGTCCGGCGGTGGCCGTGCCGTTGGACAGCGAGGGCGGCAGCGCCCGGGGCGTGCTGCTGCTGGCGCGCGCCGAGGGCGAGGCGGTGTTCACCGAAGGGGAGCTGGAGCCGCTGCACGCGTTCGCCGGGCAGGCGGCCCTCGCCCTGGAGCTGGCCGAGCGGCGGCGCGACGCCGAGCAGCTCGCGCTGCTGGAGGACCGCGACCGGATTGCCCGCGACCTCCACGACCTGGCGATCCAGCGGCTGTTCGCCACCGGGATGACGCTGCAGAGCGCGGCCCGGCTGGTCGAGCACGCCGGTGCGGCGGAGCGGGTGACCCGGGCGGTGGGCGACCTGGACGAGACCATCAAGATCATCCGTTCGACGATCTTCGGTCTGCGGGTCCGGGAGGAGGACACCGGACCGAGCCTGCGGGCCCGGGTCGCGCGCGCCGTGGGGGAGGCCGGTACGGCGCTGGGCTTCCCGCCCCGGCTGAGCATGGAAGGGCTGCTGGACACGGACGTACCGCCAGAGGTGGCCGATCATGTCGTGGCGGCCCTCACCGAACTGCTGAGCAACGCGGCCCGGCACGCCCACGCCACCCGGGTCGAAGTCGCCCTCCAGGCCACCGGCGACGAGGCCGTACTGACCGTGACGGACAACGGCCGCGGGATACCGGAAGGCGGCCGGCGCAGCGGGCTGAACAACCTGGCCGAACGGGCGGACCGCGTGGGCGGGACGATGGAGATCGGCGCGCCCGACGGCGGCGGCAGCCGCATCGTGTGGCGCGCCCCGCTGTCCCCGGCCGCCTGACCGGCTGCCCGGCCTGCCCCCGTCCGCGCCGGGGCGGGGCCACCGGGGCGAGGCTGCCCCCACCGAGACGGGAGGGGCACCGAGTCGGACCGGGGGCACCGTGCCGCCCGCCACCGTGCCGGAAGTGCCCACGGCACGGCGGCTCACCCGTCGACTGCCGGGGGCCGACCGCTCAGCGGCCGTTCAACGGCCCTCGCCGACCGCGGCGCACACCGCGACCGCGGGCTGTGCCACCAGCCGGAAACCGGTGACCAGGTCCGGCTGGATGCGCAGTACGCCGTTCATGGTCTGCGCCACCCACGGCCGCAGCAGGTCCTCGTAGCGGGCCACCTGCACCGGGTCGGCCACCAGCCGGGCGTACCCGGTGACGATGACGCTCCAGCCCAGGTGGGTGCGCGGATCGATCACGTCGGCTTCGTACGCGACCACGAGACCGGCCTCGCCCGCGGGCGGCGCGATCGAGGTGACGGTCGCCCCGTCGTTGAGCCGGACCACAATGTCCTCCCCGTCGAGGAGGTGGTTGACGGGACGGATGGCCGGCAAGGCGTTCTGGGTGAACACGAGCCGGCCGAGCGGGACACTGCCCAGCAGCCGCAGCGCTTCGTCCCGGGGCAGCTGCTGCATTCTGCGCGGAGCCACCGGCTCAGGGCGTTCTGTGACCTGTTGTGCGTCTTCGTCGTTCATCCTGCACACTCTCTGCTCCGGCGGCGCTCGTCCGGGCACTCGTTGCCTGACTGCCAGCCTCCCCGAAGCAGATCCCCGACGACAGGGCCGAACGGGCCCCGGTGCGGGCCATTTCGAGGGAGCCCGTCCGATCGGGGCACGGCGGTCACCGCAGAGACGGCCCCGTGGTCCCGCGCGCGGGGACCAACGGCCTTCCGGTACGCGGCCCGCCGCCCGCAGAGGGCCCTTCGGCCTCCGGGTCGGGGCCAACGCCGACCTGGGGCGACGCCTCGCGGGAGTGCAATGGATGCGGGCGCGGGCACAGCGATTCGGAAGGTGCGCACCATGACCGCTACACCCGTGGAGAAGACGACCGGCGGCGCGGCCTGGGAGGGGTTCGGCGGCGGTCCGTGGCGGGACGCCATCGACGTCCGCGACTTCGTCCGGCAGAACCACGTCCCGTACGAGGGCGACGGCTCCTTCCTCGCGGGCCCGACCGAACCCACCACCGCGGTGTGGCGAAAGCTCCTCGACATGTTCCCCGACGAACGGAACCGGGGCATCTACGACGTGGACACCCACAGCCCGTCGCGGATCGACGCGTTCGCGCCCGGCTACGTCGACGAGGAACGGGACCTGATCGTCGGCCTCCAGACCGACGCCCCGCTCAAGCGCGCCATCATGCCCAACGGCGGCTGGCGGATGGTCGAGAGCGCCCTCGCCGCGTACGGGTACGAGGCCGACCCGGCGGTCAAGGAGATCTACACCCGGCTGCGCAAGACCCACAACGACGGTGTCTTCGACGCGTACACGCCCGAGATCCGCGCCTGCCGTCCGCCGGCATCATCACCGGCCTGCCGGACGCCTACGGCCGGGGCCGCATCATCGGTGACTACCGCCGGGTCGCGTTCTACGGCGTGGACCGGCTCATCGAGGACAAGCAGGCCGCCCAGGACATCGCCCAGCTGCATGCCCGCATGGACGAGCTGTCGCCTACAAGCTGGCCCACCCGGCCGACGATCTGTCCACGGCCATCATCCACCCCCCCCGCAAGGACAGCCGGCCCTGTCAGCCGACGCCCAGCGCGACACCCTCTTCGGTGTCCTCGGCGCCGGGTTCGAGACCACCGTCAACCTGATCACCTCCGCCTTCTTCCACGTCCTGAGGAACCCCGCATCCCTGTGCGCCCTGCGCACCGGCCGTGTCACCTACGACGACATCGTCGAAGAAACCCTGCGCTTGCGCGGGCCGCTGGCCCAGCTCCCCTTCCGCTACGCGGTCAACGACATCCCCCTGCACACCGCGACAGTCATCAAGAAAGGGGACGTCATCAGTTTCATGTATGCCGCAGCCGGCCGCGACCCCGCCCTGCACGACGATCCCGATGAATTCCGTCCGCTCCGCAAAGAAAAAAGGCATGTCGCATTCGGCCACGGCGTCCACCACTGCCCCGGAGCATCACTCGGACGGCTCGAAACACGCACAGCGCTGAAAACCGTTCTCACAGCACTTCCGGACATCACCCTGGCCCACCCGGACCATACGCCCGCACTGATCCACTCTCCGGTTATGAACGGTTATCAGGTTCTGTCCGTCATTCCCCACCCGGCTCCGTCGCGGCGCTAGTAGTGCTTCGTTAGCTCTGCCGATCGTGGCTGACCAGGAGCATGCTGGCAGGTATGAGGCTCGGGGAGGTGGAACGGCTCCGGGGCGA
>NZ_JBIRGD010000055.1:0-26780 GCF_044327805.1 Streptomyces sp. NPDC018019 | reverse complement strand
GCCCCTTGGGGCTTCCTGGCTTCTCTCAGGACATGAAGGCCGCCGGCGCTGGGCCCCTTCTCGTCATGGCTCGAAACAAAGGAATCGAAGACGCGACGACGAACAGGCCGAAAAGAGTGATGGGCAGCAGTCCGACCGGTTGCAGCAGTCGTGCCGGGTCATCCCGCAGCCACGGCCAGTTGCCGATCCAGTTCGCGGAGACGTCCAGCACCATCACACCGGCGGCCAGCCGGACACCTGCCGGCTGCACGAGTGTCACCAGCACGACGACCAGCGGATCGAGAACCACCAGGCTGACGAAGTACGCCTGGATGGAAACCTGCGGGAACGACGCGTAGGCATGGATTCCACCCCTGACCACATCGCTGAAATGCACGCAGGCCCCTTCGAAGAAGCCAATTACGTACACGACGAGCACCCATCTCGCCCACCGCGGCTGGCTCCTCCAACGCTCCCGCAATCCACCCCTCATGACGCCAAACTATGCTGGGCGACACGCGTCGATCAAAGAAGCGGCCGCTCCATCCGGTGATGTGGTCTGCTTCATGGCGACCTTGCGGTGATGCGAGGCACCGGTCGCGGGCGTTGCCGGCTTGGCCTCCGCGGACGGCCACGGTCGCGTTCCCCGGCAGACGGATCGAGGGCTGCTCGGACCCGGCGTTCATGCAGCGGCAGGCTGGATGGGCATCGCCTCCGAGCGTCCCCGGCCTGCGTCTTCCGTCGGCTCCTCGGTTCCCCGGCTCCAAGTACTCGGCCGCCGACAGCTGAGATGCCGAGACCAGTGGCTTCAGCCCCACCCGCGGCGCCATGCCGGCCAGACGTAACCAGACGTAACTGGAACGAATAATTCACGATGCCGTGAATTCAGGGATCCGTGTACTGTCGGAGGGTGCTGACACTCGCCGCTGACATCGACGTGCTGGCGCGGTTCGGCCGCGCCCTCGCCGATCCCATCCGCTGCCGCATCCTGCTCGCCCTGCGCACGGCACCGGCCTACCCGGCCGACCTCGCCGATGCCCTGGAGATCTCCCGCACCCGGCTCTCGAACCACCTGGCCTGCCTGCGCGACTGCGGTCTGGTCGTCACCACGCCCGATGGCCGGCGTACCCGTTACGAGCTCGCCGACGAACGCCTCGGCCACGCGCTGGACGACCTGCTGGCGGCCGTGATCGCGGTCGAAGCGGACAAGACCTGCCCGGACGCGGACGAGAAGGGGTGCTGCTGAATGGCCGCGATATCCCTCGGCCCCGGCCCGGTCCACCGACGTGACGTGCTGACCCGGCGCATACGTCTGCTGGTCGCCGCCACGATCACCTACAACGTCATCGAGGCGGTCGTGGCGGTCACCGCCGGCACTCTCGCCTCCTCCACGGCACTGATCGGTTTCGGGCTCGACTCCGTCATCGAGGTCTCTTCCGCCGCGGCCGTCGCCTGGCAGTTCTCCGCCACCGACCACGCCGTCCGCGAAGCCCGCGAGCAGCGCGCCCTGCGGATCATCGCCGTCTCCTTCTTCGCCCTCGCCCTGTACGTCGCCGTCGACTCCGTCCGTGCGCTGACCGGCACCGGCGAAGCCGGCCACTCGGTCCCCGGCATCGTGCTCGCCGGCCTGTCGCTGGTGATCATGCCGTTCCTCTCGGCTGCGCAGCGCAAGGCCGGCCGCGAGCTGGGCTCCGCCTCCGCGGTCGCCGACTCCAAGCAGACCCTGCTGTGCACGTATCTCTCCGCCGTGCTCCTGGCCGGTCTGCTGGCCAACTGGCTGCTCGGCTGGTCCTGGGCCGATCCGGTCGCCGCGCTCGTCATCGCCGCGATCGCCGTCAAGGAAGGCCGCGACGTCTGGCAGGGCAAGGGCTGCTGCGCGCCGGCCAAGAGTCCTGCGGGGCCGACTGCCGTCATGGTCGCCGCCCCCTGCGGCTGCCGACCGGGCTGCGACTGCGGCAGCTGAACCCCCCTCCGGACGCGTCATGACACGCCCCAGGACGCAACGTACGAAAGGACGCGACATGCGCCCAAGGACGCCATGAAGCTCGACCTGCTGATCGTTCCCGGCTGTCCGAACGCCGGGATCGCAGCCGACCGACTCCGCCATGCGCTCGACGAGCTCGGCCTGCACGACGTGGTGTTTCGGACGCACTCCGTCACCGACCACACCAGCGCCGAGGCCGCGCGATGCACCGGCTCGCCGACGATCCTGATCAACGGCCAGGACGCCTTCGAGGAACCCGGCCGGGCACCGGGCCTGTCCTGCCGCCTCTACCGGACCCCCGACGGCTTGGCGGGCGCGCCCACAGCGGATCAGCTCCGCCAGGCCCTGACCAGCGCCCTCTAGGCCGACCGGCCAGACCCGGCAAGGAAGGGGAGCAAGCAGGCATGACCGACGATGCCAGGGAACCGGCCGTCGGCGCCAGGGAACTGGCCAAGGCGCAGCGACAGCGCTGGCAGAAGACCTACGCCGCCCATCCCAGCATGTACGGCGAGGAACCTTCCTCTCCAGCTGTTCACGCCGCGCTGCTCTTCCGCGCCGCCGGAGCGGAAGACGTACTGGAACTGGGTGCGGGGCACGGCCGGGACGCCCTGCACTTCGCCCGCGAGGGCTTCACCGCCCAGGCCACCGATTTCAGCCCTGCCGGTCTGAAGCAGCTCCGGCAGGCCGCCCAGGCCCAAGGCGTCACCGCGCGGCTGAGCACCGCTGTCCACGACGTACACGAGCCGCTTCCCCTGCCGGACGCCTCCGTCGACGCGGCCTTCGCGCACATGCTGCTCTGCATGGCCCTGTCGACCAAGGACATCCATGCGCTGGCCGCCGAGGTCCGCCGCGTACTGCGGCCCGGCGGGAGGGGAGCGGTGCCCTGGGGACTGTCTGCGGGCGGGCAAGGACGGGGTGGGAACGGGCTGCGCGGGGTGCGTCGGAAGCGGGGATAAGGGGGAGTTTCACCGCCACCGACTGGCCGGAGTTCGGCGTGTTCTCCCTCGATCCCGTGCATGCGGGAGGCGGTGCCGGCACGTGGCAGCTCGAATGAGGGCAGCTGAGGGAACGGGGGCCGGGGCGGTGCCGTACGACGTCCCAAGGTGCCCTCGGACGAAGCGGGCAGACGCGAAGAGTGCCCGGAAGCCCTCGATGCTGCCCGATCCGTCAACCGTGAGTACACGGCTCGGCTCAAGGGTCCGGCTGGATCTTCGAATGAGAGATCAGTGTGTACATGACTTCGGCGGGCCGCTGGAGCTTCGTCGAGGCCCGGAGAACACGTCGCGGCCCGGAAAATCACGGTGTGGCGTTCACTCCACCCCGACTCCATTCCCGGAGTCGCCCGCGAGGCCGGCCGCGCCTCGTGATGTGGTGGGCGGCGACGGATAGACGTCGACGATCATGGAGTTGTAGAGGCGTGCGCTCTTGGTGGTGAGGCGGAGGAGGGCGCGGCTGGGTCCTGCGGGCAGGGCGGAGATCAGGCGGGTGCCCTGGGCCAGTGCCTGCACGCCGAGGCGTGAGGTGGGGATCAGGGTCTTCGCCGCGCTGAGCGCTGCCGCGCGGCTGCCGCGCACGTGGGCCGCCATCGTGCGCTCGTAGGCAGGGAAGGCGCGCTCATGGTCACCGCCCGCCCGCGCCAGCTCCCCGGCGAGGACGTACGCTCCGACGACGGCCAGGCTGGTGCTGCCGCCGACGGCCGGGCCAGGGCAGTAGCCCGCGTCGCCGACGAGCGTCACTCTCCCCCGCGACCAGGTGTCCATGCGGAGCTGGGTGATCGAGTCGAAGTAGAACGCCGGGGTGCGGTCGAGCTCGTCCAGCCAGCGGTCCACGTCAGGGTGCATGCCGTCGAACGCGCCGCGCAGCAGCTCCTTCTGCCGGGGCGCGTCGTGGTGGTGGCAGACCAGCTCGCGCTCGCTCCGGAACAGGAACAACGCCCGTGCGTCGCCGAGGTGCCGCGCGCCGTACATGCCGGCAGTGCGGCCGGCGCCGACGTGGATGAGAAGCTCGCCGTCGAGAGCGGAGACGTTCGGCAGGGACAGCACCCCGAGGTAGGCCCCGATGAAGGCGCTGAAGCGGGACTCGTCGCCGAAGACGAGGCGGCGCACGTTGGAGTGCAGCCCGTCCGCGCCGACGACGAGGTCGAAGCGGCGCGGCGCGGCGTTCTCGAACCGCACCTCGCCGTCGGGCGAGATCGCGGTGATCGAGTCGCCGAAAATGAACTCGGCGGCGTCGCGCGCCGCGTCGTAGTAGAGCTCGCTCAGGTCGTCGCGCATGATCTCGATGTGCCGATCGGAGGTGGCACTGAAGATCTTGGAGAGGTCCACCCGGACGGGACGCCGGGCGCCCTCTCTGTAGACAGTCATCCGGTTGGTGCCGGTGGCCCGCTCCTCGACGCGCGGGAGCACGCCCATTCTCTCCGAGATGTCCATCGCGGGCCGGAACAGGTCGACCGCGTGGCCGCCGGTCTTGCGCGGAGTCGGCGCGCGCTCAACGACCGTGACAAGGAAGCCGTGTTTGGTGAGCCAGTACGCCAGCACCGGACCGGCGACACTGGCGCCGGAGACGAGAATCCGCATGCCGTCCTTCCTTGTCATTCAGTCCACCCGTACGGCGTGGATCGTGGTGAAGGCCAGCAGGAGGGCGGCGGTCCGCGGGGGATCTTCGAGTATGGGGGAGTGCCCGAGACCGGGCAGCAACTCGACTTTCGCGCCCGGAACGGCGCGGTAATCGGCGGCGGATGAGGAGCTCCACCTGCGGTCGTCCTCACCGAAGACCACCAGTAGCGGTTTGCCGAGGGCCGTCAGCCGGTCCGGAAGCGCCTGCTGCTCCAGGTAGTCGCGGGCGGCCTGCATCGTTGCGGTGAGCGTGTGGTGGGTCATACAGCGCACCTCGTCCAGGAGCTCCGGTGGGACCCGGTAGCCCGCGCGGCTGAAAGCGGTGCTCGCGAACCGGCGGATCTGCTCGTCGGTCGGCGGCCACTGCGAGAGTCCGACTGCGGCGGGTTGCGGCGCGATGAAGGCGTCCAGGCGGGGTCCGGTGTTGATGAGCGCGAGCGCGGTCACCAGGTCGGGTCGCTGTTCGGCGAGGGCGACGGCGGCCACGCCGCCGCTGGAATGACCGACGACCACGGCGTGTTCGACGCCGAGCCGGTCCAGTGCCACGCCGACCCGGCATGCCTGGTCCGGGAGTGCGTAGCTGCGGTCGGCCGGCTTGGCCGACCGGCCGTGCCCGAGCAGGTCGATCCGGATGACGCGGTGAGATGTGGTCAGCAGGGGAGTCAGCGGATCCCACGAGCGGGTCGAGGATGCGGATCCGTGGATGAGCAGGAGTGCGGGGGCGTCGTGGGAGCCGTCCTGGCACACGTGGATGTCGCCGTCGTCCAGCGGCAGGGTTGAACTCTCGGTGGCCTCGGCGCTGCCGTTCACGTGCGGTCCGCCGTCAGAAACAGTCATGAGCCCACTGTCGCGGCCGGTGCCCAGCACGGATTGGACGAATGTTCCCCTGCGCCGGCTCACGTAGCATGGGGCGGTGCGGACTTTCGTGCACGGTGCGGCTGTGTGGGACGTCGCGTGCCCGCAGCGTCCCAGCAGCTTGGCCGGAGTCACCATGGCCGGGTTCCGTGTCCGTGACCTGGCCCCGCTGCGGATGGTCCCGCACCCGGCCGTGACGCTGCTCGTGGAGTTCGGCGCCGGCTCGCCCGTCCTTGACTGTGCCGCCGGACGGCAGCAGAGGGGAAGCGTCGTTGCCGGGCCCGGGTTCGGGTCCGGAGGCGAAGTCCGGGCGCGGGGAGAGAACGTCGAGTGCGTGCAGGTGCGCCTGTCCCCGGTGATCGCACGCGCGGTGCTGGGTGTCTCCCCCGCCGACTTCGGCGGCGCCGTCGTGTCCCTGGGCGACCTGTGGGGTCGGGAGGCGTCCCGGTTCCGCGAGCAACTGGGCGACGTCTCGGCGTGGCAGGATCGCTTCGCGTTGACGGACGTGCTGCTCGCCCGTCGGCATGTGGCGGGGCCGCCGGTAGACCCGGAGGTGGTCTGGGCTTGGCACCGTATCGTCGGCAGCCGTGGCCTGGCCCGGGTCGACGGACTTGCGGCCGATGTCGGATGGAGCCGTAAACGCCTGTGGTCCCGGTTCCGGTCACAGCTCGGCCTGCCGCCCAAGCGCGCCGTGAAGCTGGTCCGTTTCGACCATGCCGCCCACCGCCTGGTCGCGGGTGAAGGCGCGGCCCAAGTCGCTGCCGACGCCGGCTACGCCGACCAGTCCCACCTGCATCGAGACGTCATGGCGTTCACCGGGGCAACCCCCGGGGCCGTGGCCGACGAGGCGTTTCTCGCCGTTGACGACATCGCCTGGCCCAGCCGCGGAACACCCGCCAAGCCTCACCTCTCTAGGGATCTCCCGCTCGGTCGCCGGCCGGAGGTGAGACGACTACCTCTGTGAACGTCGCCGCGGTCACCTGCGCTGGACGGGTTCGGCGGCGCTCAGCCGTCAAGGGCGCCTACCGGCCCGGCTGCTGCTGGCTGCGCGCGTCACTGCTCGGTTGGTGTGCCCTTGGCTTGGGCAGCGGAAGTTTGGAACAACGGCACCCCGGGAGCGTTCTCTCGCGACTGACCTGACGGCCTGGCCACTTGCACCACATGTGTTGCTTTCGCTCCGGTGCGTGCAACTACCTTCTGAGCTGCGAAGACAGCGACGATTCAGGTCAGTCGCGCGCAGGACCCCCACAGAATGCCAGATGCCCTCGATCTGGTCCCGCAGGTGCAGCAGGTAGCGGCCGTGGCCGTCGTGGAGCAACACGCAGGCGCTGACGGGCTCCGATCGCCCGTCGAGTCCCTGGGACTCGGCCTGAAGGAGCTTGGTGCGCAGGGCCGGCGGCCTGACGTCTGCGAACGCGCGCCACTGGGCAGCGCAGACCTCGTCGTCCTGCAAGGCCATGCGCGGTGGCTGCTCGGCGCTGAAGTAGAAGGCGAAGCGGAAGTCGAAGCGCTGGTGGCCGGGCTCGCCCGTGGCCGGGTCGGCCTCAACGTGGTCGATACCGATGTCGATCGGATCACCCAGGAGCTGCGGGGTCAGGCACAGGTCACCGGGGCGCACCCCGGCTTCCTCGCACACCTCCCGCAGGGCCGCGGCCAGAAGGCTCGGACCCTTCCCGGCGTCACCGCCCGGCGCGAGCAGCTTCCCCGATGCCTTGTGCCCGATGTGCAGCACCCGCCGGTCGCGGTCGATGACGACCGCACTGCACGTGATGCGGCCGGGCAATATGGCACGGTGACGCGGACCGTCGGTGCCGTCAGCGACGGACAGCAGACTGGCCAGAGCGTCTCGCTCATCGTGATGCCGGGCCAGATACGCCTCCACGGTCGCACGGATGTGAGAGCGGGTGGGCGGCACGTGATCACCTCGGGTGAGGTGCTCGAAGGGGGACGTGGCTGACGAGGCGTCCGTCTCGGCTGCGCGGCGCGAAGCGGCACTGGGGCAGCTCATGAGCGCCGTCCGTGCTGGTGGCCATCCGCCTCTGCGGTGACCTGGTAGGACAGCAGTTCCTGGAAGAGTCCTCCGTCTTGTTGGGCGAGTTCCTGGTAGGTGCCCTCCTGCACGATCCTGCCCTCGTCGAGGACCACGATCCGGTCGGCCACGGCCACGTTGGTGATCCGGTGGGTCACCAGCAGTACCACCCGGTCCCGCGCCAGGTCCCGCAGCCGCTGGAAGATGCGGTATTCGGCACGTGGGTCCAGGTTCGCGGTCGGCTCGTCGAGCACCAGCAGCCCGGCCTCGCGGAAGAACGCCCGTGCGAGAGCGACGCGCTGCCACTGGCCGCCGCTCAGCTCCTCCCCGTTGAGCCACTCCCGGGCGAGGAGAGTGTCCAGGCCGGCGCCGAGCTGGTCGACGACCTCGTCGGCACCGGCGGCCTGGCATGCCTCCCACACCGCGGCGTCGCCCTGGGCAGTGGGCTGTCCCTGGGTGACGTTCTCGCGCACGGTCAGCGGCCAGTGCGCGTAGTTCTGCGGGACCAGGGCCACCTGCTGCCAGAGGCTGTGCGGATGGGCCTCGCCGGTCGGCGCACCGTCCCAGAGCACCTGCCCGTCGGTGGGCAGGTACAGGCCGCAGGCCAGCTTCGACAACGTCGATTTCCCCGAGCCGTTGAAGCCGACCAGGGCGATGACCTCACCCCGGCGCAAGGTCAGCGACACCTCGGACAGCGCGTCGCGGTTCTTGCCCGTGTAGCGGTGGGAGACCGCTTTGATCTCGATGGTCTTCGGCGGCTCGGGACGGTGCGGGCCGCGGCGCATACGGAACCCGCCCGCCTTGTCGAGGAAGTTGCTCCAGTCGTCCATGTACAAACCGGTGCGTACGGCGCGCGCGCCGATGGCCACCAGCCCGCGGACCGACTGGCCCACCGTCTGCAGGGCGAAAACCGCCGTGCCCCCGTGCCCGACGCTGATACGACCGGCGGCCAGCAGCATGACGACCGCCGCCCACACCACGGCCGACAGCAGGCCGCCGCACAGCGCGCCGACCAGGGACATCCGCGCGCCCTGGTCGGCGGCGGCCCGGTCCTCGCGGTTGATCCGGGCGACCGTCTGGCGGTAGCGGCCGGACAAGAAGGCGGCCATGGTGCCGGCGCGGATCTGGTCGGCCGCCTCACGGGTGAAGATGTGCCAGCGCAGCACCGACAGCATGCGCTGGTCGCCGTTGCTGCGGGCGTTCGCCAGGTAGCGCACCCGGGCGGCGCTGAACTGGGCCAGGGCCTGCGGCAGGCTGGCCACCACCAGAAGCGGAAGCAGGATCCAGTGCACGCCGGCCAGCACGATCGCCCCGGCGAGGAAGGAGGCCGAGGAGGCGATCAGGCCCTGGCCCTCGTCGATCAGGTCACCGGTGACCTGCGCCCCGCGGTCGGCGGCCTCGCGGTCGCGGTTGAAGTCGGGTTCGTCGTAGGCGCACAGTTCCACCTCGGCGCAGCCGGTGAGCAGCATCTGTTCGGCTTCGCGCGACATCAGCGGGCCGAGCCGGGCGGACAGCCAGCCGACGGTGATGCTCAGCAGGGCGCGTACGCCGGCGGCGCCGGCCAGCAAGGCCACCGACGGCCACGCGTGCAGAAGCCGGTCGTAGACCTCTCCGCTGGCCAGCAGAGCGCTCAGCGTTCCGCTGATGGCGACCAGGCCCAGGGCCTGCATCACGCCGGCGGCGGCCTGGCACAGCAGCAGCCCGACGGTCGCCCTACGGTCGACCCGCCAGGCCAGAGCCAGCGACCGCCGTACCAGCTGCGGCAGGCGCCGGGCCATGTCGCGCATCCGGATCGAGCGGCCGGCTGCCTCCCGGCGGCCGGTCAGATCCACGTAGCGCATCTGCGGCTCGGCACCCGGCTGCGTCGAGTCTTCCTGCTGGGCTTCCGGCCGGTCTTGCTGGGCCTGCGCGTCGGACAGCGCAGTTGACGGCCGCGGGGCGGTGCGCGGCTCGGGGACATGATCAGCTGATGCATCGGTGGGCTCGCTCACGCCACCCACCTCGTATCCGGGCACCCGCATACACGGACCCGTGCCACGGGCGGGTCGTCCTCCGGCACGACCATGGTCGAAACGCCGACCCGCTGTGTGCAGATAGCCGTCGGCCACACCGCGGCGCGGCCGCGACTCGTGGAATGAACTGTGGTGCATGAGGTGCGGGGTGTCACCTTGCGGCCAGGCGGAGCGGGTCCGCTCGCGGCCGTGGTGGATGGGCCGCGCCTGCCGACCTTTCGCGCTACGGCTCGTTCCCCTGCTCTCCAGAGCGGCGGCCACGGCAGCAGGGGGAGGCCATTACGGAAGCGTCCGCGACTGCCGGCACCATCTTGGTGCGCGACCGCGGGGCGGCTTCAGACCGGTCGCCATCCGTCTCCGTTTGGTTCGTCCGGTGTCTGCGCAGGGCCTGTGGCCGCAGCTCGGGCTCCTTCACGTGCTCCCTCTGGTGGGAGGGGCAAAAGCAGTGCATGGGATGGGTGGTGGTGAGGATCCAAGGGGCGGACCAGGCCGAACAGCAATCGGCCCGAAGCCAGGCCGGCGCCTCGGTGCAGGGTGTCCAGGCCGACCACAACGATCGCCTGCCGATGCCGTTGGACGTGGCGGGTGCCGAAGCGGGCTCCGTGGTAGCGCAGCAGCACGGTGGTCGTACCCAGGATGTGCAACCAAGTCCCGAGATCGGGGACGGGGTCTTGCGGTGCGGCCAAGAACAAGAAGAAGCCCTGCATCATTCCCTACTACCGTGACACCGTGCCGCCGTGCGTGACACAGCACGACAAGTACGAGGTCATCTTCACCAAGCCCGATCCGGAACTCGTCAAGCTCGTCGGCAAGGCCGCCTGGGAGGTCTCGGGCGGCGCCGACATCGAGAGGTGCATCAAGGAACCCAGCTGGGGCGGCTGCGCCATGGCTGCCGCAGGTGTGATTCCCCTGGGTAAGGTCAAGCTGCTCGGCAAGGCCGCTGAAGGCGTCGAAGACGTCGCCAAGGGGACTCGGTTCGGCAAGGTGGTGCCCCCTGTGTGAAGAAACCCAAGCACAGCTTCCCTGCCGGTACCCGGGTCCTGGCGGGTGACGGGACCGACCGGCCGATCGAGGACATCCAGGTCGGCGACACGGTCCTGGCCACCGACCCCGAAAGCGGTGTCACCGGCGCACGCCGTGTCGACGCCACGATCTACACTCCCGACGACCGCGAGTTCACCGGCCTCACTCTCGACAGGAACAGCGGCGGCTCCCTCACGACGACGGACAGCCATCACCGTCGACGGTCTGCACACGTACTACGTCCTCGTCGGTACCGCCCCGGTGCTGGTGCACAACGAGGAAATGTACGGAATCAACAATTTCGCCAACGACGCCTACCTCTACCACGCCCCGCACGTCGGCCGTGCCCCGCGCCGGGCCCCGCCTGCGGGCCACCGCGGCTCACCGACCACCCGCGTCTCCCGATAGCCCACCCTGCCCGGCCGGCCCGTTGCCTCAGGCCGGGCCCGGAGCGGGTACCAGGCAATCGGGGCGACGATAACGCCGAGCGCCAGGGGGATCGGGACAGTGAAGCGGGCGGAGCGGATGGTGGGCTTGAGGTGGTCTCCTGCGGCAGGTCTCGTCGGCAGACTGCGTAACGCGGTGCAAGGGCTACCACGGCGGCCGGCCGTCCATCAGCCCCCTGAGGCCAGGGGCCCGTCGCTGACCTGGTGTCTTCAACCGAACGGCGTACGTCGGCATAGCCCTGAAGAAGGCGCTGCTGGAGGAAAAGAAACGCCAGTGGCGGCGCCGCGTCGTCGGTGCGGCCACGTCTTGTGGCAGCTCCCCAAATCGGGCCCCGACGGCGGCAATGACACCACGGACCCGGCCCACGCCCCGGCTCCGGGACTGCGCGAGCAGGCCCGCTACCCGCGACGATCCGGTAGCGGAGCATCGCCGGCCAGGCCGAACCGTGGCCGCACGAACCTTCGAGGAGGCCATGTCAGAACTGGGCCCCTCGCGAAAGCCACGCGACTGCGCGACGCCGCATAGTCGGCCCGCCGGGAGGCGAACACCGCCTCGGGACGCTGCGGACATCACCGGCCATGACCGCGACCGCTGCCCAGCAGGCTCTGCGTCGCATAGGGGGCACACGAATGAACTGTCCGGGCCGCGCTGCGCGCCCTTGGCGTCGCTCCGCTGCCGGGCGGGGACAACGAAGACCTGGCGCAGCGCGCCGCCGACCTGCTGGGAGGTGTTGATCACGGCCGAGGCGACGCCGGAGTCGTGGGGCACGCCGCCGTGGGTGGAAACTGCGGGACCAAGGGCGCTGGCCGTCGTATTCTCACCGATTAGCGGGCCACGTTGGCTTTCGGTGGAGCCTTGCGTGCGCTAAAACCGGCGCATGAATGATCCTTTGCTGGTGGCCGAGACGCACTTGTTCTGTCGGAAGCCGAAGGAGAACCTTTTGGCGCAGTCCCGTGCGCTGGCCAGTCGTGCTATCGAGGCGTGGGACTGGCGAGCTGGTGACAGACCGATGCTTCCGGCCTCAATTGCCTCCGAGGCCGAGGCACGCGGATTCCGTGGTTCCGTCCGATGAGCGCCGGCGCAGTGAGCATCGTGAAGCGGACGATATCGGCGAACGCGGGCGGCGTCGGTCGGGTGTCCTACGGGTTTTCGTAGGGTGGCGAGCCACTTCCGGATCGTTGCGCTACCGCATGGAGCCCCTCTATGAGGTGTGGCCACCCTTCGGGCGGAAAGTGGTGTCCCATTCCGGGGATGGTCCGTAGTTGTGCGCCAGGTATAGCGCGCGCCGTTGCCCGGGCGCACGCCAGAGGTAGGAGGGGATCACGGGTTCCGTGCAGAACTTGGGCCGGGAGGTCCAGGTTCCGAAGAGCCTGGGTGCGGTCGGCTGCGGATAGGACGGCTGCCATCTGACGGTGGGTGCCGTCGGGGTCGACGCCTCGGGCGTGGCTGCGGCGAAGCAAAGTCTGCGTACCGCGCTCATCGAAGGGGCGGTCGGGGGAGGACAGCTTTCGCAGCATGGCCGTGCTGGTGCTGATGTAGCCGTCGAGGTCGGAGGGGCAGCGGTGCAGGAGGTAGGGCAGGAGCGAGGGTTTGGTGCAGCGGCTGATCCTGGGGCGTCCGGGTGTCGACATCATCGATGTCAGGGACAGTGCGCGGCTGGGGTGTCTGAGGGCCAGCACTTGGGCGATCATGCCGCCCATGGAGGCGCCCACGATGTGAGCTGCTGGCAGGCGGAGGTGGTCGAGAAGGCCGAGTGCGTCTTCGGCCATGTCGGCGAGGGTGTAGGCCGGCCGGGTGAGGCGCAGTGCGGTGCGCAGGAGGTGGGGCGGGCTGGGCAGATGCTGGGAGCGGCCGCTGTCGCGGTTGTCGAAGCGGACGACGTAGAAGCCTTCTTCTGCCAGTTGATGGCACAGGGCGTCGTCCCACCAGATGAGCTGGCCGTACATGCCGAAGATCAGGAGAAGGGGGCGGTTGCTCGGGACCCCTATGGTCTCGTAGCAGATGCTTATGCCGTTGGCGTGGGCGAACTGTTCAGTCACGGAGGCGGGCTCCTTCCGGGCCCTGGTGTGCGGTGAGACGAAAGCGGGCCCGTACCGATACCGGACGGGCCCGCCGTGGCCGGTCAGGTGTGATCGCCAGATGTCGGCTGTGCCGGGGCGTGGAGCTCGCCTATCTCGTGGAGGCCGTCGTGGATGTACTGGGCGAACAGGTCAGGGTCCGCGATGACGTCAGGGTCGATGTTCACCGTGACGTGGCAGTGGTCGCGATAGGACAACAGGGTGACGGCTACGGCGAAGCCCATGACCGGCGCGATGGCGTAAATCTCCCGGGCACGGGTCCCGCCTATGGACAGAGGCGCGCGGGGGCCGGGCATGTTGCTGATGCCGAAGTCGTGGGAGGCACACAGACGCAGGAAGCCGGCCTCGAACCAGCGCAAGGGGATGAGAGGGCTGATGCGGGCGACGGCGCCCATCCAGTCGGCGGCGTCGCGGTGGTAGGCCACTTGGACGGCGCTGCGGACTTCACGAATGCGTCGGCGTGGATCGGGCTGGTCGGCGCGCAGGGGGAAGCGGACGATGAACCAGTGGTTGCCCATGGGGGAGAAGGGGACGCGTGCGGTGAGCGGGGGCTCGGCGTAGGGGGAAAAGACGCGCAGACGCTCGCGTTGGGTCCCTCGGGACCGATGGTATCGGTGGCAGCCTTGGGCGACCGCGGCGACGAGTGCGTCGTGCACGGTCCCGCCGCAGGCGACAGCGGCGCTCTTGAACGGGTCGGTGGGGACCTTGGTGGTGTAGTAACGCCGGGCGAAGCGCGTCTTCACCGGTGGTATGGGGTAGGGCCGGTCGCGGATGTCGTTCAGGGCCTGGGTGATGAACTGGACGGCTTTGCCCAGGCGCCGTACCGCATCCTTGGCGCGGAGGCGGTGGTGTGCCGCGGGGGCGGGTGATTCGGCTGTGGGCGACGGTGTGCTGGGGGCGGTTGGCCCGTCAGTGGCGGCTTGGCGCAGGAACATCTCGCGCAGTCGGACACCGTCGGCGATGCTGTGGGAAATCTTGAGAAGGTAGGCGGAACAGCCATCGTCCAACCCGTCGATCAGGTAGCCGTTCCAGGGGGAGCGGCTCTGGCAGAAGGGTACTTCGGCCAGTGTCGCGGCCGTTTCCAGAACGTCTCGGCGGGTGCCTTTGCCGCTGACGGTGACATGCTGCAGGTGTTGTTCGAGGCGGAAGTCGGGGTCCGCTGCCCAGTGGGGGCGGCGGAGAGGTGAGGACAATTCCTGGACGCGCGCACGCATGCGGGGCATACCTGCGCACAGCTGCTGGTGCCAGGCGACGAACTGCTCCCATGGCAGCTTGTCTTCCAGGAACATGATGGTCACGATGACGGGCCGGGCGCGGGTTCCGCCCTCCACGCGCCAGGTCAGGTGGTCTTTGCAGTTCATGAGGTCCGCGCCGGGTGCTGCTGTCGGTGTTGGGCCCGGTGTGAATGTGGCCATGAGGACTCCTCGGTGTCTCGGCTGCGGTGTCAGTGCGAGCGAGGGCACCATGCGGGCGGCGATCGCCGTGGTCAGGCCAACGGCGTACGGCGCATGGCTTCCTGCTCTTGCCGGGTGCGGTTTCGGGTCAGTGCGGCGGCCGCCGCGGTTACCAGGCTGGTGGTCAGCACCCCGCGCAGAAGGGTGCGTGGCTGCCACCGCGCATCGGTCAGGCCGGCGCGGGACTGGATGGTGAATTGCCGCCCGGCCATGTCGTCCAGGAGCGCTTCCACCTGGCTGGGCACCTTGGCCGCAGCGGTGAGGCCGTCGATGGCCGACTGGGCAACCTGTTCGGCGCTGAATATTTCGCCCAGCAGGTCTTTGACGATGTCGGGCAGGGCATCGCGCAGTGCGTCGGAGAGTTTGAGGTCGGGACAGATGCAGCGTACGGATCCTTCGATGTTCGCCACGGATTTGCCGACGACGGAGGCCAGCGGAGTGATCCTGATGCCGCGGCTGGTGGAGAAGCGCAGGACTGCGGTGAGGGCGACGCCGAAGTTCAGTTCGTCCAGGGAGGCGTCGGCCCAGTGCGGCACGGCGTTGGATACGTCTGCGATGAAGCCGCTGATGTTGCTCCACGGGGTCGCGTAACCGAGATTGATCCATTGCCGGGCCATGCCCGCCCCGTCGTTGCGCACGAGGGACAGGAAGGCCCCCAGGAAGGCGGTACCAGCGTTGCGGTCGATGCGTCCGACCATGCCCCAGTCGATGAGGTGGGCCGTGCCGGTGTCGCTGATCAGGATGTTGCCTGGGTGAGGGTCGGCGTGGAAGGTACGCTCGACGAAATAGGACCGCAGCATGAAGGCGATCAAGTCGCCTGCCAGGGCGGTGCGCTGTTCGTTGGTCAGCGTGTCGGGCTTCACCTTGTTGATGGGGACGCCGTCAGCCAGGGTCTGCACCAGGACGCGGGGGGTGGCGTCGATGACCATGGGCACCGACAGCCTCGTGAACCGCGCGACATGAATGCGAGCCGCGTTCATGTTCTTGGCTTCGCGGGTGAAGTCCAGCTCGGGTTCCATGACGGTGAACAGAGCTTCCAGCAGCGCGTCAGGGGCGACGACTTCTTTGAAGCGGGGAGCGGCCAGGCCCAGCAGACGGGCGGCTCTGCGCAGGACCTTCATGTCGTCGCGCACGGCCGTCCGGGCTCCGGGGCGCTGGACCTTGATGACGCACGGTGTGCCGTCGGCGGTAACGGCCTCGTAGACCTGGGCCAGCGAGGCCGAACCGAGAGGTTCACCGGTGTGAACGGCCTGGAACCGGTCGCGCCAGCCCGGCCCGAGTTCCTCTTCCAGGACCGGCTCGAAGGCGGTGAATGGCTCGACGGTGGCCTCGTCGTTGAGCTGAGCGAGTTCTTGGCGTACATGGTGCGGTACGAAGTCGGGGCGGGTGGCGAGAATCTGGCCGACCTTTACATACAGCGGGCCCAGTTCTTCCAAGGTGGCGCGGACGGTACGGGCCCGTTGCCGATGCTTGTCATGTACCGCAGACGGGGGGTCGCCAGAGGGTGTCCGAACGGCATGGAGAGCCTGCGCGCAGAGGGTCCGGCCGACAATGCCCGCCGTACGGCGCGCGCGTCCCCGTGGCATACGGCCCTCCTTCGCTCTCGATGTGGTGCGGTTACTCGCCGTCCCGCCGGTTGCCCGAGGTGGTGGAGGCTTTGCCGGTCTCGGCCGCCGCAAGGCGCTGTGCCAGGTGGCGGACTTCTGCGGTGAGGGCAGCGAGGGCTTGCTGCTGCTGTTTGTCCGTCTTGTTGTTCGCCGTGCGGCGTCGGCCTCCGGTGACGGCGTCGAGCGCCGCCTTGCCGGCGTCCTTGCCGTAGTCGAGTACCTGGTCGAGCACCATGCCCGCAGTGATCCTCTTCTTGGCCATATCGGTCTCCTTGCCGGTCAAACCTGTCGGGGGTCTCAAGAGCGAACATCAGGCACTGACCGCCTGGTGCATCTCGGGTGCGGCGCCACTGTCAGGATCCGTCCGGAGCGGGGCAGGGCCGGCCGCCACGGTCATACTCTGGCTGATGCGGTCAGCGGGAGGGGGATGGTGTGCGTGTCGCGGTGGTGTCAGGGGCGGTGAAGCCACTGCCGGGCACAGACATGCCGCCGTCGACGGCGAGGGCCTGGCCGGTGATGAACCCGGCTGCCGGGGAGGTCAGGAACAGCACGGCCTGGGCGATGTCTTGCACGGTGGCCCACCGGCCCAACGGGGTGCGGCTGCGCAGCCAGCGGGACAGTTCCTCGTCGCCTTCGAGGGTTTCGAATGCGCCGGTGTCCACGATTCCGGGGCACAGGGCGTTGACGCGGATGTTCTGCGGGCCCCAGGCCACGGCGAGACTGCGGACGAGGGAGACCTGCGCGGCCTTGGTCATGGCGTATGCCTCGCCGGCGGGCGCGCCCATCAGGCCCACGGCGGAGGACATCAGTAAGACGGATGGGTTCGTTGACTTGGCCAGATAGGGGTGGGCGTTGCGGCACAGGTGCAGAGCCGCGGTGAAGTTGACGGCGATGGCCGCGGACCAGTCCTCGCCTTCACTGGTGAGCAAGGGGGCCAGCCGGAACTGTCCGGCGTTGTCGGCCGTATAGGCTCCGGCGATGTGGATCAGGGCGTCGAGCCCCTCGAGGCCGGTGGCTGCGGCTTCGACGAGCCGCCGGGGCGCGTCGGGGTCACTGAGATCGTCGGGAAGCAGGTGTGCGGAGCGGCCTTCGGCTCCGACCAGTGCGGCGACGTCCTGCAGTTTTTCTGTCCGACGGCCGTTGAGGGCAAGGTCGGCTCCGGCCTGGGCGAGGATCTGGGCCGTGGCACGGCCGATGCCGCAGG
Source organism: Streptomyces sp. NPDC018019 (assembly GCF_044327805.1). Lineage (NCBI taxonomy): Bacteria > Bacillati > Actinomycetota > Actinomycetes > Kitasatosporales > Streptomycetaceae > Streptomyces > Streptomyces sp. NPDC018019. Next base: position 9,493 of record NZ_JBIRGD010000055.1, on the reverse strand, counting down.
AAGCGCCGGTCAGCAGGATCTTGGCACCGTCCAGTGGCGGGAGCGGGGAAGAAGTCGATGGCATGTCTCTCCTAAGTCCGGGGCCGGGCGGCGCCCGCCGGGCCGCCCGGCGCGGTGGGGGTTACTCGGCGATGAAGGTGTGATGTGTCCAGCGGAAGACCTGTACGGCGGTGCCGTCGCTGTCCTGGAGGGTGCCGCTGAAGGTGTAGTGCTCGTAGCGGTTGAGGTGGGGGATCTTGAGGTCGGCGCCGCTGTCGGTCTGCGTCACGGACCGGCGTCCGGCCAGGTGGTCCGGGCCCCCTTCCAGCAGGGCTTCGGTGGTGTGGGACATGGCGGTCATCCCTTCTGCGGCAGGGCAAGACGGTCGAGCAGATCGTCGGCCAGGGCGGTCAGGGTGGGTTTGGTCCACAGGGTGGTGCGTGGGATGTCGCAGCGCAGGGTGCGCTGGAGCCGGTTGCGCAGCTCGATGGTCAGCAGGGAGTCCAGGCCCAGGGCGACCAGGGAGGCCCCGGGGTCGACGCGCTCGGCGTCGCGGCCCAGCACGTCGGCGAGTTCACCGACGATGTGGTCGCGTAGGCGGTCGAGGCGCTGGTGCGCCTGTGCGCGAGTGAGGTCGTCCAGCAGGTTGCCGGGGGTCTCGGTGTCGCTCGGGGATGCCAGCAGCCGCTGGAAGAAGGCGGACGATGCCGTGGCGGGGTAGGCCGCCAGCCAGTCGTGCGGGTGCAAGGCGATGTATGCGGTGCGGTGGCGGTCGTGGCGCAGGAGGTGCTCCAGAGCCGCGATGCCCTCGTCGGGGTTGATCATGTCGAAACCGCGGTCCCGGGTCTGCGCGCCACGCCCGACCTCGGCCCAGGGCCCCCAGTTGATCGCGGTGGCGGGCAGGCCGTGGGCGCGGCGCCAGGAGGCGAATTCGTCCAGCCAGGCGTTGGCTGCGCCGTAGGCGCCCTGGCCGGGCGAGCCGACGGTGGAGGTGAAGGAGGAAAACAACACCCACCAGTCCAGCTCGCGATCGCAGGTGGCTTCGTGCAGCCGCCACGCGCCGAGGGCCTTGGGGCGCCAGACCCGCTGCAGGAGCGGTGCGTCGATGCCCGCCACGGTGGCGTCCTTGAGGTCCATGGCGGCGTGCACAGCCCCGCGCAGCGGCAGCCCGTCGGCCTCGGCGGCCACCACCAGTTTCTCGGCTGTGCCGGCGGCGGCGATGTCACCGCACACCACCTCGATGCGGGTGCCGGCTGCGCGCAGCTCGTCCAGGACGTCAACGGCCTTGGCGGAGGGCGCCGAGCGGCCGTTGACGACGATGGTGCCCGCCCCCCGTTCGGCGAGCCAGCGGCACACCAGCATGCCCAGGCCGCCCAGCCCGCCGGTGATCAGGTAGCTGCCGTCCGTGCGGACGATCGGTACGTCCTTCGGTGGTACGACGGTGACGGCCGGGCCGGTGCCGGGCCAGGCCAGCGCCAGGGCCCCGGTGTGCCGGCCGTGCGGGGCGGCGCGCAGCGCCGCAGCAGCATCGGTGATCGGATAGACGGTGCATGGCCAGGCCGGCAGGTCGCCGCCCAGGGCGTGGCCGACCTCGGCCAGTACGGCGGCGACGGTCTCGGGGGCGCCCGTCAGCAGATGGTCAGGGGCGAAAGAGCTGACGGTGATGCCCTTGCCGAAGGCCGACCACGCAAACCGCTTCGCGTCCGTGTCGGCGGGAGTGGTGACTGCCACGTATCGTCCTGCGGGGACGAGCGTGTCCAGGCAGGCCCGTAGCGTCGGAGCTGCGGTGGCCGAGGGGGTGAAGACGACGTCGAAGCCGGCCGCCCCGGTGGCCTGCCGTGCCACGTCGGAGAAGCCGTGTGGGCCCGGATCGGGCAGGCAGGTGACGCCGATTCCGCGCAGGTAGCGGCGTTGGGCGTCGGTGGCGGAGGTGGCCCAGACGCGGGCGTTGCGGGCGCGGGCTATGTGTATGGCGGCCAGGCCGGCGCCGTGCCCGGCGTCGTGGATCAGGACGTGTTCGTGGGCGGCGAGGCGGGCCAGGTGCCGCAGGGCATACCAGGCGGTCAGGTAGGGCACTGGCAGGCAGGCGGCCTCGGCGGGCCGGGTGCCGTCGGGCACGGGCATGACCCAGTCGGCGCGAGTGACGGCATAGTTGCTCAGCTCCCCGGGTGGCAGCACGGCCATCACCGGCTGTCCCACACCGACTGTGTCCACGCCGGGCCCCAGGGCGCTGACCGTGCCCGCACACTCCACGGCGCCCGGGCCCGGGCGCCCGTCCGCGGAAGCAGGTACGGCAGTCCCCGTGGCCTGTATGTGAATCTGCACCTGGCCGGGGCCCGGGGTGCAGCGGGCACCATGCACCAGTTCGGTGGAGCCGGTGTCGTGAGCCCGCTGGCGGTGCACCGCCAGAGCATCGGTTTCGAAACGGCAGGTGGTGTGTCGTCGCTCGTGGGGTTCCAGGGGAGCGTGCGCGAGGCGGGCGATATAGCGGGTGGTGCCGCGCCAGGCGACTTCGTCGGCGCGCTCCTCGGGCCTGGCCAGCACTTCGGCCGCCAGACGCATCACGGGAGTGTCGTCGTCCGCGTCGATGAGGGTGGGCAGCAACTCCGGATGCTCGTAGGTCAGTACCCGCATCAGGCCGCGCACTCCGGCCTGGTCCAGCCGCGGGCAGTCGTCGGGCTGGGCCCACTGGGCGGCACGGGTTATCACCGTCAGGCGGGGCCGGGCGCCTTCTTCCTGCTCCATGAGTGCGTGCAGGCTCTGCACCAGGCGCAGCACGTGCTGCTGGGCGTGCTCGGCCCCCAGCGCGTCCGGCACTGGCTGCGGGGACGGCAGCCACAAGACAATGCCGTCGAGGCCGCCACCGGCGTCCCGCAGGAACGCGCTCAGAAGCCGGTCCCAAGAGCGCGTGGAGGGGGGAGCCGCCAACTGGTGCACGGTGGCGCCGCAGGTTTCGAGGGCCCTCGCCAAGGAGACAGCCTGCAGGTCGCCCTCACGGACGCCGGCCAGCAGCCAGCTGCCGCCGGTGCCGACGGCAGCGGCCAGTGGGGCCGGCTCCCACTGCTGTTGCAACAGCGGTGCGTTGAAACGTTCCTCCGCCGGGGCTGCGGCGCCGTGTGCGAACCGTACGTCACGGGCTTCGGCGATCAGGAGCCCATCGTCGTCCAGAAGCTGGAAGCATCCGGTGGCCGACCGCGGCTGGACGTCATCGAGCCGGACGCGGCACCAGCGGGCCCCCGTGGTGTCGCCGTAGGTGCGCAGCGTGCCGATGCCGCGGGGGAAGGTGTGCCCGTCGTCCACGGCTTCGGCGTGATGCCACAGCGCGAGCATCGCCTGCAGGCAGGCGTCCAGCAGCACCGGATGCCATTGGTAGCCGGACGCGCCCGGCCGGGCCGGATCGGGAATCGTCACTTCTGCCAGGCCACTGCGCCTGCCCTGTTCCTCAAGGTAGAGGGCCGTCAGGCTGTGGCAGCCCGGTCCGTATTCCAGAGCATGGAAGGTGCGCCAGCGGTCCCTGAGAGCGGTGAGATCCACTGAGTGCGGGTGTTGTGCACGCACAGCAGCCAGGTCGGTTGTCTTTTCGGGCGCCGGGCCGCAGGGACCGAGCTGGGCTGTGCTGTGGAGCTGCCAGGACTCGTGGGCCGGGCGTGAGCGCATCTGCCAGCCGGCCCGGTGGTCATCGACCGGTTCACACGTCACTGCGACCGGCATCTCGTGCTCGTCGACTTCCAGCATGAGCTGGAAGTCGAGGTCGTGGACCTCGGCCCGATGTGCCGGGTCGGGGAACAGAGCGCGGGCTGCGGCGAGGGCCATCTCGCCGTAGCAAGCAGCGGGCAGCACCGCCAGCCCCTCAAGCCGGTGGTCGGCCAGCCAGGGCAGTCGGCCGATGCTGATGGCCCCCTGCCACAGATGGCGCCCTTCGTCTTCCGGGTCCGTCACATGCTCACCCAGCAGCGGGTGGGGCCGCTCGGGGGTGCCTTGCGTCAGTGTCGATGGCTCGACCCGGTGGGGCCGACGCTCCCAGGTGGTGGGTGGGGCCTCGGCGAGCTGACCGGCATCGAGCCAGCGCTGCCAGGCGACGGGGTAGCCGGCGCAGTGCGCGGCTGCAAGCCGGGTGGCGAAGGTCAGGCGCTCATCCTCGTCCCGGCTCAGGGCCGGTACGGTCCGTGCGTGCGTGATGCCCGCACCGGCCAGCGTCGCCTCCGTCGCCCGGGTCAGCAACGGGTGCGCGTTGACCTCCAGGAACAGACCGTGGCCGTCGTCGGCGGCCGCGGCGACCGTTGAGGAGAACAGCACCGGTCGGCGCTGGTTGGCACACCAGTAGGCGGCATCGAAGGCGGCCTCGGCCCGCGGGTCCTCAAGCACGGTGCTGTAAAAGCGCAGCTTCGGCCTGCGGGGGGACAGCTCTTTCAGGTCAGCGCACAGGTCGTCGAGGATCGGGTCCATCTGTGCCGAGTGCGAGGCCACGTCGACCCGGACCCGCGCCACACCGACACCGCGCTCCTCCCAAACCTCCAGCAGCTGTTCGACTTGTTCCGCGTCGCCGGACACCACGGTGTTGTGCGGCGCGGCCACCACGGCCACCGAGACTGCGTCCGCCCCGGCTCGCTGCACATCGCGTTCCACCTCGGCCGCGCCGAGCTGGACCGACGCCATGGCACCGTGCCCGGCGGTGCGCCGCAGCAGACGGGCACGGCGGCAGATCACACGGACGCCGTCGGCCAAGCTCAAACCTCCGGCGACCACCGCGGCGGCCACCTCGCCCATGGAATGCCCGATCACCGCGGCCGGCTGCACACCGTGGGCCTGCCACATCGCGGTCAGCGCGATCTGGTACGCGAAGATCACCGGCTGAACCCGGTCCACCCCGCTGACCACCCCTGGTGCGGCCAGGACTTCCCGCAGGGAGAATCCGCCTTCCGCCCGCAGCAACGGCTCCAGTTCCTCCACCGCCGCCGTGAAGTGTTCATCGGTGTCCAGGAGGCGTTGCCCCATACCGGCCCACTGGGAGCCGTGGCCCGAATAGACGAACACCGCCCCGGCGCCCAGGGCCCCCACGTTTCCCTCGGCGATGCCCGGCGCCGGTTCCCCGGCCGCGTGGGTCCGCAGCCGCTGCACCAACGTGCGACGATCACCCGCTACCACGCCAAGGCGCTGTTTGGCGTGCGAGCGGCGCACCGCCAGCGTGTGGGCGACGTCGCGCAGCGGCACCCGTGCCCCTTCGTCCTCCAGCCAGTCGGCCAGCCGGCCGGCCGCGGCCCGCAGCGCCGGGCCGGAGCCACCGCTGAGCAGGAACGTGCGCCGCACCGAGGCTGCGCCCTGGTGCCCGTTCTCCCGTGCCGGCCCGCCGGCCCGTGCGGAAGCGGGGGCCGGAGCCTGCTCGACGATGACATGCGCATTGGTGCCACCTACTCCATAGGAGGTCACCGCCGCGAGCCGGGGGCCGTCCTCGACCGGCCAGGGCCGGCACCCGGTGGGCACGAACAGCCGGGATCCGTCGGCATCGATCTGCGGGTTCCACCGGCGAAAGTGGAGCGTGGCCGGGACGCGGCCGTGCCGCAGGCTCACGATGGTCTTCAGCAGCCCGGCGATGCCCGAAGCGGGCTCGGTGTGCCCGATGTTGGACTTCAACGACCCGAGTGCACACCGACCCCGGCCCCCGCCGTACACCGCGTTCAAAGCCGCGAACTCGATGGGGTCACCGACCGCGGTACCGGCACCGTGCGCCTCGACCATGCCGACCTGGGCCGGCTCCACCCCGGCCCGAGCCAACGCGATCTCTCCGGCCTCCTGCTGTGCCTGTTGGGAGGGAGCTGTCAGCCGGACCGAACGTCCGTCCTGGTTGACCGCCGAGCCGCGTAAGACCGCCAGTACCCGGTCTCCGTCGCGTATCGCGTCCTTCAGACGCTTGAGCAGCACCACACCGCAGCCCTCGGAGCGCACATAGCCGTCCGCGGCCGCATCGAAGGAATGGCAGTGACCGGTGGGCGAGAACATGTCCCACCGGGCCTCGGAGATCATTGCCTCCGGGCTGAGGACCACCGACACCCCGGCGGCCAGCGCCGCATCGCACTCACCGGTCCGCAGGCTCTGGCACGCCAGGTGCACGGCCACCAGCGAGGAGGAGCAGGCTGTGTCCGTCGCCAGGCTTGGCCCGTGCAAGTCCATGAGAAACGACAGCCGACCCGCTCCTACACCGTGCATCGCGCCGGTCATCCAGTACGGGCCGGTCTCCTGCGGTGTGCGGTGGGAGCGCACCAGGTGGTCCGGTACGTACATGCCGGTGAACACCCCGGTGGCCGTTCCCCGCAACGCATCCACCGGAATCCCGGCGTGTTCGCACGCTTCCCAGGCAACCTCCAGCAGCAGCCGGTGCTGCGGGTCCAGCCAGCGCGCCTCCGGCCCGCTGATTCCGAAGAAATCCGGGTCGAAGGCAGTGATGTCCTCAGCCAGGAAACCGCCGCGGCGCACCCGTTCCACGGTGTCCGGCGGCAGCTCTGCATGCAGTCGCCTGGTATCCCAGCGGCCTGGTGGCACCTCGGTCACGGCCTCCCTCTCGCTCTTCAGCAAGCGCCACAGCCCCTCCAGGGACACGACACCACCGGGCAGACGGCAACCTGCTCCCACCACCGCCACCGGTTCCTCCGGACCTGTCCCCTCATTGCGCCTGCACAACGCTGCACTCACTGGGCCTCCTAGTTCACCGTCGGCGCCTGCGCACACCCGCCGCTTCTGCTCACTCCACGCAGGAACGCTGCACGGCTCCAGCCGCCCACGTCGTTCGGTGGCCTTGCCGGACAGCGAGGCAAGCCCCGGCGCACGACGGCACGCGACCGCGCTCGTTCCGTCCCTCCGGGCCCGAGCTGTGCTGCACTGCCCCGGCGAATGCCTCCGCTCCGGCGGAACACCCGGGCAGGCACCTGTCAGCGGTGGGCATAGGCTTACGACTCACCAGCCCGCGTACGTTGTAACGCGCCTCCGTGTATCAAGCGGACAGTGCTTGTGAGCATGTGAACGCACTCTGGGGCAGGGAGGGGACATGCCAACCTATGGGCCCAATCGCCGCCTGACCGCCTTGCTGGCCGAAGCGGACTGGTCCGACGCCTCCTTGGCCAGGGCCGTCAACGCCCTGGCCACTGCCCAGGGACTGGGGCTGAACTACTCCCGGGCATCCGTCGCCCACTGGCGCCGCGGATCCCGCCCCCCTGCCCCCGTCCCGGCCCTGGCCGCTGAAGCCCTCAGCCGCCGCGTCGGCCGCCCGATCACCCCTTACGACACCGGCCTCACCCCGCTCAGCGCCACCCAGACTGCCGAGCTGCCACAGCAGGCCACATCCAGTACACCGGTACGACAACTGCTCGCCCTCGCCCGAAGCGACATCGATCCGCTACAGCGCACAGCGCTACAGCGTGCCGCCTACGCCCCGATCCGACCGGCAGGCACGCCACCCACCACATTCCCCGCCGCGCCAGCCCCACCGCACACCAGCCCCCTCGTCACCAACGAGACCGCTGCCCTGCAGAGCATCTTGCATACGTTCACCAACCTGGCACAGCAATACGGCGGCCGTTGTGCGCGCACCGCCTTGGCCGCCTACCTCGCCGAGGACATCTGCACCCTGCTGGAGCGCCGCGCCAATCATCCCGACCGGCACCGGATTTTCACCTACGCCGCCCAACTCACCCACCACCTTGCAGTGATGACCGACGACGCCGGTTACCACCACCTGGCACACCGCTACTTCACGACCGCCCTGAGCCTCGCCCACTACGCGGGATGCCGCAAAACCTACGCCATCACCCTGCGCACCATGAGCGCCCAGGCTCTCCGGCTCGGACATCTGCATCACGCCCACACTCTCGCCGAAAGCTCGACCCACATCGCGGGGCTCGCCGCCCACCCCGCACTGACCGCCTATATCCGCATCCAGCAAGCCCTCACAGCCGCCCACGACGGGCAGCCGTCATTGGCACGCAAACTGATGCACGCCGCAGAGAACAGCCACGAAGAGCTCTCGGAACCATCCGAACCTTTCGACGAGTACCCGCTCGCCGCTTTGCACTACCAACGAGCCGCCGTCTTCCAGGCACTGGAACAGCACACCGAAGCCCTCACGGCTCTCCAAGCCTCCGCACGACACCGAGACCCCTGCGACCGCCGTTCTCTCGCCCTCACCCATGCACACATCGCCGCCACCCAGCTACGCATCGCCGATATGGACGCCGCATGCCTGCACTGGCACACATTCCTCTCCCTCTACCGGCCTTTGCAATCAGGACGCGCCGACCAGCACCTGCTGCGTCTTCGCCAAAGCCTGCTGCCGCATCGCGCCTATCCGCCGGCCAAAGCCCTTCTGGACCGTACGCAGTCCCTGTCCCGTGAACGCCGCCCATAGACCACCCGCATCACCCTCCCGGTGCCCACCCATTCATACCTCGTCGCAAGGCCCTCCTCGCTTCCGCAGCCCAAGAGGGAAAGGCCGGTGTGCTGGACCTGAGGACTTTGGGAACTCATTCGTGCGTTGTTCTTCCGCCAAGGGCCGGCATCGGTCATCGACTGGGAGATGGATCTTCGTGGCGGTCCGCCGCGGGACCGGCCGATGGCGTGACCGGCTGGTCCGCCGGTCGGGGCCCCTTTTGCAGGCCCCGGCCGCGTGCTGCCCGCACGATCGTGAAGTCCACCGAGACAGCCCGGCTCAGGTCTTCATCGGCGTCGCCCTGAGCCATCAACGCGGTGAACACCCGCTCCCCCTGTCGTCCACGGCCCAAACCCGCAACCGGTTGCAGACACCTCGCCGGTTGCCGGACTTCTCCACGTCATCGAAACCGAGCAGGGCCCGATGTAAATGATGGCGGGAGTGAGTATCTCGGGTCTGGAGGTCACCCTGTCGGACATCGCCGTGTACGGGCAGGGCAACATGAGTCGTGGCTCCCTCGGCAGAGAAGGCACCGCACTCATGCTGAAGGAGATCCGGCGGAACCTTCTGCCGTCTCTGCGTAAGCAGGGATACGGTGGGGGCACGTTGCGGATCGCGGGCGTCCGGGTGTCCGGGCCGGTCGGTCACGGGCCCGACCTGAAGTTCAAGATTCCCGAGGAATGAGGAACCAGTATGATCAGCGAGCCCGAACGCGCTCCCGCGGAAGCCGAGGCGGCTGAGGCGCTGGCGGGTGGCGCGGAGATGGATTCCGTGCTGGGTCGGCTCCGGGACCAAGGGTTCTCGCCGATGGACTGCATCCGTGTGGTCATGAAGCTCACGGGCTCCTCGCTGCCCAACGCCACGCGGATCGTGCACTTCAGCAGTGCGTGGCCCGAACTCACGGAGCGCTGAGGGTCCGCCTCCGGTAGTTCCACCGTCGAAGCCCCGCCAGGGCGCCCCTGGCGGGGCTTTTCGTGGCGTCCGGCCGGTGCGGTGGGGTGCTCGCCGGCGGCGGGCAGCAAGTCGGCCGAGCTCGGCTCCCCTATATCCGTGAAGGTCAGCGGCGGCAGTCTCACCTCCGTCGAGGCCAAGGACGAC
>NZ_JBIRGD010000054.1:0-30231 GCF_044327805.1 Streptomyces sp. NPDC018019 | reverse complement strand
CGCACTCGTTCGACACGCCGCAACTCTGGAAGCGTTGAAGACGGGATTCACACGCTGGCTGATAAACGCCCGCACGGTCCTCAGCACCACATAGGAGGCGGTGCCCCACCACATAGGAGGCGGTGCCCCAGCCACCGGTACATGTACCGCGCCACACCGCTCAGCGGGATGCGGGGGATCTCCCAGTCCCCCGCATCCTGGCCCGGGGGCCGGGGCGCAGCCGGCTCGCCGGGGTCGGCCGGGGGCTGCCGGTCCGGGTCGGATGAGGGGGTGGGTGGCGGCGGGCGGGGAGGTCGGACAGGGACCACCGGGCGGTGGAGAGGCGGTAGCCGGCCTCCAGGCCGCGTACGGTCTTCGGCTCGCTGATGTCCAGGCAGCGGGTGGCGATGGCGGCGGCCACGATCTGGTCGTCCAGGCCGGGGTCGCGGCGGCGGCCGCGCAGGACGAGGGCGAGGTGGCGACAGGCTTCGGCGAGCAGGTGCCGGCGGTGGAAGCGGCCGCCGCCGTTCATCACGAACACCGTCGCGGTGACGTCGACCGCCGCCAGGACGACGTCGGCCACGGCGGCGACCCGGGCCCGGATTGCCGCAGCCGCGGCGCGGGCGTACTCGAGGGGAGGGAGGTGATGATGTCGGCGGCCACCCCGCAGGTGAGGATCGCGCTCGTCTTCCGCCGCTCGCGCAGCTGCGTGAACGGCCGGGCCGTCTGCTTGGACGGGCGGGTCTTGCGGGCGGCGATCCGGTTCAGCTTGGCGCGGGCCCTCCCGGAGACCACGGGCAGGAACCGCGGCTCGCCGTCGTCGTCGACGGCGGTGACGTACTCGTGCTCCAGCTCGGTGAGGCAGGCGGCGATCTGGTCGCTGCGGCGGGTAGTCCAGCGGATCAGCTCGTGCGGCACCCCGGCAATCTCCATCACCGGCCGGCGTCCCGGGGTGACGGTGCACGGCTCGGTCGCCAGCCCGAGCTCCTGGCAGACCTCCGCGGCCACGAGCTCGTTGTAGAGCAAGGAGGCGGCGACGGTGTTCTCGTGGAGGGCCGTGGTGTGGATCGAGACCCACATGCCGTCCAGGCGCTGCCCCTCGACGGACAGCAGCAGATGGTCGTGGAACAAGGGTCGCCCTGAGCGCGCCTCGTAGTGGCGGAAGCGGGCGGCGACCAGACCGCCGGGCGGCCGGACCCGGTAGATGCCGTCCTTGCCGTACCGGATCACCGCCACCTCGTCCTCGATCCACTCCAGCACCCGCTCGATCACCCGCTCGCGCGCGGCCTCGATCACCCGCCGGGTCTCCTCATCCCCCAGCGCCCACAGGAGGTAGATCGTCGGCTGCGACCGGAAGACGAAGTCGACACCGGTCACTATCACCCGGCGTCCGAGGGCGCCGGCCTTGAACGCCTTCTTCGGGGACTCGCCCCTGGCGAGCCGGACGGCCTCGATCCGGACGGCGTACGAGTGGTGGCCCCGCTCACCGAACAGGTTCCGCAGCTGGCTCTCGGTGACCTCCTCACCCGGCGCAAGCCCGAGCACGGCCAGGCCGCGGCCCATCCACCGCCCGGCCGGGACACCGGCCTGCTCCTGGGCCTCGCGCAGCGGCGTGCGCGCCGGGCGGCGGCCGTCGCCGACAACGGCCTCGCGCAGGGTCACGGACCGTGGCCTGCCTGCGGTCAAGAAGTGCCTGCAGGGCGACCGCGTGGTCCTCCAGGGCTTGGGTGGCCGCGTTGCGGACGGCTTCCACTGCTCCTGGGGCAGACGGTCGGCGAGTTGCGTCAGGGCGGTGTCCAGGGCGGGCGGGCCGCCGCGGGCGAAGACTTCGTAGCAGAACGCACGGTCCATACCTGCATAACGGGTCCTGGTCACGTTCGGCCTGTGGGAGGAACGGCGAGCCTCCGCCGAGCGGGCCAAGCTGCAGGCATCGCCCCCGCCCACCCAGCGGCTCGACGGCCTGCTGACCGTCTTCAGCGACACCTCACCGCCCTCTCCAGTACCTCAGTACCGCCGAGGTCGGCTCACCGCCCCCGCCCTCCCCCATCCCCGTCCTCGCCCACTGGACGGGCCGGCCGCTGCGCGGGCTACTGCCAGGAGACGCGGGCCCATGTCGGCGGAATTGGCCCGTAGCCCGCCCCGGCAGGGGATCACCGACCCCAGCGTTGGCGCCAGCGGCGGCGTGGGCAAAGATGTGCGACATGTCACCTGTTTTCAACCGTCGTACTGTCCTCACCGCCGCGCTCGGAGCGGTGGCCGTCAGCAGCACTCCCGTGATGACGGGCATGGGGGCCACCGAGGCCCGTGCCACCTCCAAAGGGGACCTCTTCAACTCCAACACACACCTGTACAAGACGCTCTCCGGTCAGGAGGGCATCCAATACGGGCGCCGGTACAAGCGGCATGAACTGTTCGACAACGAGCGGGGCGAGAGATCCCCGTACCAACGCACGACGATCATGGCCATGCACGGCGGCGGCATAGAAACGGGCACCTCCGAACTGTGCCTGGGCATCGCGGGCTACAAGCCCGACACCCTGGAGGCCCTCTTCCCCGGCGAGCCGATGTACGACTACTGGATGTTCGAAGGGCTGCGGCTGCCCAGCATGAACCTGGGCTCCAACCGCGAACTGCACGTCACCGCGAAGCACTGCGACGACCATGTCGCGATATCCATGGCGGCCTCCAGCCTCAACGTTCTCAGCCTGCACGGCTGCAGTGCCGAACAGGCCGGTGTGCGCAGCGGACAGGACCCCAAGGTGGTCGTCGTCGGCGGTCTGAATGCCGCCTTCAAGAAACTGCTGCACCAGGAGCTGGGCAAGCACTACAAGACGGTGGACGGCGACGACTTCCCGGACCTCGCCGGCGTCAATCCCGAGAATCCCTGCAACCGCACCATGCTCGGCAAGGGCGGCCAGCTGGAACTCAGCACCGAATTGCGCGCGTCCTTCTTCGACAAGGACACGCTGGCCGGGCGCCCCGGCAGCACCAACGACGAGTTCAAGAAGTTCGTCGGCGCGTGCCGTAAGGCGATCGCCCGCCTGGAGGCCGGCTCCGACCAGGTCATTCTCTGAGAGGTCGTTCCGTGACGGCGTGCCGGACCGCGGGACGAGGTGAGTCAGGATGAGGTGAGTCGGCAGTCGGCGCGGGCCGGTGCCTGTTGGGCGATTCGTTCCCCGCAGGCACCGGCGGTCCCATGGGGCCGGCGGAGCCGGGGCCCGGGGCCGTGTGGGGTGAAGCGACGTCGGACCCGCCAGTTCGGCGTACGTACGGCCCGGCCGCGGGCCCGGGTGCGGGTCGTCGAAGTCCGTGCCGTAGACCCGGCCGCGCAGCAACTCCTCATCCCTGTCCCAGTCCATAACGACCAGGCTCCCAGCACCCACCGACAACGCGGGCGGCCTTCCCCCGGGGCAGCGCGAACGACGGCGGCCCGGACCGCCGGTCCAGGGCGGCCGGTCCGGTCAGCGGCTGAACATCTGCGGGTAGCGGGTGCGCCGGCGCGAGGGGCCGTCCTCGGCAAGCTCGTACCACGGCTCGCCGCGCTGTGGTGGCCAGCCCGCAATGGTGATGCCGCCGGTCAGTGCACCGAGACCGCCGAGGTCGGCGCCGCCGCACTCTCAGGGTGGCCGGAGGTCGCCTCGTCATCGCGTTCGCCACTCGGAGAGGGCCACAGTGGCTGGGCCTCCGCCATCGAACGCGCATATGGCGCACCGCGCGACTCGTTCGCGCGGCCCATCGGCACCAGGCGCGTATCTGCATCGCGCCGTGGTGATACTGCGACAGCCAACGGTTGCCGGAGACAACGCGGTAAGCGCCCCGCCATAGCCGCCGGTGTGTACGGCTCATCGCCTTCTTTGTCCACGCGTCCGGCCCGCTCGGCGGGCTGGCGGGGGCGCCACCTTTCCACACTGGGAGTGGCCGGAGCAGTGACTGTGGTTCTGGGCGTGCCACCTGCGGCGGCCGGGGAACCGGTACCTCCTAGTGCCGCGGATTGGCGGGTGGAATACCCGTGCGATCGGTATCTGACGCAGCGGGCGGGGCAGACCGTCAGCTCCGTGTGGAGATACCACATCGACGCGGCCGAGCGGCCTGACCGTGCCACGGCCCTGACCCTGTCGGCGGGCAAATCACCGCGGTCGAAGTGCGAGACCACGGTCGGAGGCTGGGGAGGCGGCGGCTACGACGGCGGTCACCTGATCGCCAGCACCCTCGAGGGCGTCAGCAGGCGCATCAATCTGGTGCCCATGCGCAAGAAGATCAACATCGGGATCTACAAGGTGTTCGAGAACGGCGCGAAAAAAAGCATCGACCCCAAGGACGCCGCGAAGGACCAGACCTTCTACCAGTCCGAGGTGGCCTATCCGGACGCCAAGTCGGTGGTGCCCAGCAGCTTCACCGTCTCGATGATCCCGAAAAAGAAGGGCGGCACCGGATCGGAGATCAAGCTGGTGATCCCCAACGAGGACATCTCCAAGCAAAAGGAGTCCGCCCTGAAAAGAAGCTCAACGACGGGCTGAAGGCGAACGGCTGCGGAACGGTGTCCTGAGCCACCGCCCGCGGGTGGCCCGCCGGACGGCCGGCGGGCCACCCGCAGAAGTCAGGCAGCCTGTGAGACCGCCGCCTGGGAGCGGTGGGGCCGCGCCTGCCGGCGGTTATTCGTCCCAGCCGGTGCAGGCCCACACCATGCCGAGATAGGCGCCGGCCAGGGCACCGATCCTGCCGTCCCTCCACATTCTGACGATCTTCTTGCCGTTGCCCTGATACTTCTTGGCCAGCTTGCGGTAGTCCGCGCAGGCTTTCGCCTTCTTGTCGGGGCGCTCGCCCATCGCCGGCCATGAGACGGCCGTGTCCTGGTGGCCGTTCACGCAGATGCCGATGATGGCCATCAGCCCCTTGCCGAGCGTGTCCGAGTTCCAGGACTTGTCGTCATGGGTGACGAACCACTTGCCATTGCCGTCGAGAAAGCCCAGCTCGAAAGACTTCTGGGTACTGACAAGGCCGGCTTGGAGGGAGTAGTCGTTCTTGTAGTTGGGGACGTTGTCGAACTCGAACGTGAACTCCGATCCGCGCATAGTCCGCTTCTCGGTGTCGGCGTACGTGATCTTGCCGTGGATCCCCACGGTCCCGCCGGTGGTGAGCTGGATGCGGCCACTGGCGCCCTTGTCGATGGTCTTGGGCGGCACACCATAGGGGTACTCCCCGTTGACCCCGTTGCCGGTCGACCAGTCCCCTTCCTTCTTGGGATCGATCCACTTCTCCAGCAGGTACAGCGTGCCGCCAGTGTTGTTGTAGATCACGATGGTCGTGCCGTGATTGAGCTGGATGGCAGGATCGCTGATGCCGGCCGCATCCAGCAACGGCGTCCAACTGTAGGCCTGGCCCCACTCGTCCTCCGGCCCAGCCACGACACCCTCCGGCGTCTGCGGCAACTCTTCCGTCGTCATCCCTGACTCCCTCGGATTGAGTGCGTTGCCCCCCGGGTAGCGGCCATGTCCCCGCTCCGGCGCCACCACCAGCCAGCTCTCACCCGGATGGCCAACCTCTTCACCGCAGAAACGATCACCCGTGCGCCCAACCAGCGGGCGCACGAAATGGCCGTATCCCCCCGTTCTGAGACCGGTGCTGCGGGCCCCACCGGTGCGCGCGGCAGCGGCGCCGCAGAGACCACAGGCTGCCTACTAGGACATCACCAGATCGCCTGCGTCTCGTGGGCACAGGCAGCGTGGAGGGCCTCGCCCAACCGTGGGCGGGCTGCGTCGGGGTGGACAGGCCGACGCCAGCGCCTGGCTGTCCGGCGGCGGCGCCTGCGGCAACTTCTACGTGAACAGAGCAGGCACTACCCCATGGCAGCCGTACCCAAGGAACGCCCACGGCAACTTCCCTACGGCGTCGTCGGTAATGACCAGCTCTCTGCCGTCAGCATCATCGGCGGCTGCGGCTGTTCCCCGAGCCGCGAAGCGGCACGGCCGGCCGTCATGGGCCCATGGCAGCCCCACCCCGGACTCGTACGGCGAGAGCGGCGGCCATACCCCACTGCGGGGTGGTCGACTGACACCGCAGCCAACGGAGCGACAGAAAATCCTCCCGCAGCACGGCGGCGCACAGCAAAGGCGCACGAGCCACCCCCGCCCCCTCAGGGACCGCCAACGATCAGCGAAATGGATCAGGGGGTTCGCGCACAGGCACCATCTGTCCTTGCATCACCCCAGGTCACAGCCTCGCCCACCGACGAGATCAACTGAGACGGGACAGAAGTGACGGTCACTTTCCCGTCTCGCCTAACCTTGCCTCCGTCGCACCGTGAGACAGCTGATGACGGTGCTGTGGTCAGTACAGCAGGGAGGCGGAGGGTGTCACAGCCCGTTGCCGGCCCGGCGTCGTGTAGGCGAAGTTGAGCACCGTACGGCGCAGGCCGGGACGGCGCAGAGGAGCGACGCGGTGGGCCGTGGTGTCACTGCGCAGGAGGTAGCCGTCGCCGGGCCGGTGGTGGGCCCGTCTGGCGGCATTGGTCTGGAGGACGCTCAGGTCGATGGCGTAGGGGGCATATTCCAGTAGCCCGCCGTGGGTGGGGTCGGCCGGTGCTTCGATGAACAGCACCAGGGCCAGGGGGTAGTCGTCGGTGTGAGCTCCGTGGGTGTCGCCTTGCTGATGGAGGCTGTTGATGACGTGGCGTTCGAGGGGGTCGCTCACTGGGACGACCTGAACGTCTGCGAGCCGGCCAAGGAGGTCGAGCAGATGCTCGTCGTGGTACAGCTGTGGGATCAGTTCGGAGTCCTGGGCGATGGCATGACCGCCGAGAGTGGTCATGTGACGGGGTGACCGGTCCGTGCACTCCATGGAGAAGTCCCGACGTACGGCAAGTTTTCCCAGCCGTCTTACCTCGCTGTCGATAACCGGCAGCACTTCAGGTGGCACCAAAGCGGGCAGGGGCAGGTAGCCGTCAGCGGCGAAGCGGTCGCGCAGCACAGGGGTGTACTCGGGTAAGAACAGCGCGGGCACGCTCTCCCCGGCTCCATCCTCAACCATGTCACCCCGTCGCGGGTGACTATGTCGGCGAGTGTCGCTTGTCGGTGAGTACGGATGTCACTTGCTGATCTTGACGGGATGGGATGTCGGTGAGTTTCGATGTCACTCCGGGGCGCGTGTGTGCCGTTGGCGGCATGATCGGCTTGTCGTGATCTTCGTGGTCCTGAGACGCTCGCCGGATGTGGCGTGCACAGATCCTGGATGTGATGGCAGACGCAGAGCTTGCCGAGCCTGCGACCAGCGAGGCCTTGGCCGAGGTCGAGCGTGTGCTGGGCCAGCCGCTTCCCGAGGATCTCTCGTCCCTGCTCCGCGAGTGCAATGGTGTGCGCGGGCATTACGACACCGACGTGGTGTGGAGTGCCGAGCGGATCGCCAAAGAGAACGCCTCCTTCCGCGCCTCAGCTGACTTCGCCGAGCTCTATATGCCCTTCGAGCCGCTAATGTTCTTCGGTGACAACGCCGGCGGAGATCAGTTCGCCTTTGTCAGGGTCCCGCTGAGTGACGATGTGTTCATCTGGGATCACGAGACGGACGGGCGCATCTGGGCGGCGAACGGACTGGACGACTACCTGCGTCGAGCCCTGGCGGACTCCGGGGACTGGTGGCGGGACTGAGTACTCAGCTTTCGGGGCTTTCGTCCCTGCGGGCCTGGGTGTGCGCGAGTCGGTAGGGCTTGCTGCCGGTCCCGGTGATGTTGCCGCCGAAGGTGAGGCGGTCCCAGCGCCCCACGCAACGCCGGCCGGGGGCGGCTGGCAGCGGCGAGTCCACGGTTCACGTCCGGGTGGTGAGCCGCGCGAGGGCCGCGTCGTATCGTGCCTGGTGTCCGGCGTCGGCTGATACGCGCAGCAGAGCGCCGAGCGCCCGTACCGCGCCGTCGTCGTAGCCGGAGGACTCCGCTTGCCGGGCCGCCAGGTCGAGTTGCCTGATGCCCTCGGTTTCGTTGCCGAGCCCCAGCAGCGCCTCTCCTTTCACCATGAGCAGCAGTGTCCGAGGGATGTCGGTCGTGCCCGGCCGGTCGTGAAGGGCCAGGGCCTGGGTCGCGGTGTCGAGGGCCTGGCGCCATTTGCCGGCGTCGGCCCAGTGGCGGGCGAGGTGCTGCATGGCCAGTTTCTCGATGGTCCGGTCGCCGGCCTGGCGCGCCAGTTGCACCGCCCGCTCGCATCCCCGCGCGGCCTCGTCCAGGCGGCCGAGCGCCGCTTGTGCCATGGCCACAACGATCAGGGCGTTTGCCTCGGCCACCGTGTCACCTGCCCGGGAGGCGAGTGCGCAGGCGGCCTCCAGGTGGGTGAGCGCCTCCGGGATGCGCTCTTCTTCGATCAGGATCCAGCCGAGCACGTTGAGCACCCGTGACTCACCGTGCTGGTCGGCGTCGGCCCGGGCCGCTTCGAGCGCGGTCTGCAGAAGCGGGGCCCAGCCGTCGCGCACGCGCCAGACGATCAGCGGCCACAGCGTCAGGACGATCCGCCAGGTCCGCTCGTGCAGTGCGGCGGCGTGCGCCGCGGCCACCGCCAGTGTGAGGTCGTCCCGCTCGGCCGCGTACCAGGCCACGGCGGCGGACCGGTCGCCGAACTCCCGCACGGCGGCGGGCGGCAGGTAGTCCTTTGGCAGCGGGAAGCACTCCTCGTTGCCGGGCTCGGCCGCGGCCACCGCCGCAAGACCCGTGGCGATGTAGTGGTCGAGCACGCGCTTGAGCGCATCCGGCCCGGCGTCCAGGCTCCGTGCGTACAGCCGCACGAGATCGTGCATCGTCCATCGGCCGGGCGCCGTCTCCGTGACGAGGTGCGCGACGGCCAGCCGTTCCAGACAGGTCTCGGCGGCTGCCGGGTCCGTGTCCGCCAGGGCCGCCGCGGCATACCGGTCGACGTGTGTGCCGGGGTGGCGGCCGAGATGGGCGAACAGGTGGGAGACGTGTTCCGGGAGCTGTTGCAGCGTCAGGCGCAGCGCCGCTCGCACGCCGGTGTCCTCCACGTCCAGCAGGCTCAGCCGACGTGTCTCGTCGGCCAGCTCGGCGGCCATCGCGCCCAGCGGCCAGGTGGGTCGTTGCGCCAGCCGGGCGGCCGCCACCCGCAGCGCCAGGGGCAGCCCGCCGCACAGTTCGGCCAGCCGTCGCGCAGCCGCCGGCTCTGCGTGTACCCGTTCGGCGCCGAGTATGCCGGCCAGGAGCATCGTGCCGTCCCGTGACCCGAGCACGTCCACGGCGACGGGCCGGGCGGTGTCGGTGACGATCAGCCCCGACAGCCGGTGTCTGCTGGTGACGACGGTGACGCAGCGGCGCCCGCCGGGCAGGAGCGGTCTGACCTGCTCGGAGTCCCGCGCATTGTCGAGCACCACGAGGAGCCGGCGGTCGGCGGCCAGCGAGCGGAACAGCGCGGCCGCGCCGTTGACCGACTCCGGTATCCGGCCGTGCGCCGCACCGAGCGCCGGCAGGAATTCGCGCAGCACCTCCATGGAAGAGGGCTCGCCCGTGCCGCCGAAGCCGCGCAGGTCGGCGTAGAGCCGCCCGTCGGGAAACCCGGCACGGCTCTGGTGGGCCCAGTGCAGCACGAGCGCCGTCTTGCCCACCCCGGCGGGCCCGATGACCAGACAGACGGGCGCCGCCTCATCCGCGGCGGCCCGGGACACAGCGGCGAGCTCCGCCGCCCGCCCGTGAAAGCCGCGCGGCGCCCGTGGCAGCAGATCGGGCGCAGCCGCGGGCGCTGCGGTATCCAGTACGGCGACAGGCGGCGGTACCTCCTTGGCGGGGGCTCGGCGGGGCCGTCCCAGGCTCGCCAGGCGCTCCAGTTCCCTCGCGTCCTGCGGGCTCAGGCGCAGGGCCGTGGCCAGGGCCTGCACGGTCCGGCGCTGCGGCCCCCGCGAGCGTCCGCGCTCCATGTAGGACAGGGCCCGCACACTGATCCCCGCCGCCTGCGCCAGCTCCTCCTGGGTGAGCCCGGCGCTCTTGCGCAGGCTGTGCAGGAGCACGCCGAAGGCGCCGTCGGCCTGTTTACCGGTACCCATACTCAAAGCCCCCACAACGCCAGGGCCCACCGGATGCGCACCCCCACCCGCAAAAGTATGCAGCACCCTACTTTTGCCGGTGGAATTGCCTGTTGTGTCCAGGTTCCGTTGGGTTGGCTCAAGGGCGCACGAACGCGTGGCCGACCGCCTCGCTCCGTCACTTCGCGTACCACGTGTTCACCAGCGGCCCCCGCGGCCGAACGCCACTGAGAGCGGGCCGACCGGTGTCACAAACGCGCTGTGCTCGCGCCGCGACACCCACCTCTCTCCCGGCTCCGCGCACCCCGACGCACGCATGGGAGGACCACCGCGGCCGCTTCACCGCCCCGGCATCCACCGGGTCCCGCTCCGCACGGACCCGACGCCGCGCCTGGATGTTTGGGGCTTGCCTGGCCACCGCGGCTGTCGTCTCCGCCGTGACGTTGGGCACCGGCCCGGCGGCGTCGGCGCGCCCCGCCGATTCCGTGGCCTGGCCGACGGGCACCGCCGAGGCGGCGGCCAGCAGGCCGCCCACCGACTGCAGCCCTGCCCGCTCGGGCCGCATGCCTCGTTCGCGTGGACCGGCAGGACACCGGGCCCATGCGGCAGAACGACGGCAAACCCTTACTTCTGCTGGTGAAACTTCCTGGTACGCCCCGCTTCCCTCCGGTTGACTGATGGTGCTTCGGACGGAGGGCCGGCCACGCCCCGCCCCGGTCCGTTCCCCTGTGCACGGAGTTCTCGCAGGAGATCTGTGCCGCACAACCGACCGCTCGTTTTCCCCAGGAGCACCTTCCCGCATGAGACTTTCCCTGCCTGCCCGCCGGCTCATGAGCCGTGTCCTGATCCTCACCTTGGCGCTGATGGCCGCCGTCGGCGTGACGCAAGGGCTGTCCCCGAAGGCCCACGCCGACCCCGTGAGCCGTTGGACCCGCATCGACTGGGACATCACCAACCTGCGCAACACCAGCAGCCACGCGGCCGGCACCGCCTACGACAACATGCTCGTCGAATTGCGGCGCACCGTCAGCCACGCGATACGCCCTAACTTTCCGCACAGCGCCACCACCAGCCGAACGGACGCCTTCGTCGAGGTCGCGCTGATCGACCGCTCGGAAGCCAACCAGCACCGCCTCTCCGTGATCATCAACCCGCGCAACCTGTACGTGATGGGCTACTTCACGCCCCAAGGCAGGTACGTCTTCCGCGACCAGGACCCGGAGCCGATACGGGCTGCCTACAACGCCGTGTTCCGCAACAACCAGCTCGCGTCGAGGGACTTCCAGTCGCTCCCGTTCGGGCAGAACTACAACGACTTCTCCAACGAAACGTGGCGGATGAACGACTCCTTCACCTCGCTTCGCAGCGACATCGACCACCTCGTCCACCTGCCCGCCGCCCCTCCCCGGCAGAACACCCCGCCGGCCCTGGCAGCCGGGCGGGCACTCACCCAGGTCGTCGCGGCGGTCTCCGAGGCAGCCCGGTTCGTGTGGATCCAGAACCGCATCGGAAACACGATCCGCAACGGCCACGACTGGGACGGCAACGCCTGGCAGACCACCCTCGGCCGTTTTGGCGCCGAGCTGGAAACCAGCTGGAGCGCTCTCTCGCGCATGCTGGCCGACTACCTCGCCGGCCGGACGATCACTCCCGTCCAGATCGACGGCCGTGTATACCGCCACGGCAGCGACATCGAACTCGGCGACGGCACCAGCCGTCTGCCGGCCCTCGGCCTGGCGGTCGCTCTGGGGTCCCGCTTCTGAAACAAGCTCTGGGATCCCGCTTCTGAAACAAGCATCGGCGTCCGCCCCCGTACGCCGATGTCCTCCGCCCCCGCCCGGTGTGTAGGGCGGGGCGCGGCCGCCCCGCTCCACCGTTCGGATCCTGCGGGTGCGGACGGCGAAACGCGTCCCGGCCGCTACCGACCCGTCTGTGCCCGCGCTCGGCCGTGCGCGCCGGGTTTGCCGGGCAGGCTGTGGCAACCGGAGCCCGAGTACCGCAGCACATCGAACAGATCGACGACGGCCGCCAACTGCGGCACCGTCCCCGCGGTCTCGCAGAACAGCGCGATGCGAGCTCTTGGCCCGCCTGACGGTCCAGCCGTCAGGCGCGGGCTGCCTCGAAGCTGCGTATGACCGAGGACAGAGACAGGGGCGGATGCCCGCCTCCGCCCCTGGGCGTCGGCCTCGGCCAGCGCGGCGCACAAACGATCCGCACTGCCGGCACTCCTTCGTTGGAGTGAACCCGAGCTGTTCAGCCTGTGGAGCGAGCGCGGTGCCACAACCGGGAGCAGGGGCCAGTCCCCCGCCCCTCGACGGTGTAGCCAACCCCCGGACCGATCGGGGGGCTCAGTGGATGGTCCGGGGCGCCCCGCGCGGCGAGAGTTGGGCCCATGAACACGCACAAAGTCCTGCTCGCCGCCCTGCTCGTCCCGCTCAGCGCCATCCTGGCCGTCACCCCGGCCGCCTCCGCCGGCGCCGCGGCGCCCGCCGGCCCGGAAGAGGCCGCGGCCGCCGCGTTCCACTCCCCCGAGGCGGCCCTCGGCCGGGTGGCCCACCCGCTGCGCACCACCGAGCCCCGCGGCGGCCTGGCCGACCTGCGTCCGTTCGGCCGGATGGTCGGCGACGCCCGGGTGGTGGGCCTGGGCGAGGCCACCCACAGCTCGCACGAGTTCTTCACCGTCAAGCACCGCATCTTGCGGTATCTGGTCGAGGAGAAGGGCTTCCGGGCTTTCGCCCTCGAAGCCCCGTGGAGCACCGGACTGCGGCTCGACGCCTACCTCCTGCGCGGCGAGGGCGACTTGAAGCAGATCATGGACGAGGAGTTCCAGGGCACCTACCGGTGGTGGAACAACGCCGAGTACCGCGACCTGCTCCAGTGGATGCGCGCGTACAACGTCAAGCACCCGAAGGACCCGGTCCGTTTCGTCGGCGACGACGGCGGGTTCGCCGGTGCCGAGCTGTACGACAAGGTGAGCGCCTACGCGGCCGCGGCCCGCCCCGGACTCGCCCCGCGGCTCACCGAGCTGTACCGGGGTCTGCGGCCCGCCACCGACGCCGAGACGTACGTCAACGACTACCTGTCGAAGCCGATGGCCGAACGCAAGGAGCTCGCCGAGCGGACCGGCCGGGCGGTGGCCCTGCTCAAACAGCGGCCCGGCACGGGCGCCGACTCCGACGCGCACGCCTGGGCTGTTCAGCACGCCACCGCGATCCACCAGATGACCACGCTGTTCGCCTTCGACCTGGACAGCCCACAGGGCATCACCGACGCCATGCTCCACCGCGACCGGATCATGGCGGAGAACGTCGCCTGGTGGCAGCAGCGGACCGGCGACAAGATCGTGCTCGCCGCCCACAACAGCCACGTGGCCCTCAGGACCTACGTCCCCGGCAGCTATCCGAAGGTCCAGGGCGAATTCCTCCGCGAGCAGCTGGGCGGCGGCTACCTGAGTGTCGGCCTCACCTTCGACCGGGGCTCGTTCAACGCCTCCGGCCGGGACGGCGGCGTCCACCGCTTCGCCGTCGGCCCGGCCGCGCCCGGCACCGCCGAGCACACCCTCGACCGGGTACGGCACCGCGACTTCGTGGTGGACCTGCGCAACGCCCCGGCGGCGGCCCGCGCCTGGCTCGCCGTGCCGCGCACCGTCAAGAACATCGGCGCCACCTACCCCGGGATCGCGGACGCCCCGCAGGTCCGACTCGCGCAGTCGCACGACATCGTCATACACCTCAAGCGGGTGGGGGCGGCCCGCATGCTCAAGTAGCACCGAGCCCGCTCAGCACGGCAACTGTTGTCGACTCGCAGCTCAGTGTTCGTGGGCCTCTCACGCCGATGTCCTGATAGCAGGGCCTCTGAGGTGTGCTTAGGCCGGGCCGTTCAGCGCAGTGGGTGCGAGGCACCCGGGACACGAACCGCAAAGGCGCAGGACACTTTCGCGCGAGTCGGCACCAGGCCGAGTCGGTCCGGGCCCGCTCGCTGTTCGAGGCACGGCTTCTACAGCTCGAAGTCCAGGTGGATCACGTCGTTGATCTGCACCTCCTGCAGGGAGCCGGCGCGGCGGCCGCCGTCTTGGAAGTACACCTCCTTGAGGGCTTCGGCGGTCAGCTCGCGCAGCCGGTCGTCGCCGGCCCCGGCCTGCTGGGCGTCGAAGAGGCGGGCGGCATGCTCGGGTGGCAGGGCGACGGTCAGATGCCGGATGCGGTCTTCGTCCGTCGTGCCGATCGGCGCCCCGGCATATCCGAGGCGGGCGTGGACATCGATGACGATGCCGTCGGTCGTCGCCGCCTTCTGCCGGGCCTTGGCGCGGACCTGCGGCTGCCACCGGGCTTTCGTCTCACGCTCCAGGCGCGCGGCGAGGTCCGCCCGCGGCTTCTTGATCTGGTCCTTCACGTACCGCTCGACGGTGCGCTGGGAGATCCGCAGCATCTGGGCGACTGCCTTGGTGCCCTTGAGCTGCTTGACCAGGTACCGCATCTGCGCGCCGGCCGACTTCGGCGCCGGGCGCGTGAACGCCTTCTGCACCGCGGCCTCCAGGCCGTCCCCGAACCTGCTCATCGTCTACCTACTCCCCGCTGTCGACGCCGGTGACGGTGCCGTCCTTGATGTACCGGGCGAGGTTGAGCGCCGGGGCGTCGAACTGTTCCCGTACGCCCTCACCCCACAGCACGCTCTGCGTGCCCTCGTGCTTGACCAGACCCGGGTTCACGCCGAGCTTGAAGCCGCCCGGCAGCGGCTTGCCGTCCCGGTAGGGCAGGAAGTCCAGCGGGCTGTCGCCGTCGACCGCGTAGACGACGCAGTCGGACAGGATCGCGACCGGGTACTGGCCGGTGAACGCCGCATGCTTGACGATCTTGCGGTGGAAGTTGATGCGGGTGCGGGAGATGACGGCCGCGCGGATGTCGGGGCGCCAGGTCGGCCGGGCCAGGGCCCGCCACGGCTCGCCGGGCTTCCAGCCCTCACCGCGCGGGCGCTCGCGCAGCTTGCCCAGACCGCCCTTGACCGTCGCCTTGATCGCCGAGACGACGATCGCCAGCTGCGGGTCACGGCTGCGGTAGCCGTCCATCGCGGCCAGGAAGCCGTCCGGCGACAGGTCGGCGTCGACGCCGAGGTCGGCCATGGTGGCGAGGCAGGCGTCGCGCAGCCGGGTGTACCAGCCGTCCAGATAGCGGCCGTTCTCGTACCGGACGTACGCCTCGACCGGGCGCACCTCGTAGCCGAGCTCCACCGCATAGGCGACGGTCGGCGTCGCGTACCAGGCCGGGCCCTCAGGGCGCTCGCCCGTCGGCGTGAACGGGCTGGGCAGCAGGCCGGCGTCCAGCTGCGCCCACCGGTCCTTGGCGACCTTCACCCGGGACAGGTCGACGTGCGAGAGGTCGACCAGCCAACTGCCGGGGAGTTTCGGGTCGAACGCCGGGTTCTTGACGTGGGTGGGCGCGCCGAGACCGACGATCAGGCCGTTGGCGCCGGCGGCGAAGGCCATGTTGACGTCCAGGCCGACGAGGTTGCGGCGCAGGCACTCGGCGTCGGTCATCGGCCGGGCCCAGTCGTACGCCTCCTCGAACAGCTTCTCCGCCGGGCCGCGCACGTGGAAGCGCGGCAGGTTCTTGAGCAGCGGGTGCCCGTCCGGGGCCTCGCACGGCGCGCAGTCCACCGGGTCCGTGCCCAGGGAGCCGGGGTTGTGCTCGGAGTGCCGCTTGCCGTCGGCGTCCGGCTCGGAGGCGCGGGTCGGCGGGTGCAGCGCGGTCATCAGCTCCAGGCCCGTGACGGCGGTGGAGCCGCGCGGCGTCATCACCCGGGACGCGTACGTGCCCAGCACCCGGGCGAGCTCGGCCGGCGGCAGCTGCGCGGCGTGGCCCCAGTGCCGGACATCCAGCGCGTTCCACGACGGGATGCACAGCTGCACGCAGGCCCGCTCCGAACCGGTGGCGGGGCGGTAGATCCGTGCCCACGGCCCGAACCCGCGCTTCGTCAGCTGCCACTGCGCGCGGGTCAGCTGCTTGATGACCTTGTGGCTCTCCGGGATCCGCCCGGCGATCCGTTCTTCCTCCGTGAGCGTGGCCGGGAGGCCGTAGCGCTCCAGCGCGGCCTCGGTGAGCACGAGCAGCGGGTCGGCGTCCTTGCCGGGACCGGAGAGTTTCGGCTGACCGAGCTTGGCCTCCTTGAGCGTCCAGTCCACCAGGGACGGCAGGGACTCGGCGGGCACGTCCAGGACCAGGCCGCCGGTGCAGTACGCCAGCACCTGCCCGTCCTCGACGTCGACGACCGCCAGCGGCCCGTTCTCGAAGCGCGGGTCGCTCTCGCCCGCCGGGATCGCGGCCGGGGCCGTCTTCTTCGCCCCCGGGCGGCGCGACGTCGACGACGGCCTGGTGGTGCGCATCGGTCGGGGCGCGGTCGCCGGAGCAGCGGTGGCGGGTGCAGGGGCAGGGGCAGGGGCCTGGGTGTTCTCGGGCGCAGTCATGTCCGCAGCGTCGGGAGCTGAGGCTGTGGGCGGAGTCCGTGCTTCCGTCGGGGCCGCCTTCTGCGTCCCGGAGCGGTGCGACGTCGACGTGGCCTTGGTGGGGTGAAGGGCTTCGGCCACGTCGTCGATCGGAGCGTCCGGAACCTCTGGCATTTCGCCCGCCGGGTCGGGAGCGCCGGTGAACGTGGCGGGCATGGGGGCCGCTGGCTCTTTCGGCCTTGTGGATGCGGGGTAGAGCTCCGCGAGCTGCTTGAGCAGCCGTGCGTACGCCTCGCGCTCCGGGCCGCGCGGCTCGGTCGGCTTTTTCGTCGACTCCCAGGCGGACACCGTGGCGCGGCGCACCTTCAGCGCGGCGGCGACTTCGTCCAGCGTCAGGCCGTGCGCGGTGCGCAGTCGCTTGCGTTCCTCCGCCGGCGGCAGCGTAGAGCGGGACGCGACCAGCGCGTCGACTGCATCAAACAACTCGGACATGGAAGACCTCCCGACCCACACCCTACCTCACAGGCCGTACACTTAGCGTCCACTTACCGTACTTTTCGCGTAACGAAGGCGTACGGAACCCCGATTGGGGTGTCCTGTCGCATCGAACCTTGAGCTCGTCTCACCGAACCCTGACGGATTGCAGTTCGTCTCATCGATTCCTAATGCCGTCTGTCAAGCCGCGAGGGCCGTCGGTGGCGTGAGCTCGTAGCATCGTCCGTCGCGAAGGAGGGCCCAGAGGACGTTGACGCGGCGACGTGCGAGGGCGAGCACGGCCTGCGTGTGGCGCTTGCCCTCGGCTCGTTTGCGGTCGTAGAACCGGCGGGACTCCTCGGACCTTCGGATGCTGAACAACGCCGAGGTATAGAGGACGCGCTGAAGTCGGCGGTTGTAGCGTTGCGGCCGTCGCAGGTTGCCGCTGATCTTGCCGGAGTCGCGCGGAACCGGGGCGACACCGTCGAAGGCGGCGAGGCGGTCCGGGGTCCCGAAGACGGCCATGTCGCCGCCGGTGGCGGCCAGGAACTCAGCGCCGAGGATGGTGCCCAGGCCGGGCATGCTGGTGATCACGTCGAAGTGGCGGTGGTCGCGAAACCGGGCCTCGATGAGCTTGTCGAGCTCGGCGACCTGCTCGTTGAGGAGCATCACCTCCTTCGCGAGCGTGTGCACCATCTGGGCGGTCAGCTTCTCCCCGGGCAGGCTGGTGTGCTGGCGTTCGGCGACCGCGACTGCGGTCTCGGCGAGTTGATCGGCGCGGAGGACCTTGCGGTTCCGGAGCCATGTCTCCAGGCGCTTGGCGCTGAGCCGGCGGATGGCCGCGGGGGTTTGGTAGCCGGTCAGCAGCATCAACGGGCCCTTGTTGGTGAGGTCCAGGGCTCGTTCCAGGCCGGGGAAGATCCCAGAGAGCTGGGCCCGGAGCCGGTTCACGGCGCGGGTGCGGTCGGCGACGAGATCCATGCGGCGACCGGTGAGGATCTTGAGGTCGATGACGGTTTCGTCGCCGGCGCGTAAGGGGTTCAGGTCACGCCTGATACGGACCTGGTCGGCGATGACCGCGGCGTCCTTGGCGTCGGTCTTGCCCTCGCCGCGGTAACTCTCGGAGGCGCGGTGGATGGCCCGGCCGGAGATGTAGTTCACCGGCTGTCGTGGTTGAGGAGGATGCCGATGGCCAGGGCAGCTCCGCCGTCGGCCAGGTCGATGCCCCAGGTCACCTCGTCGCCCAGGGCCAGGACGTCGGTGAGGAGCACGAGGAACTCGGGTTCATCGTTGGCGACGCGTCGCGACAGCAGCCGGCGGCCACTCTCGTCGATCGCGACGCAGTGGTGGTGGGTCTTGCCTGCGTCGATGCCGGCCCAGATCGCGGCCATGGTGCCTCCGTGCGGTCGGTGTGCCGGGTGCCTCCCGACGGACGACGTCGCTGTCGATTCCCTACGGAGCGATCATTCGCAATTCCTAATTGGCAGCCGAGTCGTCGTGGGGCGCCGGGCGGCCAATCGATGGAAGCCACAAGCGGCACAAGTTTGAAAGCCACACCCGGCGCCCCTGGGTGGGTGAACCATACGAAGGGCTCACCGCCTCCCGCAGAACAACGTAGGGAAGGTTGAGCGCCGTCAGGTTCGTGTCATCGAAGTGTCGGACGACGTCAGAACGTCAGTGGGAGATGACACGAGATGTCAGTGGTCGGCGGCATGAGGTGTGTCAGTAGGCGGTGAGGGCTCAGCATCCGCAGGCTGTACGCGACATGGTTGGGCAGGACGCCGACGATGCCGCCGCGGGTGACCAATGTCGGCGGAGGCGAGGTCTTCCAGGGACTGTCGCTGGGCGGCGTCACAGGGTCGATGCAGGCGTCGACCCAGACCCGAGGAGGACCTCGGCCTCGATGGGCTGGATGCAGCCACGTACGGATGGGGGGTTCTTCCTTCCGGCGATGACGTCGGCCTGGTCGGGTCGGAGGACATCGAGCCGCGGGACGGCGGTGTACCCGTCGGGCGGAACGTCGCGGAGGGCCGGCGCGCCGCCGGCGTCCGGGTGGGCGCGGGCGTGGTCGAGTGCGGCGTCGAGGCGGGGTGCGGACCACAGCAGGGCAGCCGCAATGCCGTCGGCTGGGCCACGAACGACGACGACCTGATGTGCGAGAGGACCATCGGCTTCGACCGCGCCGCCCTGATTGCGATGCGCGACCGGCCCGCCGACAAGAACTTCTGGCATTTCAACGGCGGCGGAGTCGGCTACTACCTCTACCTGGTCCCCAACGGGTTCTGGACGCGACGAACGGCGTCCCTGCTGCCGCTCCGACCACTACGGCAGTGCCGGCAACGGTTCCACTGCTCCCCGGGGACGAACCGGAGGCTGCTGACAAACCGCAACGGCCACAGCCCGTTTCCCCGGAGGCAGGGCTGCCGGGGAAACGGTGCGCCACGGGGCCGGCGTGGCGGAATCCGGTCAAGGGATTCCGCCACGCCCCTCACCGTGACAATGAGTGCAAGTATGCGCACCGTACGTTGTGGCGCTGAGGGTGAACAGAAGGGCCAGCACATGACGCCCGTCCGTGATCCGGCCACCGGCACGAAGGAATTCAAGGGGGACAACGGCAACTACTCCAAGGTCAAAGCCGTCCTCACCGCCGAGGTGGGCGGAGACGCCGAACCGCAGAAGATGACCGTCACCTACGAGGCGGTCCCCTACATCTGGGACTCCGTCGCATGGTTCGGGGAGAACAACAAGCTGAATCCCGAATTCGTGCCGAAGATGGACATCACTCTGACCCTGACCGGTCCCGACGGCGCGACGGTCAGCTCCGAGGACATCACCGTGGTCGGCAAGGAAGTGCCGTATCCGCTCAAGGCCGAGCGCGTCTTCCGCGACCTGACCCCGGGCGCCCACAAGGTCACGGTGAGCGGGGTGAAGACCCGCGGCAGGAAAACCACAGACGGCCGCAACCACACCGGCAAGGACCGGGTAGTCCTGGGTGAGCAGTCCGTCGAGTACTCCTGTGTGAGTAGTCCGTCGAGTTCACCATCGGCGGCTGAACCCCACCAGCGGCGGCCCCTCAGCCGCCCCTGCCTCACGGCTCCCCCGCGTGCAGGCGGGCCCGTACAGGGCCGTGGAACTGTTGCGACTGCGCTGGTCACAGCCACTCGTTGAGGACTGAAACCAGCACGGTTACCTCGTAGCGGACTCTGCGCGCCCCGCGCCGGTCGGGTGAACGACCGGCGCGGTGCGCGCCCGTCCGCCGACGGGAGGGCGACCATCGGGGAGAGGTTCACCCGAGGGAAGGCTTTCCCGTGCGTCGTGCACTGATCATCGTCGATGTGCAGAAGGACTTCTGCGAAGGCGGCAGCGTTCCGGTGAAGGGCGGCGCGGACCGGGCCGCCGCCATCGCCGAGCTGGTCCGGCGCCCCGACGGGCAGTACACCTTCATCGTCGCCACCCGTGACCACCACATCGACCCGGGCGCCCATTTCTCCGAGAACCCCGACTTCCAGGACTCGTTCCCCGTGCATTGCGTCGTCGGCAGTGAGGGAAGCGACTTCCATCCGGACTTCGCGCCCACCGTCGACTCCAGGCATGTCGACGAGGTCTTCTTCAAGGGCGCCCACTCCGCCTCGAAGAGCGGATTCGAGGGCTCGACCCGGGACGGCACGACACTGTCCGCCTGGCTGAAGGCCCGCGACATCGCCGACCTCGACGTCGTCGGCATCGCGACCGATCACTGCGTGAAGGCCACCGCACTGGACGGAGTGCGCGCGGGCTTCACAGTGCGGGTCCTGCTCGACTACACCGCCGGCGTCGCCGCCGACACCACGCGCACCGCACTCGACGAGCTGCGCCGGGCCGGTGTCGCACTGAGCGGCGAACCTGTCGTCGTCACCTGAACAAGCAATTCCACTCTCTTCGACCCCTGCGTTCACAGGCGAGGGACCGGATCACTCCCCGCCTGCTGCAACGATGGTTCAGCGAGCCGAAGCCCAGCCGTTGACAGCCCGGCTGCGGGGTCGTCGGTGGCGACGGTCCGCTCTGGTCATGACGGCCTGCCGTTCTAATGACAGCTCACGTGTCGCCGACCACTGACACTCTCGTGTCGCCCGACACGAAGTTTGATCACGGCCCGGTGACGGGATGCGGGCCTGTGGTGAGTCGGCCGCCAAATGCTGCGGCCCGGGCCTCGGGCGCGAAGTCGTGTACAGGCCCTGCCTCGGTCCCTGCGGGCAAAGCATTCCTTGCTGGCGAGATCGCCCGCTACGACTTTTGACGGCAGCAAGGGCACGCCGAATTGGCGTGCCCTGCTGCGGGGTCACGCTGGGGCGCATCGCCCCCGGAGCCGAAGGGGGGTCACCAAAGTTCGGAGAAGTTGACCGCCACGTTCGCGTTCGACTGGTCGATCTCCGTGAAGGCGGTGCCGTTGACCTGTGCCGTATTGGACTGGTTGGAGGCACCGTTCCCGATGCCCTGCTGCTGGGTCGTACCGTCCGTGATCACGATGGATGAGGTGTGGTCGTTGATCCCGCTGCTGAGGTTCGATGCATCGCTGGTGAGTTGGAGGCTTTCACCGTCGAAGTTGCGGCCAGCGACAGGGTGACCGTCCACCCGTTCGGGACGCGCACGGACGAGATTGTGTCGTTGAATTCCTCGTCGAGGATGTGCCGGCCCGGACCGAGGGCCGCACTCTTGCCCTGGTGGTTAGGGCGTTTCTTTCAGATCATCGGATCGTTGGTCCGGGTGTGTCGTTGACTGATGCCCGGTGGGCGCGGATCGAGCCGTTGCTGCCGGACCGGACACCGGTGCGGGGCGGGCGGTGGCGGGATCACCGGCAGGTGATCGAGGCGATCGCGTTCAAGTACCGCACCGGGACACCGTGGATGGACCTGCCCGAGCGGTTCGGCTCGTGGAAAGGCGCCCACAACCGGCTGCGGAAGTGGGCGATCGACGGCACGTGGGAGAAGGTGTTCACCGCGCTGCTCGCCCGGGCCGACGCCGAGGACGGCCTGGACTGGGTCATCGCGGTCGACTCGACCATCGTCCGCGCTCACCAGCATGCGACCGGAGCCCGTCAAAAGGGGCCCCGGCCGGCGAGCCGGCCGACCATGCTCTCGGACGCTCCCGCGGCGGACTGAGCACGAAGATCCACCTGGCTTGCGACGGCCGCTGCCGGCCCCTGGCTTTCGTCATCACCCCCGGCCAAGCCGGTGACGCACCCGCCTTCCCCCATCTCATGGCCCGCAACCGGGTGCCCCGACGCACCGGGCGTCCCAGGACCACACCGGATACGGTCCTCGCGGACAAGACAGCCCACGCCGATAAGCGTCAAGCCGCAGTGGCGGAACGGTCGTCCGGATGGGTCGGAAATGCCTTGAGCTCGTCGTAGAGCTGGCCGTGCTGGAGGCAGTGGAAGAGCATGCCCATGAAGCGATTGAAGAGATTGCGTTGCGCCGCGACGTGCCGGTCACCGGCTTCCCAGCGACGGTCGTAATGGGCCCTCGCGCCTGCTGACTTGGTAAGCGACACGAAGGCCCATACATAGCCTGCGGCCGCTGGCCTCTGATTCTTGATCCTCCGGCTCATAACCGTGCGGCTCTTACCACTTGCCCGCATAACAGGGGCACTTCCGGCGTATGCCTTGAGCGAGTCGGCGCTCGCAAATCGGGACCGGTCATCACCGATTTCCGTCAGGACGCGGGCGCCGGTTAAGGATCCGAGTCCCGGAAAGCTGCGGATGACCGGCGCATCAGGATGTTCTTCGAATGCAGCAGCCGTAGATTCCTCGAGCTGATCCGCATTGAGGCAGGCGGTGTTGAGCTGTCTGAGTAGAGCAGTTGTCTGCTGGCCAAACACCGCTTCCACCTGCGGAAGCTGGTGCAGATATTCACGTTGGAACACTTCATGGAGCCGGTCGGCTTCAGCCTCGATACCGCGTACTCGGCCAGCCTTCTTGAGTAAAGACTGCAATCGACGCCGCGTGAGCGATGCGGCGATGGCCGGCGTCGGGGCGGCGGCAAGGATGGCTCGGGCTTCCCGTGCGCACAGCCCGTGCTGGTGCGCGGCGAACGCGTCCAGGATGGCCGGGCAGAACTCGTGCAACTGGGAGCGGAGCTTGTTGCCGGCCTGGCCGCGGTCCCAGACGGCATCCTGTTGTGCTCGGGCAAGCACCGCGATGGCCTGCACGAGCTCGGAGTCCGCGGGCAGCGGTCGGTGAGCGGCCATGTCGGTCCGCAGGATATCTGCCAACACCGCGGCGTCGATGGCGTCGGATTTCCTCCGGGCTACGGAGTGACGATCCCGGTAGCGAGCAACCGCAAGCGGGTTGATCGCGTAAACGGGGCGGCCGGTGGCCCGAAGACACGCGACCAGAAGTCCACGGGACGTCTCGATCGCAACTGGAATCACGGCGTCAGCGCGGTCGCCGTGCTCGCCCAGCAGGGTGATCAGCTGAGCAAAGCCCTCTGCATCATCACTGATCCGCTGCTTGACCAGTTGCTTTCCGCCGGCATCGACCAGCGCAATATCGTGATGATCTTCTGCCCAGTCCACCCCGCAGAACACGGGTGCCGGTAACACGGTGACCTCCATGTGATCCTCCTCTGACGGGCTCTTTTCCAGTACCGAGCCTGTGCAGGGTGCGCGTACTCCCTAATGGAAGTGCTCAAGGCACCTCATCCCACCAGCCGTTCGCAACCCCAGCAAGCCGTGCGGCCCTCGGTCTGCTTCACAGCTGAGACTCGGGCAATGGAGAGAGGTGATCCACACGGCCAGCTCGGACTGCGAACAGCGAATCGCGTTAACGATGGGCCAGGAGCGCAGCGACGGAACGTGCTCTTAGGCGCCATCTCATTTGGGTAGCTCGGTAGGCTGTCGGTTGTGGTGGGGATCGTTGAGCGGCTGGTGCCGGATGAGTTGTGGGAACTGTTCCAGCGTGTGGTGCCGGAGGCGCCGTCGCGGCCGCAGGGCGGTGGACGGCGTCGGCACGGTGACCGGGAAGTGCTGGCAGCGATCGTGTTCGTGGCCACATCGGGATGTACGTGGAAGTAGTTGCCTTCCGCCTCGTTCGGGCCGTCGGGAGCCACAGCTCACCGGCGTTTTGCAGAGTGGACGAAGGCGCGGGTCTGGGCCAAGTTCTATCGCCTGGTCCTCGATGAGCTGGGCTGTCGCGGTGAGCTGGACTGGTCCCGCTGTGCGATCGATTCGGTGAACCTGCGGGCCTTGAAAAGGGGGACCTGACAGGTCCGAATCCTGTCGACCGAGGCAAGTTCGGCTCAAAGATCCATTTGATCACCGAGCGGACTGGTCTGCCCCTGTCCGTCGGCATTTCCGCGGCCAACCTGCACGACAGCCAGGCGCTGATTCCGCTGGCCAAAGGCATACCGCCGATCCGCTCCCGCCGTGGGCCCCGGCGACGCAAGCCGGGCAAGCTCCACGGTGACAAGGGCTACGACTACGACCATCTGCGGCGAAGGTTACGCCAGCGCGGAATCACCCACCGTATCGCCCGCAAAGGCATCGAAACCTCCCAGCGGCTCGGTCGTCACCGCTGGACCATCGAACGCACGATGTCCTGGCTCGCCGGCTGCCGCCGACTCCACCGACGCTACGAACGCAAGGCCGGGCACTTCCTCGCCTTCACCAGCATTGCCTGCATCCTCATCTGTTACCGAAGACTCGCCAAATGAGATGACGTCTTAACCGTCACCAGTGATACCGCTCGGGCACGTTTGTCGATACTCCTCTGCCTCACCTTGAACGAACACTGTTGGGCGCGGTAGCGGCTTCGTCTTGTCAATAGGACTCGAAGGTCCGGGCATACTCAAAGGCTCGCTACCGCGCCCCGAAGGACGACGAGGCCATCACCCATGAACGCGGCTCAGGACCAACCTTCGGGTTCCACTAGGCCTACTCATCCCGCGCTATCCGCGCCCATCTGCGGCGCCGTGGCATCCGGGCCGTGATTCCACAGCCCGCCGACCAGATCGCCGAGCGCAAGAAGCGACGCCGATCCGGCGGCAGACCACCGGCCTTCGACCGCGACACCTACCGCCGACGCAACACGGTCAAACGGTGCATCAACAAGCTCAAGCAGTGGCGCGGCCCGGCCACCCGATACGACAAGACCGCCACCGTCTACCTGGCCGCACTGCACGTCGCGGGCATCCTCATCTGGACCGCCACGTAATCCAGAAAAAACACCCTAGGTAACGCCCCATAACCCGGGCCGTGGCGTAAGCAGCGGCTGTGAGGTAGCTGCTGGCTCGTGCGATGTATCTGGCCTGCTGGCCCTGGGCGGCCATCACGAGGGCCTGGCTCGCCTCGACGGCCCGGTACGCAGCGGCCAGCAAGGCGCCGCTCCAGCCACACCGATAGGCGGCGGCAAATAGGCGACCAGCACCTCGTGTGAGGCCGGCCCCGCGAAGGCTGCGGTATCTAGAAGGTCACGGGCCTCCATCAACTTTCTCTCGACTCCGCGAGGACGTTGCGGCCCTCGGCCAGAGCCTTCCGGGCCGCGCACATGTGGAATCCTTCTTCCACGCATTCGTGTGTCGCGACGGTGCAGGCGGGTGGGGGCGACGGAAAACGCGGCTCACCAGGATGAGGCAGCCGCACTTTGGGAGGTCGTTTTCTCCCGATGCTTCATCCCGGATTTGGTGTTTGGTGTCCCGTGGTGTCGGATCGCGCCGGGAGAAAACGACCTCTCAGAGGACGTTCGTGCTGCTGACGTGCAGGTTTGACGGTTTTGTCGACCGCCTGGGATCGGCTGATTGGCCCTGCTTGTGCTCAATGTCCAGTGCTGGTGTCTGTCGCAGGTCTGGCGTGTCGTCCCGTTCTGCCCCAACAGCTCCTGCCCGGTTCGAATTCGCGAGGAGCGTCCCCGCAGGTCGCACGGACGGGTGATGTACAGCCTCCAACTCCCAGTCGTATCAGTGCTGTCATGACACCGCAGCGGCCCCGCAAGGCATACCCGTCCGACCTCTCCGACGCCCGCTGGGCCCTGATGGAACCGACCCTCACAGCCTGGCGGGCCGAGCGGCAGAAGACCTCGCTCACCTGGGCGGCAAGCTCGCCGACCTGCGCGAAGTCGTGAACGCCATCCTCTACGTCAACCGCACCGGCATCCCCTGGCGCTACCTGCCGCACGACTTCCCCGCGCACACCACTGTCTTCTCTCACTTCAGCACCTGGAGTGCCGACGGCACCATCGAGAAACTCGGCATCCCCCTGCACCGCCTGGTCCCCGAGCAGGAAGGCCACAAGGCCGAACCCACCGCCTGCGCCATCGACGCCCAGAGCATCAAGACCGCCCCCAGCGTCCCCACCAGCACCCAGGGCATCGACGCCGGCAAGAAGACCGTCGGCCGCAAACGCAGCATCGTCATCGACACCCTCGGCCTGTTGCTGCTGGTCATGGCCACCGCGGCCAGCGTCTCCGACAACGACGCCGGCAAACAGCTCCTCACCCAACTCGCCACCACCCACCCCACCATCACCAAGGCATGGGCCGACACCGGCTACAAGAACCAGGCCATCGAACACGGCGCCACGCTCGGCATCGACGTCGTCCCCAGGAACACCCAGGCCAAAGGCTTCTCAGTGACCCCAAGGCGCTGGGTGGTAGAGCGCAGTTCCGGGTGGATCATGATGCACCGCCGTCTGGCCCGCGACTACGAAACCAAGCCGGAGCACTCCGAAAGCATGATCCGACTCGCCATGATCTCGAACCTCGCGAAACGAGCAACCGGCGAAACCACCACAACCCGGCGAGACGCATAAACCGCAATCACTCACAAACTACGTGAACCAGACGTCCTCTCAGATGCCAGCGCCTTGGTACCGCGAACACACGCTGCGGTTACCCTGTGTGACCGGGCGCCGCGACCGTGGTCAGCGCTGGTCGGCTGTGATCATTTCTGCGGCCCGTTCGCCGACGATCATGGAGGGGGCCATTGTGTTGGCGACCGTCACATGGGGCAGCACCGAGACGTCGGCGACGCGGAGGCCGTCGATGCCGTACACCTTGAGCCGGGCGTCCACGACGGCGTCCGCGTCCCGGCCCATCCGGGCCGTGCCGCTCTGGTGCCAGTACGTCTCGACGGCGTTGCGCAGGAACAGGTCGAGGGTGTCCGCATCGCAGGACGCGGGGGACACCTCCCGTTTGGCGAACGGGCGGAGCGCGGCGGAGTTGCCGATCTCGCGGGCCATGGCGACCGCGGACAGGGCCGAGCGGACGTCGTCGGGGTCGGCGAAGAAGTTCGTCTCGATGCGCGGCCCGGCCAGCGGGTCCAGGCTCGCCAGGCGGACCCGGCCGCGGCTGCCGTGGCGCAGGCGCATGGCGGGCATCAGAGTGAAACACCGTTCCGGCGGCGGGTACTGGGCCGCGCTCTCGGCGGAGACGGACGGGGCGGGCGAGAGATACATGACGAACTCCGGTGCTCCCGGCCGTGTGTCGTCGCCCCAGAAGCAGACGGCCTGGCTGCGCGTGGGCACCGGCATCGGTACGTCCTCGGCCTCCCACATGCAGGGCAGGCGTATGTGGTCGTCGAGGTTGCGGCCGACACCGGGCAGGTGCTGGGCCACCGGGGCGCCGGCGGAGTGCAGTTCGGTCTCGTCCCCGATCCCGGACCGCATCAGGACGGCCGGGGTGCCGATCGCGCCCAGCGACAGCACCACCTCCTGCGACGCGTGCGCGCACACCGGCTTGCCGTCGTGGACGATCTCGACGCCGGTGGCCCGGCCTGCGCGAAGCAGGACACGGGAGACCGTCGCGTATGGCAGGACCGTGAGGTTGGGCTGCCCCAAGCTGGGGGCGACGTAGCGGCTGAAGGGGGTCTGCCGTCCTCCCGCGTGGTAATTCTCCTCCCGTACGGCGCAGCCCGCGTCCTTCTCCATCAGGGCGCCGTTGGAGCTGTCGAAACGGGAGACGCCGGTGGCCTCGGCGCCGTCGAGGAAGGCGGTGAACAGCGGGTGCACGTCCTGCGCCGGCTGGATCCGCATCGGCCCGCCACTGCCCCGGCGTTCAGGGTCGGGCGCGCCCTGCCAGTCCTCGATCTTCCGGTAGAGCCCCAGTACGTGCGCGTAGCCCCACGCGGGATCGCCCGTCAGCTCGGCGTAGGAATCCCAGTCGCTTTGGTGCCCGCGTGCCCATACGCCGGCGTTGATGGAGCCGCCCCCGCCCAGACCGCGGCCCGTCGCGTAAGCGAGCCGGCGCCCGTTCAGGTGCGGGTTCGCCTGCGTGACGTGGTCCCAGGTCCGCTCGGTGCCGAGGTTGGCGGGCCACAGGTCGGGGTTGCGCACGCGCTCGTCATCGTCGTCACCGCCGCTCTCGATGAGCAGCACCGTGACTGCCGGATCGGCCGCGAGCCGGCCGGCCAGAACGGAACCGGCCGAACCGGCACCGCACACGATGTAGTCGAAGGCGGCGCCGTCGTCGATCCGGTCGGCGAGCCCGGTTCGGTACGGCGGTGCGCCAGCCGTGGCGTCGCCCTGTCCGGGCGCATTGCTCATGCTCATGCTCGTCATCTCCTTGGAGCCGGGTACTGAACGATTGGCGGGCCACCGCCATGCCCGCCTCGCGGCTGGTGGATTGAAGGGGGGCGGGCCGTCAGCCGGTGGTTGCCTGGGTGCGTCGAGTGGGGCGTGGTGCTGCGCCAGAATGCTCTCAACGCTTCTTATCAGGTGGTCTCCTGCTTGGTCGTTGCTTCCCTTCTGGGCGCTGACGCTGTCCTGCGCTCCTTCCAGTACGAAGGTGATCGCGGCAGCGGCCTGCCCGGGGTCGCGCAGCCCGGCCCGGGTGCACATGCCGAGAAGACTGCGGGTCTGGTGGGCCTTGTGCTGCTCGATCACTTGCCCGGCGGGATGGGAGCGGTCGGGCAGATCGGCGAGGGAGTTGATGAACGGGCAACCCCGGTGCGAGATCGCCGGCAGTCCCTCGGCGAGGGAACGGGCCAGGGCGAGGATCTGCTTGCTGGGTCGGCCGGAGTGTTCGGCCCTCGGCCCGGTCGAAGGCCGCCTGGTAGTCCGCGGCGACGATCCGCAGCCACTCCGCGACCAGCGCGCCCTTGGTCTCGAAGAGCCGGTAGATCGCCATGTCGTAGTCAGGGAAGGCAGGGTGCTGTACGCGGCGTCCGGCTCCTTGGGTGTTCCGCCTGCTCGGCAGTTTCGTTCGGCTACGCGCGCGCTTCGACGCGTGCCATGAAGTCCGGAATGAGGCAGACGTACGCTCCGCGAAGGGTCTTCTTCTCCAGGAACCCCGTATGGGCTGCGCCGGGCTGTGTTACATGCTCGGAATCCGGGATTCTTGCGGCGATGTGGGCGAGATGGGCGGGTACGCATTGGCCCATGGCCCGCACTTCGCCGAAGACATACGCTTTCAGGTTCCGCAGACACCGAATCGCCATCTCGCCGATGTTCTTCCTCATGTCACATTCCTCTAAGGGACTGGTGTGATAGCCCCAAATATAGGAAGGAAGGCCCGCGGGGATAAGTCTTGACTTGGTTGTACGCTTCAGGCAGTCGGCCAGCGAGCGCGAAAAATCCGCAGGTCAGAGGGGTGGCGGCACGTCCAAGAGGACCTTTGCTAGGGAAAATCGGTAGTTGGCCGGCGGCGCATCGGGCTTCCTTCATGCGGGCCCCGTCGAGGCAAGGACCAGGCACTGTGGCTCGTGCGATGCGAGGGCTTCGTCCTCCCGCTGCACCGGGCGTGCGGGATCGAGGCCGTGGCGACGGGCAAAGGCCGGCCACACCGCAGGCCGCCGCGCCGGCCCCGGTCGCCGGCAGTCCGTCCGCACGCACCGGCAACTCGCTCTTCCCATCGCTGCTCCCTATCCAGGTATCCATGGGCTTGCCCGGCGTGTCCGGGCCCGTCAGGCGTGGAGGGCTTCGCGCAAGGCGCGGACCTGGTCGGTGAGGCTGCGTTCGCTGACGCGGGCCTGAGGGAAGACCAGGTCGTAGCCGTGCAGGGCGCCGGGGGCCTGCACGAATTCGGTGGTGACGCCGGCGGCGGACAGGCGTGCGGCGTAGTCGCGGCCTTCGTCGCGGAGCGGGTCGGTCTCCGCCACGGCGATGTAGGCGGGCGGCAGTCCGCTGAGCCCGGCGCTGAGCCCTCGGTCAGGGGCTGGCCTTCAGGCGGCCCAGCCGACGGAGGAGACGTTGCTGTAGGCGTCGTAGTCGGAGCCGAGGGCGGGGATGATCTCGTCCCAGATGCGGTCCAGGGCGTCGGAGTCGTCGGCCAGCCACGCGTCGACCGCCGCGTCCCAGACGCGGGGCGTACGGACAGGCGGCGGGGGGCCAGGTCCCTCTGGTGGCGGCCTTCGACCCGGGTCTGGTCGACC
>NZ_JBIRGD010000053.1:0-34992 GCF_044327805.1 Streptomyces sp. NPDC018019 | reverse complement strand
CCGTTACGAGCGCAAGCCCGAGCACTTCCTTGGCTTCGTCGGCATCGCTGCGGCACTCATCAGCTATCGCAAACTCACCAACTGAAACAACGTCTAAGGAACTTGTCGGCGGCAGGACGAGCCAGCAAGCGCTCTGGGACCAGGTGCGCCAGGGGAGGTATACCGTCGTCGTGGTATGCACCGGCGGCAGAGCAGCCGGAACGAAGTCGTTTACCGTGGGCCCTCGCTGACTGACCGTTCGAGAGGTTCGCCGGGCTGTTGGCCCCGCTTGCCGGGGCCGTCCGGCCGGGCAGCGCCGGACGGCCTTGTGACGGAAGAACTCAGCTGGTGGGCGGGCGGAACGGGACGACGTTGCCGGAGGCTGGAACAGGTTCCGGGGGTGTGTCCTCCTGCTGGGTGAGAACGGCGCTGGCCAGGGTCAGGCGGGTGACCAGACGGCGAAGTTCTTCGAGTTCTGCCTTCTGGTTCTCGATGGTCTTCTTCAGCTTGGCGACCGTCTCGCGGAGCTGCCTCTCGGGTTCCGGGACCTGCTGGGTCTCGCTGCGGACACGTTCGTAGAACTCGTTCTTCAGGTCCGCGTGCCGTTTTTGCAGGGCCATGCGGTGGACGCCGGCCTCGGCGGCCAGCGCGACGATGGTCTGGCTGACGTTGGAGACGGTGGCCTCACCGGCCAGGAGCCGGTCCATGGCCTCGCGGATGCGGGTTCGCTCGTCTGGGTGGTGCTGGGTCACGTCAGGGCCTCGGCGGATTGAGCAGCGGAATCGTGGGTGTCGGCTATGGCACGGAGCTTGTCGGCGTTGGCCCGCAGGCGCTGGCCGAGGGGGCCGGGCGAGTGCGTGGCCAGCCGGTCGATCTCGTTGGCCCGTTCCCGCATCTGACGGGCGTGGGCGTCGGTGCGGACCGTGTTGCCGCAGCCGGGCTGGCAGGCGTACTGCCTCGGTGCCGTCGCACCCGGATCGGGCTCGCAGAGCGCGTTGTCGTGCTTAAACGCGCAGATCAGGAACGCGTCCGGGTTGTCATAGAGCACGACGCCGTCCCGGGCGAGGAACTTGGCGGCCTTCTTCGCGAACGTCACGGGGACGATCCGGCCCTCGAACCGCGGCGTCGTCGCCGCAGCGGTCAGAGCCCGGCGGGCGGCTGGGCCGGAGAACTTCTCGCCGGCGGCGGCCTGGTCCCGCAGCTTTGCTGCGGTGTCGGCGGCGGCGAGGGCGGTCTCGATGTCGAGGACGGAGTGGATGCCGCCGCGGCTTCGGGACCCGTAACCGTCTGAGGTGCGAGCGTCCAGGATGGTGCGCATGTGCCCGTACTGAATGGCGAGCGCGATCAGCCCGCCGGGACGGCGGGCGATATGCCAGGCCAAAGTGCGGCGGAACCGCACCGTCCCGATCGCGCCGTGAGGGTCTTCGGGGATGACCTGGGCGGGCAGGCCCTGGACTGTCGCCTCGCGGTTCACCCAGGCCACGAAGTCCTCGATCCGCTTACTCAAGGCGGAGAGCTTCAGGGCGCCGTGTCTGCTGCGCTGGTGGGTGAAGTCGTGGTGAACGGTGCTCAGCAGGAGTTCCCCTTCCGGGACCATCCGCTCCAGGACGCGAATCGCGTGGACGACCGGTGTGATGGCGACCCAGGGGACTTCACGCATCTCACCGGCGGAGACGTGGTTGCCGTCGTCGTCCGTCACGTTCTTGTAGTGCCGGCCGCGGATCAGGTGTGAAGGCGAGGCGTCGTCCGGGACGCTCTCCTGCCGCTGGCTGCGGATCAGGTGCCGTCTCGGGACCCCGCCTTTATCCGGCGCGGGATCGGGGCAGCAGCCGGACCGCAGCCCCTGCACCTCTTGCGGACGCATCCCGGTCAAATAGAGACATATAACGGTCGCGGCGGTTCCCAGATGCCGCATCAGCTCGGCGGCTTCGGAGAAGTCCATGTGCTCGCGCCAGGGTTTTCCGTCGATCTGCCCGGTGACGGGCACCTGCAGCGGACACGGGCCGGGCCTCTTCGTGGCCATATCCGAGAGCCGGTGCCGCTGGTTGAATCTGTCGACCTGATGGAAGCTGGCTCCGGTGAGGGCCGCGATATAGGTGAGGGCGAGGCGTCGCCGGCCCCGGTTCCAGGTGCTGGGCAGCAAAGCACCGGAGTGGACCAGGGGCAGTAAGAAATCCTCAACCGCCGCCAGCCCCTCGGGGACGGATGCTGTGGCGTCGACGCGAGTGGTCAGGCGCTGGACCTCCGCCCAGGCAGCCAGAATGTCCTCGGCGAAGTCGTCGACGAACCGTATCGCCCAGACCAGCAGCGGGCCCAGGACCTGCGGGTCCAACGGTTCCGTCGAGTTCTCCCCACCGCTCCCGCCGTCAGCGGCAGGGAGGAAGTCGTCGACTCCCTCGGTGTCCCATGGAGGCCGGGCGATGCCCGACGGGCGAGCGCTGAGCTGATCGAACGCCCAAAGACCCGTCAACCGGAAACAGGCCCTCTCGGCGGAATCACGGCTCTGGCCGTCGAACATCCGCATACGGGCGTAGGCCCGCCACTCGTTCCCCGTGCAGTCGGCAAGGCTGCTGATGCGGCGTTCGTTCAGCCAGTGTGCCAGCCGCATCCGCTCCCGGAAGGTCTGCAGAAACTCCGACGCTGACGCGCGTGCCCGGGCCCGGACGCCTCGGGTATGAAGGTAGGTGGGACGGAGCTCGCCGTTGATCATCGTCCAGACCGCCAACTGCATCTGGTCGCGCAAAGCGACAGGACAGTGCTTCCACTGGATGGTGTGCAGGCTGGTGCCGGGGTTGTCGATGAGCGGGGCCAGCGACCAGTTCGCGTCCTGGTAGCGGGAGTTCGGGTGGGCGTTGCCCGGGCGGATCCACCGGGGCAGCACCGCCGGGCTGTCCGGGGCAGGCATGGCCAGAACATACGGATCGTCCTCAGCAGCGCGAGCTGTGCTCACGGGACAAGGTCTCCCTTCACCAGGAGCTGGACCACAGCACGGTCCGTGTCGCTGACCTGGGCCAGTGCCGCCCGCCAGGCGACCGGGCCGACCTTGTCGCGCAGGTCCTCCAGCCGCAGGAGGTGATCGTTCCAGCCGTCCTGGAAGGCGCGATCATCCAAGACGGACCGCAGACTGTGCAGTTGCTGGTGCAGGTGGGCGATCCGCGGGTGGTGGCCGGGGTGGACGTGCGCGTTGCGGCAGGCCAGGCAGAGCAAGAAATCCGCCCCGCAGCCGCCCCCGGTAGACGGCCAGGGGCTGGTCTTTTCGTCCTCGCAGTCGACCGTCGCGGTCTGCTGATGTTCCGGGTCCGGTGCGTCCGCGACCTGCCCGCCGAAGACGACGGAGCGGGCCTGGCCCAGGGCCTCCAGGGCGCCGACCTCGAAGACGCTCCGAGAGGCCCGCTGCACCTGCTTGTCGGGCAGTACGTAGATGCTCTCGTGAGTGCGCTGGGTGTGCTGCAGCGGTCGGGTCACCGTAGTCCGCCGCGACCGCTGGAACGGCGATCCGCCCAGCTTGTGGCTCCCTGCCCACTGCCTGGCGTCCTCATAGCCGACGCCCAATGTCAGGGGTCCCACCCGGTGCGGACGATCCAGATCCTGGTCCTTCGGCGCGGACCGATACTCGTGCGCGACCATCAAACGGTCCGTTCCAGGCTTCAGGCCGGCGGCCAAAGCGCGACCGTGGGCCGTGGCCTCCAGAGCCTGGCTGATCAGCCGGCCAGGGGAGCCGGCACCGGAATCGGTGATGTTCTCCGTGGAGAACCAGCGTCCACCACCCGCTCTGCGCTTTTCTACCTGGACCTGGTAAGTCACCGAGGACGTCTCACCGACCGACGGCACAGTGGTCGGCACCGGCATGCGGCCGTAGAGCGACAGGTTCCATCCGAAACGGTCGGTCAGCAAAACAGCCAGCGCGGTCAGCTCCCCGGGGGTCAGGAACAGCCTGCCCCACGTCCTCTCCGCTCCCCCGCCGCCCAACAGCACCCGGTTCGTCGCCGCAACTCCCCCGCATGGACTGACCGTGCGGGGGACATCGCCGGTGCGGGCAAGGTGATCGAGGATCTCACCGATCTTCCACTCGCGACCGCCTTCTGCCACCCCACCCGCCCGCCATCGGTTCAGCAACAGCGTGTTCTCGCCGATCCGCAGCCAGGCCGAACGGAACTGACGCTGGGCAGCCAGCACCACCCGGTCCCGCTCGCCCTTCTCGTAGGACTGCTTGCTCGGCGTTTGTCGGGGAATCCGGCGGGCCAGCTCCTCCGCAGCCGGCCCGGCGGCCGGCTGCGGCGCCCGACGCAACAGCCAGCGGACCGAGGCCAGTGTCTTCCTGCCAGTGTTGGAGCCGACATGCAGGGCCCGCCAGCGCTTGAGCGTGGCCGCAGTCAGGCCATCCAGATCCTCCGGCGGGCTCTCCATCTGTGAGAGGAAATGCGAGAACACCACCAGACTCTTCCAGTAATTGACCGCGGTGACGTGGCTGGACCAGCCTGCGGACCGCAGGGCGAACGCCTCGGCCAGCGAACGCTGCATGGCTTCGGCAACCGGCAGTTCGGCGAAGTCGAAGTCCTTCGTGAACCCGCCCTCGTCGCCCACGGTGACCATCAGCCCATCCGGGGCCTTCGGGAGCTCGGCGTGATGGTCGGCCGGCGGTAGGATGGCCCGCCGCCCCCGCCCGCTCACGAGGTCGTCTCAACGACCGTGTCGATGTCCTGGATGCCAGCCGTCTCCCGCGCAAGCCTGGCAAAGACGCCGTCCAGATCCTCGACGTCCCTGCCTTCGTCGATGGTCCCCGCGGCGGCGAGGATCGACTCCAGTTGCAGGTGGGCGACGGGACCGAGGTAGTACCGTTTCGTCGTCTCCACGTCCGCGTGCCCGAGC
This sequence comes from Streptomyces sp. NPDC018019, assembly GCF_044327805.1. NCBI lineage: Bacteria > Bacillati > Actinomycetota > Actinomycetes > Kitasatosporales > Streptomycetaceae > Streptomyces > Streptomyces sp. NPDC018019. The sequence goes on along the minus strand of NZ_JBIRGD010000053.1, from coordinate 30,144 downwards.
AGGGTTTTCACCAGCCACCACGGGTCGCCGAACAGCAAGGCGAAGTCCCGCCGGTCCTTCTTCGTCAGCCCGTAGCGGGACTCGAACAGCTCGTTGAGCAGGATCAGCATGTAGAGCGCCATCGAATGCCGGCACGAGTGCGGCGTTGCGTACGGAGACTTCCCCCGTACTTCCGCCAGCCGGAACTCCCGCTTGATCTCACGTTCTTCACGGGTGAGCAGGACTTCCTCGCAGCGCAGGTTCGCGCCCCGGAACACGCCGTTCCAACGGTCCGGGTCCATCGGCAGGCCCTGCTCGGTCAGCCACAACCACGCCGGTTCCGGTCCCTCCGGCCCCTCCAGGAACAACCACTGCCGCTCGCGCCAGCCCAGGCGGCTCAGCTCCTGCTCACCGACGACGCCGCGGGTGTCAACCCACTCGACCTTCGGCTTCAGACCGTGCGTGACCTTCGTGACCAGCCGCATCGAGGGCAGCCGCTCGTAGCGGCCTGTCTCCTGGGCGCGTTGCACCGCCCAGGCTCGCTCCGAGGAGATGTAGGTCTCGACCTGGCCGACCGCGTCCACCGACGCGTAGAAGGTCCGGCTCTTCTTCGACCTCGTCAATGCACCCGCGACACGGCCGTGCAGGTAGCGGCCGTGGCTCAGGCGCTGGGTGGGCAGTTCGAAGGTGAGCAGGGCCCCGCCCTCCTGCCGGCGCAGGCCAGAGCTGAGCAGCAGCTGGACGAAGCTGGTGTTGCGTAGTTCCGTTCGGGACTCCCACTCGGGTGCCGCGATCCCGGTACGGGTGTGGCCGCGCAGCCCGACGTCCGACCATAGCCCCCAGGTCCGGGGCGTCAGCCACGAAACCCGCGCGCCGACCGAGTCCGCGGCCCGGTCTTCCCGGCGCGAGACGTCCACTGGCAACGGGTAGACCTTCCCCCACTTGAACAGCTTGGTGAATGCGGCCGCCTCACGATCCCACTTCGTCCCGCTGATCCGGCCGGGATTCTCCGGCGATGCGCACCGCCAGTGCCGATAATCCCGCAGGTCCTGCCTCGTCGCGTCCCGCCATGACACCCCACGCGACGACAAGAAAGCCAGAAGCGGCCGGGTGTCCGTCGCGTAATTCCGTTTCGATTCCCGTTCCAGCAGCTGGAATTCGGCAGACCGCACGTAATCCAGCAGGCCCCGATCCACCGTGCAATCCGGGGCCAAGAACACCGGATCGCCCGGCCGCAGGCCGATCCGGGCCACTGCCCCCGGCAGGTCCTGTACCCCCAGGATGCCTTCCGTCGGCAGCGTCCCCCACCGGCCCGGATCCGCTACCCACACCACACGCCACTCGCTCAACTGGCCTCCTCCCTGACGCTTGAACATACCCAATCATCAGGGAAATCGAGGAGATCGTGGCGGCCAAGCTGGAAGACCGCGACGTCGAAGCCCCCAGCCAGGCTCCCCAGCCTCGCGGCACCGTTCTCGACCTGATGGCCGCTCTGGAGGACAGCGTCCGTGCCGCCAGGAGCGCCCGCGGCGAGGACACCGGCGGTACGCAGGCGTCGGTGACGCCGCTGCGGGCCATCGAGGACAAGGTCACCAGAAACACCAAGCGCTCCCCCGCCCGCAAGAGCACCCGTACGCCGAAGGAGACGGGCGGCAAGAAGACCACTGCCAAGGCGCCGGCTAACGAGTAGCCGCACGATAATGACGCGATCTTGATCATGTAGAAGCCCCGCGACTTGAGTGCTGGTATTTGGCGATGCTGGCCTGACAGGATCGGCTCGTGATCAAAACCTCGGTGACTATGCGCGATCTCGTTGTCGGTGACTGCCACGCTGTACATGCCTTCGCCAGCCTGCCGGAGGCTTGCCGCTACCAGGCGTGGGGGCCGAACACCGAGGAGCAGACGCGGGACTTCGTCCAAGGCGCGGTGGATGCCCGGTTGCAGTCCCCGCAGACGAGATTCGTGTATGCGGCCTGCCTCAACGGTGAACTCGTCGGTATCGGCGAGCTGAAGGTCCGTAGCCTGGCCCACCGCCAGGGCGAGATCTCCTACCTCGTCCATCCTCGGGTGTGGGGTCGAGGCGTGGGCACAGCCATCGGCGGGGAACTTCTCGGCAGAGGGTTTGGGCTGATAGGACTGCACCGGATCTATGCGACCTGCGATCCTCGCAACGTTGCATCGGCCCGGGTGCTGGGCAAGCTCGGCATGACCCACGAGGGTCGACACCGGCACACCGCGCGGATCCGGGACGGCTGGCGTGACTCCGAAGTCTTCAGCATCCTCGACCAGGAATGGGTGCACCGGCCCAAGCCTGAGTGATCGGGGTATCGGCGGTCAGGCTCCGGCAGCCGCCCTAGTGCCGGAAGGCAAAGAGCCGCGCGGGATCATCTGGATTGTGAAGTCAAGTTGGGCCCGCGCGGCCTGCTCTGATACTGCCCTGTGCGGGATCTCGAAGGAACACCTGGGTGCACTGATCACCGAGTTGGCCGGGCCGTGGACCGCAGCCCGAGACTCTGAGCTGGCCGAACGGCGTGGCCATGACCGATTGCGGGCGGCCGGGGCTGGGCCGGATCACCAGTTGGTCTTCGTGGACCGGGTGCTGGTGACCTTGGTGGTGTTGCGCTGGGCACTGTCACACAGGGTGCTCGCGGCGCTGTTCGGAGTCTCGCCCTCCACGATCGGCCGGGCGGTCGGCGAGGTGCGCCCGCTGCTGGCCGCTCGCGGCTTTGCAGTGCCGGATCGGCCCGGGATCAGGCTCAGGACCCTCGCGGACGTGTTCGCCTATGCCCAGGCCGAGGGGATCACCCTGCGGATCGACGGCACCGAGGTGCAGGTACGCCGCCCGAAGGCGGGGCGGCCGGGCCGTAAGGCGTTCGTGTCAGGCAAGAAGAAGCAGAACACCGAGAAGGCCACGATGATCAGCGACGAGCAGGGCCGGGAGCTGTGGCTCGGGGCCATCCGCCCGGGCCGGATGCACGATGCCACCGCAGTACGCACCGAGGGCATCGAGGAGCAACTGCGGCTGCACCCGAATGTGAAAGCCGAAGTCGATTCCGGCTATGCCGGCCTTGCCCGCGACTTCCCCGGCCAGGTCAGCGCCCCGCCGAGGAAACCAGCGGCGGACGCCGGGCCGTCCGAGCGCAACTTCTATGACCACGCGCGCCGCTGCCAATCCCAACGGCGGATCATGGTCGAGCACGCCAACGCAGAGGTCAAGCAGCGGCGGTCGCTGCAACGCTGGACCGGCGAGCGAGACGACCTGCCCGAGGTCATCGCCGCAATCGGCGCCCTGATCTCCGACCGCAGCGCAAAGCGCCCAACCCGCAGCAGGCCGAGCACGGAACTCAACCTCGTCCGCGCGACGGCCTGCTGATCCACTCCCAAGCCGAACCGCCAGGCCAGCACGTCCCAAGCCCTATCGTGCGGCTACTCGTTAGGTTGTGCGGCAAGCTCGTTTGAAGCCGCCTGGCCGCGCCGGGCGTTGAGCCAGGGAGGTCCCGTGGTCCACAGTCGTAGGCAGCTGATGCTGACAACGGTCATCGACGCCGAGCACTGCGCCGTGCTGCGCGTCGCCGGGGAACTGGATGTCCACACCGAGCAGCGGTTCCTGCACCGCTGCGGCACCCGACGCCCCGTCCACCCCACCTCGGCAGCCCCCCGCCCCGGCCCGTCCCTGCAAGCAGCCTGACCGGCGGCGCAGCCCTTCTTCTGGCCCGGCCTACTTGGTGTCCGGTCTGTCGTCGACCAGGGCCGCCACCCGCAGGCAGATGTCGGGCAGTTCCGGGGCCACCCGCCTCCAGTCCTCGCTGTCCGCGCCGCCCGTCCACCCCGCCGCCCACACCGTGGCCAACAGCCGCGTGGCTGCCTCCCGCTGGGCACGGGTTACCTCCGGGTTGCGTTGCCGGATCGCCACGGTGGCCTGCTCCATGAGGGACGGGTCCAGCCGCACACGGATCTGGGCGCCGGCCTCGATGAGGAACCCGGAGTAGATCGCCATGAAGATCCGGGCCGTGTCCGAGTCCTGTTCCAGCCCCTTGCGGGCCTGCTCGTTGAACGCCGCGATAAGCCCCAAGTGATCGCCCAGATGACTCATCGGAGTCCCCCGCCGGTACTGCCTCTCTCCGTTGGTCATGACCGTTCACCCCGCTCAGCCGCCCACCCGGGGGAATCATCCCGGCTCCCGGGAACCCCCGAAGTCACCGACACCCCCGGCCTGCAGCAGTGCCTGGCCTACGCTGTCGAACAGCGGCTCCCGTCCGTCCCAGCCCACCATGTGCATCACCTTGCGCGGCGGGCCCTTGGGCACGACGACCACGAACGGAGTGGAAGTGTCGCGCGCAGCCTGCCGGAAGTCCTCCAGCACCGCCGTCCCGGCCGTCGTCAGAAACGGGGCGGCCGACCAGTCCACGACGACCAAGGAAATCCGCTCCTTCGAGTGCGGGGCCAGACGGCCGCGCACAGGTCGCGCAGCTCGCCCCGGATCCTCCCAGCGTTGAAGATATCCACCTCCGCGGGCATCTGCACGATCAAACGCCCCTGCCTGACAGAAATCGGAAGCGTCATCTCCGACCGCCTCCCACACGGCCCAAGTCATCTGCAGAGAACGCCACTTCATGGCTCAGCAGCAGCATGCCCCCATCGGCAGGGCACTTCATCCCACTCCGTGCCACACTCAGAACCGAAACGTTCCCGCACCTCATCCACCAGGTTCTCGGACGGGCTCTAACGCTTGCGACCAGTACCCAAGATGCGGGCCCGGCCCGGCATGGCCCTGTTCTTCGCCGCCGGCTGCTGCCCTGCCGGGCCTGGGGCAAGGGCCAGATGCACGTCGCCGGGGATGGCAGGCGAGGCGGTCCTGGAGCAGTTTGACAGCTCGTGCCCGTGTGAGGTGCAGGGGGCAGTTGTCCCTTGCGGAGCGACCGGCACTGACCCGGCAGGCGTCCGCAAGTGTCCACCTATGCATGGAGGACTATTCTGTTGGATCTACTCCGAACAGTTTAATCAGGCCCGGGCGTCCACGGGCGTCGCTGGCACGGAGATAAAAGGTATACATGTCTATACCTTCCCGCCGTGCGTATGCATCAGCCCACGAGATTACTTCTTTGACGTCTGCTTCGGACACTTCCCATTCGATCGACTCGTAGGTGTCCGGTTCATCCGGGTGCTCGGATTCCCAGGTTTTTTTCCAGAAGTAGACCCGGAAGACAGGTTCCTCGTCTTCCCAGGTGATATCGCGCGGGTCGACGATGACTGTCCTCATCAACATCCTCACCTTGAAGAAAATTGCCCGCCAAGAGGTCGGTACACCTCTTGCCGGGCAACGGATCGCATCGAGCGTTACGGGACGTAGTGTGTTCCGGTGTCCACTGCGGCGGATGACCCGGGAACCGGTGATGTGATCCTTACGGTGACTGCGCCCTTGTAATAGCCAGACGCCTTGATCTTCTTACCCTTCACCTTCGGAGTGTAGTACGTTGCCTGTTTGCCGTTCACCGCGATGGACTGTGTCTGGTTCGACGTGGCCACCACCTTCTGCTCCGGCGTGTAATGCCCTCGGATCAGCTGTCCTCGCACCTTGACGTGAACGAAGTTCGCGCCATACCCCTTGCACTTCACCCGGGTCTTGAAGAGGATGTGGTACTTTCCTTTCGATCGGTGCGGCTGGTTGAGTCGAGCCTCGCACCGGACGTGCAGCTTGCGTTTCGCGGAGACATCCCCTGATGTCTGAACCGCGGTTACCGCAGGGCCCGCAGACGGCTTCCCGCTCGGTCCGGGAACTGCGGCCTGGGCGTTGGTCGCCGGCCAAGACATGAGCAGGGCTCCTGTCATGGCAGCAGAACCAACAGCAAGACGGTGATTCCCCACTTGATTCCTCCCCGTAACGAATTCCGATGGCCACGAGGGCAATTACGCGCCCAGGTGGTGGCGTCGGGCCGAAAACTCACCGTAGGGGGGCGATCCAAACGAGGTCAAGACTCATATGCGGAATGGCACATTCCCCGTTATTCCGGACATTGAGCCTTTGCCAACCTCAGTTTGAGCAGGTCAGGTGGAGGGTGAGGATGGTGGCTGGTGATTCGGATAGCGCTGCAGCGGAGTTTCCGCAGCAGGCGCCAGGTGTTCAAGGTCGCCATGGCCTGCTCGCCAAGGGCGCGGAGGCGGGCGTGCGCGGCGTTGACCGTGCGTTGACCTGCCGAGAGCCGGTCCCACCGGCCGCGGAAGGGCACCCGCACGGTGCCGCCCGCGCCCTGGTAGCCTTTGCCCGCCCGGCAAGCCAGTCCCGCCTCGGTGAAGGCGTCGATGATGCCGTGGGTTCCGGCGGCCTTGAGGCCGTGCACGGCGCCGGGCAGGGCGGGAGAGGCCCACAGCAGCTTGCCCTGTGGATCGGCGATGACCTGCACGTTTATGCCGTGCTTCTTGTGTTTGCCGGAGTAGAAGGGCCGGTCGACGGCGATGCGGTCGACCGGCAGCAGCGTCCCGTCCAGGATCACGAACGCTTTTGCCGAGGCGGCCGTCACCGCCGTGGCGGGGTCGGGCGCCCGCACCGCGAGCAGGCCGACGGCTTCCGCGGTGTACCGGTACACCGTGCTCACGCCCACCTCGAACCCGGCCGCGAGCTGCGCGTAGGTGTGCCCCAGGCGCAGGTGCGCCAGCACCGGCAGCGCCTGGCGGCCAGCGGACAGCCGACGCCACCGAGTCCCGCACGCCGCCCGATGCGTGGCCAACCGGGCGGGCAGGGACCGCACATGCCGTGTGGTCAGATCGGGAGCAGACGGGTGGACAAGCACATGAAGCTCCTGGCGGCACGGGCGATCTTGGTTGTGACCCCGTCTACGAGGAGCTTCATCGCGCGCAGGCCAACCGGATGCATCATCAGCCAAGTTGGCCGTCGGCGTCATCGCTACGGACTCTGTATAGGCTGGTGCGCGTGGATGTGACGGGGTGTCTTGGGTGTGACCTTCTGGCCGGCCGCCGGGAACTGCCCGGGGGTGTCCTGCACGAGACCGCTGCGTGGGTGGTGAACCACGTTGTCGGTCCGATGAATCTCGGCACCTTGATCGTCGGCCCACAGGAACACGTCGTGGCCATCGCGGAGCTCGACGACACGGCAGCGGCGGAACTCGGCCCCTTGCTGCGCGATACCGCTCGCGTCGTGGAGGCATTGTGCCGGCCCGAGCAGACCTACGTCTGTATGTGGTCACACGGCCGCGACGCGCGCAAGCACTTGCACATCGCGGTCCAGCCGGTGACCGCCGAGGTACGGGCCCGCTACGGCGGGTTGCGCTCCGAGCAGCTCCAGGCCCGGATGCTGGCCGGCGGTGACGAGCCGGACATCACGGAGGTCGAGCAGTTCTGCGAGCAGGCTCGCGGGCTGTTCCGAGCCATCACCGACAGCAGCGCCGAACACCGTAGCTGATCATCGCGCGGCCTCAACGTGTGGTTGACAAGGGCTCACTGTCCATCCCCGTCGACGGCGTGTCTCCGTAGCCTTCCTTGCCTGCCGACGGTTCAGCAGGCTCTCACCAGCCCTTCCCTGCGCCCGCGCGCTCGGGCACCGGGGGCACATCAACCGGTTCGGCGAATACTCCACGCACGAGCTCGGCATCCAGTCCGAGGGGTACGGCCCGAAGCTGGACGTGGGCTTCACCCCGCTGCGCGAGCAGGACAGGGCCGCTGCCGGCTTCGGCCGGGCAGCCCGAGCCTGATGAAGCGGCTCGGCGCCCTTGACAGCTACGAAAAGATGCGCGATTACTCACCAACAGCGCAGGGGCCAAGCCGTTCAGAACTTGGCAAACCAGGCACAGGCGGCCTGCACACCACCGCCGGTGCCCAGCGCGGCCATGAGTGCGATGCGCGCCTTGGACGGGGCCAGCCCGCATGCGCCGATCGCCCCGCCCTTGGTGACCAGACCGGCGCCGGCAGGCATGTCCTCCAACGGCATCGCCGCGGTGCGACAGCGTGAGGCGATGACGACGGGGACATCCCCGTCCGTCAGCTCGCTGATCACGGTGAAGAGGCCGACGGGGATGTTGCCCTGGCCGGTTCCTTCCAGCACGATGCCCCGGGCGCCGGCGTCCGCGGCCGTGATGAGCAGGGCGGGTTCGATTCCGGGGTAGGTCTTGATCAGGGCAACGTCCGACTCGGGCTCCCGTGGGTCGCGGGCGGCCGGGTAGGTGGTGGGGCCAGCGGCTCAACGCGCCCTTGGCGCACTCGCCCCAGCGGTGAGTACGGGGCGGAGGAGAAGCCCGCCCCGCCGGTGGCGTCGGTGTGCGTGACCCAGCGGGCGGCATGCAGGCGGCCGTCGACGCAGAGGACAGCGCCCGCGCCGACCAGCACGGGATCGACAGCAGCCGTGACCGCTGCGGCCAGGTTGCGCGGGCCATCCGCGCACGGCTCGTCCAGCGACCGCATGCCGGTGGTCAGGACGGTCCCGCCCCGTGAGGCAGCAGGCCCGGCGTCCCGCGTGTAGTGCCGGTTACCGAAGAGCTGGAGGTCGAGCTCTTCCTGCTCCTCCTGATAACGCTGGGAGTCGTAGGCACTCCCTCTTTTACGCGGGCGCTCGTGGTATCGCCGTAAACCTTCGGCAATCACATCCGGAGAGATGGATTGACCAAAGACGATCCGGGCGGCGTTGTACTGGGGGCCGTTGACCTGTTGACCCTGCTGATCGAAAAACGCCCCCGCCGCTGGCCTTCTCCGGATCGTCCGTGGTCACGGTCGTCCGGGTTACCCACCGAGGAACACTCCCACGGCACTGGCACAGTTGTTCACGATTGCCGCGGTCATGCCACCCATGGCCAGGAGCCCGGCCAAGCGGCCCCGTGCAACGCCGATCTCACCGGCCTCCAGCTCGCCACGCGCTGCGGTCAGCTTGGCGGTTACCTGCGTGCGGGTGGCGGCGGGAACCTCCAGCTCCTGTACTGCGGCCAGCGCCCGGTCGAACTCCCGCGCCACCGTCCGGGCATCGATGGGACTGTAGCTCCCGTGCGTGACGTTGACGGTGTCACCCATGTACTGATTGCCGTGAACCGTCTGGTTGCTCTGGTCAAACGTTGCCATGCCAGCATGATGCCCCGACTCGCCTTACTGTGCGCAGGGGTTGGTTCGCCGAGTCACTCGACAACCGGATCGCCCCGGCTCCATACAGGGCCGCCGCCCTGGTGGTGCGAGAGTTGCGGATACGGCCGTCGTGCTGATGATTCTGCGCCAGGATGAAGCCGTGGATGACATCACTTGCCGCCCTGCCCAGCCCCATGAGTTACGAGTTGGTGCGTGATAGCGGGTGGGCAAGCTCTGGTCGTGAGGGGCATGGTCGATCGGACGGTCCTGGCGCATCCGGTGTTCACGGGCGTCTCGACGGGGCATCTGGCAGGTTTGGTCGATGAGCTGGCCCGGCCGTGGACGGCCTCAGCTGAGGGGCGACGGTTCCAGGCACGGGGTGGGTCGAGGAAGCGTGCACCGGGTGCGGGCGCCCGGTACCGGCTGGTGTTCGTGGACCGGCTGCTGGCCACACTGATTCATCTGCGGCACGATCTGCCCCACTCCGTCTTGGGTGTGCTGTTCGGCGTCGATCGCTCGACGGTCACCCGGGCCATCGGTGAGATACGCCGGCTGCTGGCAGCGCGTGGCTTCGCTGTTCCCGACCGGCCTGGCCTGCGGCTTCGCACGCTGGAGGACGCGTTCGCCTACGCCCAGGCCGAGGGTGTCGAACTTCGGCTGGACGCCACCGAGGTCCAGGTCCGCCGTCCGGCCGCGGGCCGGGGCAGCCGCCGTGCATTCGTATCGGGCAAGAAGAAGCAGAACACGATGAAAGCCACCGTGGTCGCGGATGCCAAAGGCCGCACCCTGTGGACCGATGCTCTGCGGCCAGGGCGGATGCACGATGTGACCGCAGCTCGCGCTGCCGGCATCACCAGCTGTTTCCGCCACTTCGGCCTGGTCGAGGTTCTGCTCGACAACGACTACCTGGGCCTGGGCCGCGACCATCCCGGCCAGGCCATCACACCACCGAGAAAGCCCCGCCCCGGGGCGCTGCCCGGCAGGTTCGAACAATGGGAACGCGACCGGCACAACCACTCGTCCGACCGCATCACCGTCGAACACTCCCTGGCCGACCACAAGCGCTGGAAACAACTCCTCCGCTGGACCCACCGCCGCGACCGGCTTCCCGATACCTACCGTGCCATCGCCGCCCTCGTGTCCGACCGCGGCACCACCGCCTGAGGCCAGTGCCCGCGAGAAGAGGCACGTCCCACCCGCTATCACGCACCAACTCGTTACTCGCCCGCTGCACGCTGGGGCACGAGCGCGGAAAGGCCGCAGAATCCCTGCTCAAGACGGTGCGGCAGTTGATCGAGTCGGTCAGCGACACCCTCAAAGGCCGGCTCGGCCTCGAACAGCACGGCGGCCGCACCGTCGAAGGCGTCGGCGTCCGTGTGGCCCAGCGAATCCTGGCCATGACCTGTGCCATCCGGGCGCAACCGCACCACCGGCGCCCCCGCCATCAGGTCACTGACCGCCTACGACCACTGAGCCACATCGGAACTACTCGTCTGGCCGGTCTCCGTCAGTAGATCTCCAGGACGAAGTCGCCGGGGCCGGCCGGCCTGCAGCGGAAGCCCCTGATGTTGCCGGGTGCCATCGCCGCGTTGCCGGCGTCGAAGCAGGCGGCCTTCGTCGGGAAGTGCCGGTTCTCGGCGGACGCCGGGCCTGCCGTGGCGATCGAGATGCCGGAGACCGCGGCCAGGGCGGCCAGGCCAACTGCTGCCTTCTTGCGGTGATTACGCACTACTTGCCTCACTCCAATGTGTCTCTTCCCGGCGGGAACGCCAGGCTGCGCGTACGCAGCGACCGCACCGGATGCCGAGGAGCGATCGCTTTCGCTTCGATCTTGCACGCGTGCGCTAACGCGCGGCTAACGTCTGGGCCGCGGGGCAGCCCACGGGCCGTCCCGTGACTGCTCCGGCCGGATGGGAAACGGCCCCGGCGCCAGCGCGCGGCCGCACGCTTCGTCCAAGGCCGCCTTTCGGTCGGGCCCCGCGGCCTTCAGTGGGTGACTCTGTCGGGGATCTTGGAGGGCGCTGGATCCCCCGGTGATGCCCGGCTGGCTGTTTTCGGCATGCGGCTGCCGGCCGACCGGGCCTGCTCCGGGCGGCCGGCAGCCCATTCCGCCGCACGCCGCCCGGCATCGAGACTCGGTTTGCCAGCGGCTTTCCGGGAATTCGCAGGTGCCAGGCTCGCACGAGTCGCAACGCAGTCGTGGGAGCCGCCGCCGACCGGGCAATCCAGGCGGTCACCGGCGGGCGGGCACCGTCCCGCCCGGTTGCAGAGCTGCCGGAACGCGGCACGTTCCCCGGAACGGGATCCGGCAGCGGGCCAGCGAGGAGGCTGCCCGCAGCGTCGGCGTGAGTGACAGCTACTGACGGCGGCCGTGCGAATGCTGCGCGCCGACCACACGAGCACCACCCACCACGCATTGCGATTCCCGCCGACTCCCACGCCATCGAGCGTGCACCAATGCACCGCACCTCCGACCATCCACCACCACTGAGCGCACCGCGTCACCGACGCCCTTCCACACGACCAGCCTCACCGCCCCTGGCCGACCGGCCGGGGGCTTCGTGCGTCCTGGAGGAGTCCGCCGTGCCCACGTACGAGGCCCTGCCCCGCTTCACCGCCGACCTGGACCGCCTCACCCCCGACCAGCGCCACCGCTTCCGCCAGGCCGTGGCCGCGTTCGTCGACGACCTGCGCACCGGGCACGGGCGCTTCCGCGCTGGCCTCCGCGTGAAGGGCGTGCGCAGCACGCCCGGCGTCTTCGAGCTGACCTGGGACGGCAACGGGCGGGCGACCTGGCAGTACGGGCCCGAGATAGTCCAGGGCATGCAGCACGTCATCTGGCGCCGCATCGGCACCCACGACATCCTCACCGGCCCCTGATCACCATCCTCCGAGCCGGCGCGGTGGTCCGGGTCTCCGGTGGTGCGGCGGGCTTGTGGGCTTCACGGCGCGGGTTGCCGGCTGATGCTGCCGGCTTCCGCGGAAGGCAACACCGTCCCGTGATCGCGTGCGGTGTGTTTGCGGGACGTGAGTGGGACGTTTCCGAAACGTCAGTGGCTCCGGGAAAAGTGGTGTCCACACCGCGGGAAGGGCTGAAGGAAACTCCCGCACGAAGCGCAGGGGGATCCAGATCATGCGTACGTCCCGGATTCATACCGCCACCCTGGCCGCCGCCACCGCCGCGCTGGCGCTGGGCCTGACCGCCTGCGGCAGCGCCGACAGCGGCTCGACGGCGGCGGGCGGCGACAACACCGCCGGTACCGCGCAGAGCCGGTCCGCGTCCAGCGGGCAGGGCAAGGGCGGCGCGCAGCAGGCCAGCAGCGGCGGTGATGCGAAGGTAGGCGTGCGCTCGGCGGCCGCCTCGGGCGGCACGGGCAAGGGCCGGGCGGCCGGCGCCCGGCCGTGCCGCGGCGATGAGATGCTGGTCACCGCGGTGCACCGGTTCGCCGGGCAGCAGGGCGACCACCTGCTGGTCACCATCTCGAACGAGGGCGCCAAGCCGTGCTGGGTGACCTCGTACCCGGCCGTGAAGCTCGGCGGCGATGTTGACGGTGCCGCACTGCCGCGCTCGAAGAAGGACGCCCCGGGCGGCGGCAAGCGCATCACGCTCCGGCCCGGCGGCACGGCATACAGCGCGGTGAACCTCTTCGACTACGGCTCGAAGAACCACACGGCGCAGTCGTTCGCCATCGCACTGCGCGGCGCGGACGGTCACGCCGGCCCCTTCTACTCCGTCGACGTCAAGGGCGGGAAGCCGCAGTTCAGCTGGAACGAGGCCGACGTGCTGAACTGGAGCACCAAGAAGCCGTACAACGTCTGACGGGCATCACGGCGTCGGTGTGCCTGCGAGCGTGTCCAGCCGGGGCCGTCTTCCGGCGCTTCGGCCGGCCGCACCACCACACGCTCCCGGAGGCGCCCGGCGGGACCTCACCGTGCTGGTGCTGCCCCGCCGCACGATCCGCTGGAGCTCCTGCCCCTCCTGCCCGGTGCGCCTGCCGGCCCCGGACCGGCTCCGCTGGCGCCTCCAGACGCCGACGGACGGGCCGCCCATCCAACCGACTCAAGGCCAGGGGCACCAACCCAGTGATCGTTTCCGGTCACAGCACCAGCTCCCGCCCTGCCTGCATGGCGCCACGACCAGAAAAGGCACACAGAAGCGTCCTCAGGACACAACCTTGCAACTTCTCGCCGGGAAACAGGTGCCGCATACAACGGTCCCGCAAAGAGCGGTACCGAGCGGCCGGAGCACACAGCTTCGAGCCCGCCGGCGGAAAGCGGCCACCCCCGCGGGGCGTGGCCGACGATCAAAGGAAAGAGAGAAGAAGAATGCGCAAGTTCACCCGGGCAGCCGTTGTCAGCGCCGGCCTCCTGGCCCTCTCCGGCGCCACTGCCGGAGCGGCCCAGGCCGCTCCGGCAGTGCACCAGGGCCAGGACATCGTGGTGCCTGGCACCACCATCGCGGACTGCCAGGCCGTCGGCGACAAGCTGGTCTCGCAGAAGCTGATCGTCTCCTACGCCTGCATGGTCAACCCTGACGGCACGGTCTCGGTCACCCCCTACTACAACGACTGACCGCCGCACAACAACGGGCTGCGTCGCCCCGCCATCAGCGGCGCGCCGCGGCCCCGTCCAGCCGGACGGCGGCTCCATCCCTTACCGGGGCAGGAGCCGCCGCCTGGCGTGCGGCCCACACCCGCCGCACCGCCAAGGCGCCGGTCACCGGCGAGGACATACAGCGCATCGCGCCAGGGCGGTTGCGGCCGAGCCGCCGTGACCGAGTACTCGCCCGGATGCGGTTCTCCTGCGCGCCCTTACGGGGAGGAACTGTCAGTGCCCGTTGAGGCGCTTCGCGCGCATGCTTGGGGAGTAGGGGGAGGGTCCAGTGCTGGACGATCTTCTGGTGGTGGGGTTCGACCTTCAGACGCAGACCGAGGTTCACATCGGCGAGAGGCCGCTGGAGCAGTGGCGAGTGCTCGGCTACGGGCGGCGGGAGACAGTGGTGTGCTTCTACTGCTGGCGCGGCATCGACGCCCCGATAGGAACGAAGGTGCCGCTGCTGGCCCGCGGCCGGATCGGCGGCCTGGTCCGGCCGCACTTCGCGCACCCGGCCGGCACCGCCCCGCCCGGCGGCCACCGCCGTGAGACGGTCTGGCACATCAACGCCAAGCACCGCCTCGCCCGCTGGGCCGCGGCCCTGCCCAACGTCACACGGGTGCGGACGGAGCAGTGGACACCGGAGCGGGACCGGCGCGCGGATGTCCACGTCGTCCTCGACGACGGCGCCATCCTGGCGCTGGAGGCTCAGCGCGAGCTGATCACCGACGAGCTGTGGCAGGCCCGGCACCGCGACTACGCCGCCGCTGGCGTACGGGATGTGTGGTTCATGCGCCCGGATACCCGCATCCCGCACGTGCTGTTCGCCGAGGGCACCCCCGCCTGGACGCTCTACCACCGTGACGGTGAGGCCGAGGCCCGGCTCGGCCAGCCCCACGGGCGCGGCCCCCAGTGGTGGACGAAGGACCTGCGCCTCTACGCACTGCACCACCCGCCCTGCCCCGGCGATCCGGTCGTCCGGGAACGCTTCTCGCTCGCCGAACTCGGGCTGAGCGCCGACGGCGTGACGTTCCCGCCCGCGATGACCGCGCGTCTGGCCGAACAGGTCACCCGTGTACAGCAGGACGCCGACCAGGCCCGAAGGCAGCATGAACAGGCCAAGCGGTGGCGGCGTGAGGCCGCCGCCCGGCAACCCCGCAGGCGCCCCTGGAACCCAGGGCCTCTGCCGCCCCTGCCTCCGCCGCCGGAGCGGCCGGCGCCCGCGGGCACACCGGTCTGCGAGGTCTGCCGCCGCCCGCTCAGCAAGGCGCTGGCCCGCCACGGCCGGCACATCCTGTGCTGAACGGCGGTCCCCTGCGAGTCGCTCAGCGCCGTGAGGCCCTCTGGCGACCGTTTTCGAACCAGCATCAACAGGGCACCTTCTGGTGCGGTGTGCTGCTCGGGGAAGTGCGAAATGACTCCGCAGGGTCCCGCACGCCGGCCGTGGAGCGCATCATCCGAGCCTGACGTACGCCACCACCGCCGCACGTCGTCGCCGGGCCGGTCTTCCGTCCTGGTCTCGGGTTCCGGGGCGTGCAACATCGGTCTGGTCCTGCTGGCCAACCCGCTGCGAGGCATTGCCCCGGGCCCGACTCGTGCACGTCGATCAGTACTGCCTTCGGGCCGACACCACATCGCCGCGGAGAACGCCGCGCTGATCACGGCCAGGCCGAGATTCCGATCGTGAAGTTCTGGGGGTGACGAACACCTCGCCTTTGTGGACGGCCTGCGGTGTCGTCGGCAGTCCCACCTGCGCACGGTAATTGACCGCATTCCGGTGAATTTCCGCGTGGGAAACGACACACCACCCCTGCGTGCCTTGGGCGGGCTGGCATCTTCCCCGCGCGCCTCTAGCCTGATCGCATGTCCTTGAGCACCGACGAACGTGCGCTTTTGACGTTGATCTCCGCCTCACCTGAGCCGGTGGTGATGTCCGACTTCTTCCACGAATTGAGTCCGCCCGCCCCGGGGATGAACGAACGCCACCCCGGCCATGAAGAGTGGCTGCTGCGCCAGATCGAGTGGCACCGTGTGTCCGTCCGGCTGTGGCAGCAAAATTACGTCCGCATCGTCGCCCCGGCTAACGGTGAACGCGGTGACATGGTCAAACCCACCGAGGTCGGCCTTACCGCCCTGACCGCATAACGGTCCGGGCGCCACGAGGAGATGTGTCGTGCCGTTGGCCCACCGGGGCACGCTGCGGCCCTCCGGAACCGAGTTCACGGCAGTCGAATACACTTCGGCAGCGCCTTCTCCCGCTACCGCCTGCGGCTCATTCGGGACGGGTGAGGATTTGAGATCGAGGGGGCCTGTCTGGTCATCTTTCTCATCTTGGGGCTGCCGCTTTTTTGGCGGCGAGTGTTCGTTCCCGGTGCGGGATCTTCGCCTCTGCGCTCGTTCCGTTGCTGTAGCGGACGACGCATCGCTGTCCCGGCTGGGCCGGGCACTGCGTGCACGAGATGTCGATCCAGGCGGTCGCCGGATCCGCTCCTGGAGCTACGCGCCCGCGTACCGGGGGAGGGGTCTGTTTGCGTGGCCGGGGTGGGCGTTTGGGCCGCTTCTTGGCAGATGGGGCGCATGAGGCGTGGACGGGCTTGCCCCGCGTCCGGGGCGCCTTGCTGTACGCGGTCGGGAACTCGGTCGTCGGGTAGCCGCAGACCGCACAGATCAATGGCCCCCGCTTAGGCTGTCGTTTCCCGGCGGTCTCCGGCTTCTGCGCGGGCACAACCTGCGTTGTCCCGTCCGCGCGGGTGATCGTGACGGCAGAGGCCGGCGGCACGCTGTAGGAACGAAGACGCGGGGTGGCCGTATGGGTCTGGCCCTTGCGACCGCCCCGGCCCTTACGTCGGCTCATGCCCACATAACCTGCCGCCCAGCAGGCTGGTTGCGAGGCGAAGGCGAAAGGTGCTCCATCCGGAGCAGTCGCGCATTTCATCTCGTACCGCCGTAACGCTGAGGCTGATGCTCCGACTGGTGGAATCGTTCAGGTTTTCGCGTTCCTGGGGTGCAGGCATTTCGTTGGGGCGGGCAGACCAGATGACGTCGGGAGGCGAAGACGGTGGGCCGGAGAAAGCCGGGAAAGCAGCGTCGGCCGCGGCAGGCGGCGTCCTACAGTCTGCACCAGTTGCAGCCACCGGGGGATCTGTACGCGGAGTGGATTCGGGTACCGGCGGACATGGATTTGAGTCACGTGCGGGCGGATCCGCGGCTGGACGAGGACTCTCGCGACTTTATGGAGAGACTTGTAGTGATCGCACCCCACTACGGTGGCGAGGCGCCGATGGCTGCTCTTGTCCTCGACTCCGCTATCGACGCCGGCCATCTCGGAGTTCTGGAAGGACCCGATGGCGGCCACATCTTGCCCCTGCAGCAAGCCGCTGAATCCATGGGGGCCGACTCCAATGCCGTGCGGGACAGCATGCACCGCCTGCACGCCCACGGTGCCTTCCTCGTGGAGGAGTACGAGGACAAACCTTTCATCCGTTCGTCGCCAAGCGGCCCGACCGCCCGGGCGATCAGTGGCTGTTCGTCGGTGACGAAGCGGCCGCCAACCTTCCTCGGGTATGCCTTCCTCGAGGCGCCTCCGAGGCTCTTACGGCCGAGGAGCTCTCGGCACTGATGTATATGCGAGCCAAGCAGGCGGAGCTGGACCGCCCGGATCCGGAGGAGTACGGGGCCTTCGACGGCGTCGGCGGCACCGAGCACGCGAAGGAACTGTTCGCCGCGGTCGAGGCGACAGGCTGGGCGGACCAGCGAGGCTGTGAGGCCTGCCCTGCAGGCCACCTCTGCACGAAATCGGGCACATAGACAAAAGACGCCGCGAAACCGGCAGCGCCTTCGCTGGCCGACCGTGCGGTTCTGCCGTTTCATCCGGTCGGCGCTGGGTGCGTCCGGTTTCGAACGCGTGGCGTATCGCTCAAAAGGACGGTCTCTGCCGGCCTGGCGGCGTGGTCCCCCAGGCCAGGAGGACACCGACCCGATGCCGTACGCCGCACACACGCACGAAAGGCGACGAAGCAGTGGCGACAGCGACGGGCGGGCCCGGACGGCGATGGATCGTGCGTCTTGATCCCTACGGTCGTCCTGCGGCGGGCGTGGTCGTCATCAGCTGCAAGGGCAACGGCTCCTGCCCACCGGACCCGACACGTTTCCGAGACCTGACACTGGCCCGGATCAGGGCGCGGGAACATGTGGGGCGGCACATCGCCGAGGCGGGCCGGCCACGGCCAGATGCCAGGTGCCGTTGCCGCTGGGACCAGTGCTCCTGGCACGAGTCCAGCCGCCTGTCCCGGTGCAGCGGCCCCACGGCCCTCGTGCTGATCTTCGACCGCTTCGACCGCGTATGGATTCTCGCGGAGACCTGCGCGGCATGCGCTGAGGCCATCCCCCGGGCCAAGGTGCTGAGCGGTGGCCACACCCCGCCGCCCGCTGTCCCTCCGCCTGCCGCGGCAGAACCGGCTCGGGTCGTCCCCAGCGCCCGGCCCAAGATCTCGGACGGCGAGCGTGCCCGCAACTGCCCGGTGTGCGCGGCCGCCGCACACGCTCTCCAGAGTGGCGCCGAGGAGGACCCCGGAGACAACTTCGCTGGCGCCCCGCAGCGGGGAAGCACACCGGCCGTCTTCGGCGAGTACGCCATGGATGTCCTGGAGTACCTCGACCACGCGGGCGTGGGCACCAGTCCCGAAACCCGCGTCGCCGCACTGATGTGTGCCCTGCGCGCCCGGTCGGGTGGCCACTTCATGCTGGCCCATGAGGACCTGGGCGAGCAGCGGTGGGACCTTCCCGACGCGGCACTCACCGAACTCATCGGCAGCGGCTGGCTGGATGCGTCCTTGGACCAGATCCGGTCGGCAGCCCGCCCCGGACCCGCTCCTGGAGCCGTCCAGTGCCGCATCCCCGACCTGGGCCAGGGCACCAGCCGAATGGGGCTTCCCACGAGCGCCCGGCCCCGCTGCAACGGATGGGCTCAGCGCCTGTTCGTCCACCCGCTGCTCGCGGGCCAGACGGCGGGCGTGCGGCTGGGGGCCTTCTACATCACCGCGAACTGCAAGGAGACCGGGCGCGGGCAGATCCGCCCCCGGGAGATGGCGGCCTTGTGTTGCTACACCTCCCACGCCTTGGCCGTCCCGGTCATGCGCCGGCTGCTCCGTGCAGGCTGGCTGACCCGATGCGAACCAGCTGCCCGGCCCAGCGCCCCGGTCAGTGTCCTGGTCTCCCAACGCGTCCGGGAGTTCGTACCCGGCGCGGTACGTGCCACGCAGGCCTCGCGGAGCCCAATGCCTGCCCCCATCAACTTGAGCGGTCGTGAATACGCCGTAGCGCGTTGGGTCGACGAGTACGTAACCCGGCACGGCCACGGCCCTCGCATCAGAGACCTGATCGCCTCCCAGTGTCTCGAAAACCCCGAGGCTCCCTGGGTCGAGGCGCAGATGTGGCGGGCCGCCCGCGAGCTCGCCGATACCGGGTGGCTCCGGCTGGACGGAAACCGGTGGTACCGCATCCGGCCCGGCGCGAGTTACGAGCGCCGCCTGGCCCGCCGACGGAGCATCGGCCAGCAGCCGGGCACGCCTCCCCGAGGCGCCCCGGCCTCACCGCACCACAGCACATCCCTCAGAGCACCTTGCTCCAGCTCTTCCGACCCGGCTTGCCTCGACATGCCAGCCCAAGCAGCACATCAGCCACCGGCGTCCCGAGCGGCAAGCGAGGACGACGAGAGCCGTCTCAGCGGCCTGTGGCTGATCCCGGGAGCCGAAGCCGTCCTCGGCCCGCGGCCCGCATGACCAGGCCCTCGTGCCACGGCCACGCCTGCGCCACCAGGCGCCCATACGCAGAACGCTCGGAACGTGAGAAGGGGTCGATCCTACCGGAGCGGCCACGGAAATGAGGAACGTGTGAGCCGAGCTGTACTGCCTGCCGTCCGGGAGCGGGCACGCGCCCGCACCTGCCCGGACTGCCGCGCCATGCCAGGGCACAAATGCGCGCCCGACCGAGCCGGCCGCTCTCAACTGCACCGAGGCCGCATCCGCGATGCCCGGTCACATGCTGGCGTGGTTGGCAGCGTGCGCCAATCGGACCGGAACAGCGAACGGATGCGCTCGCGGTGCGGGCCACTGCCATGTGACGAAGTCTGAATGTGACGGGGGTGATGAGACGAGGAGGACAGATGACCCCCAGTTCGGGACAGCGCCGCGAGCGGGCGACCGGTGCGGCGTGGGCTGCCGAAGACGGCACAGGTGCCTGGTCAGTCGACTGGCAGGTGCCGGAGGCCGTTGAGTATGCGCTCTATCGGGCTCCCTGCGATGGGAACAGGAAAGAGCCGCCGACTCCCGTGGGGCAGGCGCCCCGTGCGGCGGATCTGACTTTGGACGGGCCGCCGCAGGCACATGAGTACTGGGTTAGGGCCAAGGACGCCAAGGGCCGGCTGTTGGCCCTGTCGGCGGTGGGCACGGACGACCCAGCAGAGCCCGCCGACATGAACGCAATGATTGCTAAATGGACCAAGTGGCCCGACCTGGCCCCGCACGACCCCGACAAAAAAGAAAAGATCGGCGAAGCAAAGGTGGATACGGTCAACGGCCGCATCCGCACCACGCAGAAATACCGAGCCACCAAGACGCCCGAAGCGATCGTCACGTTCAACCCGAACGTGAACATGGTTTTCCCGGGTGCCATCGTGCAGGCACTGCCGGCGATTAACCAGGGATACCTGGAACCGGCCGGAGTGGAGGACTCCGACCGAGCGGACCTGGGCGTGACGGTGGATGCTCTGGTCGGCAGGAAGGAGACGGCCTCGCCGCCTACAGCGAGCAATGTCCTGGCAGCGATCGGAAAGGTTGTGGGTGACGGGTCCCCCGGTTCCTCCGATATCGTCTACCGCCGCGTCGAGGGCTACACAAGCATGGAGGTGGCCCTGGAGCTAGGAATCTCGGGAAAGTACGGAGGCTTCGCCGCTTCGCTGGACGTAGAGGGAAAGCGAAAGGAATCACAGAACACCATTCTGGTGTATCTGCGCGAGCGCGCCTTCACGGCATTCTGCGACATGAGCACCCCCAAGGCCCTCTTCAAGCCCTCCTTCACCAAGCAGAAACTCAACGAACTGGTCAGCCGCGGCAAGATGGGCCCACAAAACCCGCCGCTACTGGTCTCCAGCGTCATCTACGGGCGCATTCTGACCTTCACCCTCACCTCGAAGGAAACAGAAACAGAGATCAACGCCGCCCTCAAAGCTAGCTACGAGGGTTTCGGATCCGGCTTCTCCGCCGAACTGAAGGCCCGCTACCAGGCAATCATCCGGAACTCCGAGATCAGCATCGTCGGCCTGAACGTCACCCCAGAGACCATCAAGGGCCTCCTGGTCGACGGGAAGCTCAACGCCTACTTCTCAACCAAGCCGCCGTTCAAGTCCTACAAACCCATCGGACACACCCTTCACACCCTCGACGGCGTGCCCGCCAAAATGAGCGAGACCACCGAGTACGACGCCGTCTCCTGGGCACCCGCCCAGGTCACCCTGAAATTCAACAAAATTCGCCTGCCGGACATGTCCGAGCACGACCTCGACTCGATCACCCTCGACAAGGGGGCTACGATCACGGAAAAACCGCTCACCGCAAAGCGCCCATACGTCAAAGATGCAGTGATCTGTGTCATCACCGGAGCCCAGGCCGGAGACGACCACTACATCGGGGAGACACCTCTGACGACTAACGGCTGGTTTGCCGACGGATCGAACACCTACAACGGACAGGTGAATATGATGCATCTCGAAGACTTGCTTTTGTACACCGCAGAGAGGTAACCATACCGCCAGCCCCGGGTGCGGCGGCAGGCCACACTCACCATACGGCTGCAGAAGCTTCGGCACCGGCGATCCGCAGCGGGCGGTGGCCTTTCCCGTCGAGCTGGGCAAGTTCGCGTGCGACGCGCACGTGCAGCGGTGATCGGGTAACGCTTCGATAATCAAGGAGCCGGAAGCCACAGGGCTTCGGGCCTCTTGCCGCGTTCGGGACCAGAGGCTCGCCGCGCCGTAGGCGGCCCGGTGAATTCTGAGCGTTTTGAGCGGTCTCTACGCGCGCACGCGCAAAGGACCGCCGCTCGGCGCCCGAGGCCAGGCCCTCGGCCAGCGGGCATTCGGGCGACCACTCGGCGCGGCCGCGGCCTGCGGTCGGACGCGGCCGGGCACGGTGGAACCGGGGCCGGCCGCGGCTCCACCTCCTGGAGAACGGAGAAGAGACGGTGACGACGGTCGCGGACAACACGATGGGCGAGCAGCTCGCCGACAGCCTGCTGCAGGGCGTGGACAACGAGCAGATGCGGGCGGCCACCAAGCTGTTGGGTCGGCATCAGGACGGGTACTGGCTGCGGCGCTTCCTGAGCGAGGAGGAGTCTGAGGCCGGTCCCTTCGCGCGCATCGACCGCGCGGGCACGCAGCCCAGCATCAACTGGTTCGGCGTCGCCACACATCTGATCGGCAACACCGTCGGCGGCGCCTTGACGCACACTCCCATCGTCGGCTCGCGCAGCGAGCTGGCCGTGCTGAGCATCGCGTCGTCTCTGGCGGGCGGCACGCCGGTCGAACTGCGGGAGGTCCTGGCCCCGCTCGACGACGGGGAGCTGCGCCTGGTCCTGCGGGCCCTGCAGGAGGCCACGTACAGCGAGGACGCCCAAGAGCACTGATCCTCTGCTACCGGACGTCCACTGGGCTTGATCGCGTCACCGGGGAGTGTGGAGGTAGCCGAAGCCCCCCTCAAGACGGCACGCGGTACATACCCGTGCCCGGCCTATGCGGTGCGCAGATGATTGCGGCGCATAGCGACCAGGGCACGCCAGCGGTCACGGGTGTGCTGTTCGTCATCGAGCCATCGCGGCTGCGGACGGGATGCGTCGGCGGGGAGCGGGAGGCCGGCCATGAAGTGGGCGATGTCGACGTAGTAGGCGTAGTAGTCCTCGCGGGTCAGCTCCCGCAGCCGGCCGATGCTGTCGGCGAGCGCCGTGTGGTGGTCGCGGACGGCGTGGTGGAAGGCGAGGGCCAGCTCGAGCTTGGCGCGGCTGAAAGCGAGCCCGGAGGTACTGATCTCGGCGGTGAGGACCTGGGCGCGGTCTTCGACGCCGGTGTCGGTGCCGGCGTCGCGCAGGAGGGCGGCGATGCGGGCATCCAGGGTGGCGGCGCGCAGGTCGACGGCGGCCAGGAGGTGCTCGGCGAGGTCGATCTCGTCGTCGGCGGTGGCCGGGTCGGTGAAGGCGAGAGTGAAGGCGCGCATGGCCTGGGACATGGCGACCTCGCCCCGCTTGCCGTGCTCTTCGCCTTCCCGCCGCGCGGCCTGGAACGCCTGCGCGGCGCCAGTGATGTCGCCCTGGACCCAGCGCACGTCACCTTCGACGCGGTGGTGACGGCCTTCCCAGCCGAGGTGTCCGGTGGCGGCGAGGGCGATGGGGAAGTCGCCGGCGAGGCGGGCGAGGTGGGCCAGGCCGCGGCGGGCGTTGGGGGCGAGGCGGCCGCCGCCGTCGGCGACATGCTGCATGCCCGTACGGGAGTCGGCGGTGCGGCCGAGGTCGCGGTGGGCCTTGGCCCGGTAGTAGACGGCCATCTCGTGCAGCTCGGTGGGCAGCAGGCCGGTGTCGATGACCGTGGTGAGCCGCTCGGCGGTGCGCTCGCGGTGCTCGTGCTGGCGGCGGGCAAGGGCACTGAGGGTTTCCACCAGCGCGTCCGCGGCCGTGCTCAGCCCGGCGGCGGCGCTCTCTCCGTCGGCGGGAGGCGCGAGGGGTTCCCAGATCGAGTCGCTGATGTAGTGGAAGGCGGCCTCCACCAGCCAGCCCAGGTCGAGGCCAAAGTCGCGGGCGAGGACCAGGGCCTGGCGCAGGCAGCCGACGAGCAGGAGGCGGTTGTGCGCCGACGCGGTGCTCCACTGCTCGCCCAGCGCGGTGAAGGACCGCTGGGCGGCCTGCTGCCAGTCTCGTGCGGTCCAGGCGTCGTCGGTCTGGTCGTCGGCGCTGCGCAGGGTGGAGCGGATCAGGGCGTGCAGGTGGAAGGGCCACAGTCCGAACGGGTCTTCGCGCACGAACGGCCGCTCGGAAAGCCGTACGGCGGCGGCTTCGTGGGGCAGGCCGGCGGCGCGGGTGGCCAGCGGCACGTCGAAGGCGGCGAGCAGGCTCACCGAGCGCAGGACGTGGCGTTCGTCGGGGGTCAGGTCGCGGATGGTGCGGGCGATCAGGGCGGGGAAGACGTACGCGAAGTCGGCCGGCTCGGGGGTGCGGCCGCTGCGGCGGATCTCCAGGAACCGCATCACCGCAAGATCCAGATACAGGGGCAGGCCGTGGGAGCGGCGGGTGATGGTCTGCCGCAGTTCGGCGCCGATCAGCGGTTCGTTGTCGCGGGTGAGGCGGCGGGCGAGGTAGTCGTCGCAGTCCTCGGGCGAGAAGTCGCCGATCAGTACCTGCCGCGTACGGCCGCCGTCGTTGGTAGTGGTGCGGGCGTGCGGGACGGCCGCGGCCTCCAGGCCGGGCCAGGCGGCGGGGCCGGTCCAGTCGAGCTGGCCCGCCAGGGCCGCGTCGGCCCACTGCAGCCGGCTGCGCCCGGTGATGACGAAGAAGGCGTTGGGCATCAGCCACACCACCCGCTGGATCAGCCGCTCCAGATCGCGGTGCGTACGGTCCCCGGTGTCCTCGAAGGTGTCCAGCAACACGACCGGGACCACGGCCTTGTCCGCGGGCAGCTGGGCGAGCTCGTAGGCCAGCAGGTGCGGGTAGTACGACAGCGCCTCCAGGTCCGGTTCCGTCTCCAGCAGGTCGGCCAGGCGCGCGCAGCCGGCCAGCGCCCGCACCGACTGGCGGCGCTCGCGCAGGGCCCGCACCAGCGCCCCGGTCACCTGCCCGACCGCGGTGGCCACGGAGCCGGGCAGCGCCAGGGCGGCTGCGGCGTCGCCGAGCGCGGAGCGCATCTGCTGCGGCAGCGCCTTGCCGAACTTCCCGGCCAGGCCGCCGCGGCGCAGGTACTCCTCCAGTGGTTCGCCGGGGTGGTGGTGTTCCCAGTAGCGGCGCAGTGCCAGGTCGAAGGCGGGCAGCGGGCGCCCGACCGTGGCGGCCAGGGCCAGGCGCACGGTGAGCACGAGGCGTTCGAAGTCGGTGCCGGCGGAGCGGGCGAGGTCGATGCGGACGGGCAACAGGCGGGGGTGCGCGGGCCAGGCCGGCTGGTCCCACTGGGCGGGCCGGTGCTCGTCGTCGGCGGCGAGGGCGGCTTCGAGCTTGCGGGACAGGGTGGTCTTGCCGATGCCGCCGACCCCGAAGAAGGTGAGGACGTTGCGGCGGGGCGCTTCGAGGTCCTGGACGTCGAAGCCCGCTTCGCGGATGTGGTGCAGGTGCTCGGTGAGCGCGTCGGTGACCGCCTGCCACTGGGCTCCGCGGTTGGTGAACGCCTCCACCGCGGCGAGCCCGCGGTCGTTCGAGGCGAACAGCGCTTTCAGATCCCGCCCTGCCACAGCAGCAACCCCCTCATGATCACGGACCGCCAATCTATGCCCCACCGGCCCTGGCGGGGGCCGGTCCCGGCCACCTGCCGTCTCCCGTACGGGCGGGCGGTTCTTGGACAATGGCGGAGTCAGTCCCGCTTGTGAAGGTGATCCCGTGCCCGACGAACCCGCCATTCCCGCCAGCCCCTCCCCGGCAGGAGGCGGGCCTGCGCCGTCCGATGCCGGTGCGGTGCACGACCTCGTACGCCAGGTGATCGCCCTGTACACCGAGCGGATCCTGGCCGAGCGCCGGGCCACGTACCCGGACGACGGACGGCTTGCGGAGCTGATGGAGCGCCAGCGGGCCTGTATCGCCGACCAGCAGCGGCTGCGCTCAGCCGAGCTCGGCCCGGCCGAGGTGGAACGGATCGCGGCGCACTACGCGGCGCTCCACGCCCGGCTGACCGCCCCGTAGTCCGCGGTCCGCCCGGTGCGGGGTGCGGGCAGCGGCAGCCGTACGGGCCCGGCCGGGGGCGGGAGCCGGGGCGGCTGCAGGTGGAGGGGCATCAGCGGCCGGGCCAGGGCGAGGATGCCGGCCAGTTCGTTGCGGTACTGCGGCAGGGCGGCCCGCAGCGTGCGGTGGGCGGCCAGGAAGCCGGCGGCTTCCCGCGCGGTGTAGGGCCGCTGCCGCTCGGCCGACAAGGCCGCGGCCGCGCGCCCCGGGCCCGCCGAGGCCCGGCTCGGGGTGCGCTCGGTGCGATAGACCGCGGTGTGGTCGCGCCGCAGGACCAGGACCGAGGCCACCGCCGGATGCTGCTCGGCGATCCGGGCGACGCCGGCCAGGGCGGTGTAGCAGCGGTCGTGGCCGTGCCGGGTGGTGAAGCGGCCGGGCAGGCCGTGCTGGACCGCCTGGGCGTAGCGGTGGGCGGTGCCCTGGCGGCTGTCGGCCGCGCGCACCCCCAGCAGCACGACCTCGACGCGGTAGCCGGCCTGCTCGGCCGGGATCGCGCTGCGCAGGAAGTCCTCCGGGCTGCCCGGGGCCATCTCGATGACCAGATCGCCGCGGCGCCGGCGTACGTACGCCTCGGCCTCGGCCATCCAGGCCCGGTAATCCGCGCGGATCGCCGCGCCCGCGCCGCGCGGGCTGTCCTGCAGCAGCTGGTGGTAGTCCGGGTGCATGGCCTTGAAGTCATCGCCCGACAGCCGCACCGGACACCGGCCGCGCAGAGCGTGCTGGACGACGGTGGCGGCCGCGGTCTTGCCCGCGCCCGGCTGGCCCATCACGTACACGGCGACGGGCTGCTCCTGGGGGACGATGTCGCCGAGGTAGCCCGGGACGATCAGCTCGTTGAAGATCCAGTGGTGTTCGTCGTGGGACAGGCGGTGGTAGTCGACGCCCGGCGGCTCCTCGCAGGCCTGGGCGATCCGGCGCACCGGTTCGGACAGGGCGAAGGCCCGCTCGATGCCCTGCGCCACCGCCAGGTGCCGCTCATGGGAGATCCGTTCGGGGTGCACCCGCTGCTGGATCCCGGACATCGCCTGGCGGAATCCCCGCGATTCGCGCGCGGTCCAGGGCCGTAACCTCTCCGCGGCCACCGCCGCCGCGGCTCCTTCGCCGCCGTGCGCGGCACCGTGCAGCTCGATGCCGGCCAGTACCTCGTGGTCGCGGCGGAAGACGGTGACGCGGTCCGCCAGCCGCTCCGCCTCGATGACCTGAAGGGTGTTGACCAGGGCGCGGCTGCACAGGTCGTGGTTGCCGAAGGACACGTAGGGTCCCGCGCCGGCGGCTTCGACCTGGCCCACGTACCGCTCCAGCACGCTGAGCTGGCTGATCGCCTCCGGCACCGCCAGGACCGCGACCCCGATGCGGTGGCCCGCCGCCCGGTAGGCCGCGGCCGCGGCGCGGAATGCGTCCGCGTCGGCCAGCGCGGTTTCCACCACGGCGTCCAGCCGGTGGCGCCGTACGTACGCCTCCACGCCGTCCTGCCAGCGGCGGGTGTCCGTGCGCACCGCGACCCCGGCGTGCCGGTCGTCGGCGGCCAGCAGCGCCGCGTAGGCCGGGTGCAGCGCTTGTACAGGTCACTGCCGATGCGCACCGCGCCGCCGCGCCGCGCCAGCACCGCCTGGAGCAGGTCGGCGAGGGCTGTCTTGCCCGCGCCCGGGGGGCCGGCCGCGAACGCCACCACCGGCCGCTCCTGGACGACGGCGTCCTTCGTCCACACTGGCAGGATCAGCGTCTCCAGGATGTCCTGGTGCTCCTGGTTTGCCAGCACGACCGGCGCCACGTCGGCGTCTTTCACCGGGCCTTACACCTTTCTGAGCACGTCGTACGAGATGCGGCTGGCCCCGGCGGCGTTCGCGCGGTGAGCCGGGCGGAGCGCGGGTCAGTCCCGGGCGCCGTAGGGGTCGGCGTAGGGGGCCACGGACTGGCGGACCTCCTGCTGGGCGGTGTCCATCCGGGGGCCGGGAGCGTAGAAGCGGGCCCGGGCCTTGCCGTGCGGCACCAGCCAGCCCAGGCGGACCAGTTCGCGGATGTCGCGGATGGCCTGCTGGTCGGAGAGTTCGGCGTCCTGCTGGTAGACGGTGCGGCGAACCTTCGAGCCCCAGAAGGCGGGCAGCAGCGCGTAGACCACGCGCTCGTCCAGCCCGGACTCCTCGGCGGCCTCGCCGAGATAGACCCAGGCGCGCGAGAGCAGGTCGGTGCGGCGCTGGGCCTGCTGGGCCTGGCGGTGATGGGCTTCGAGGCAGAAGCGGATCCACGGGTGGGTATCGCGCTGCGGGTCCCAGGCGGGGCCGCCGACCTGCTGCAGGACGCGGTAGTAGCCGTAGGTGTTCTGCCCGCGGCCGAGCCACTCCTCGATGGAGGAGAACTCTGGCGGCAGCAGGCTGTCGGCCTCGCGGGCGAACACCAGCGTGGACA
This sequence comes from Streptomyces sp. NPDC018019, assembly GCF_044327805.1. Lineage (NCBI taxonomy): Bacteria > Bacillati > Actinomycetota > Actinomycetes > Kitasatosporales > Streptomycetaceae > Streptomyces > Streptomyces sp. NPDC018019. Next base: position 2,148 of record NZ_JBIRGD010000053.1, on the reverse strand, counting down.
GGGCGCGGGACATGGGCCCGTTGCCGTCCTTCCACGGGTGGATGTTGACCAGGTTCAGGTGGGCCATCGAGGCCCGCACGTGCACCGGGGCGTCCAGGTCCCCGGTGTTGAGCCAGTCGATCAGCTCCGCCATCAGCGCCGGCACCTCCGTGCAGGCGGGGGCGGTGTAGGCGGGCACCATCGGGTCGTCGGGACTGGTGACGAAGACGGGCCCGTCCCGCCAGCGGCCCGGCCGCTTGTCCGGGTGGTGGCCCTGCAGCATGAAGTGCAGGCCAGATATCAGGCCCGCGTCGTAGCGGAAGTCGTCACCGGCATCGGCCAGGGCCTGGATGTAGGTCATCGTCCGCTGGTAGCCCTCCAGCTCGACCCGGGTACGGTCGGCGGTCTCCAGCGGCTCCTCGCCCGTCATCAGCGCCTCGACATCGTCCACCGTCGCGGCGTAGCCCTCGATGGTGTTCGACCCGGCGATCGCCCGCGCGGTCAGGTTCCGCCGCAGCTGCCCCGACCAGCGGGGCTGGGCGCGCAGCACATGCCGCAGTTTCTGCCGCATTTCCTCGATCTCCGCGAGAACGCGGTGATCCTCGGCATCCAGTTCCGGAGTCCCATACAACATGCCACGATGCCACCATGACTAGATAATACTGTCAAGACGATGTGGTGGGTGCGCGTTGTGCAGGGGGCGGGGTTCTTGGTGGGGCCAGGCCCAGCAGCACTCGCGGAAAAACAACGGTGCAGAACCTGACCTGCGGAGATGCGAGACCTGGGGCGACGTGGACTGGGAGGGCGCCCCAACGGGCGGCCGCTACGGCGGCGGCCCGGCATCGGCGCGAAACCGGGCCGCCGTCCTGGTCCGGCTGTGGGGGAGAGCCGGAGTCCTGGACAACGCGGCCGCGTTGTCGACGTCACGCTGCCGCTGCCGTACGGCACCCCGGCGTCCCGTACCGGGTGGCCCGCCGCAGCAGCCGTCGTTCCGCATCGGTACACCCCCGACGGCGTCCTCGTCTCCACTGCCCGGTCTCTCCCTGTAGTCCCAACCACACCATGCGGCGGTAAGAGAGGAGCAGGGTGTCCTTCGAAGCGGACACCACCCGGCTCGGGCACCGTCCTCCGTCCGGCGGCGCACCGGACGCACCAGTACGCGAGGCGCCGGTGGAGACGGTCAACAGGCATCTCGCTCTGCGCGAGGGCGGAATGCCGCGATACGGGGCGCGACGGGGCCTCGACGAGGGTGCGACGGACGCTCCGTAGCCGCGACGCCGTCGCGGCCGTACCGCGTTCACCGCGGCGCATCGCGGTCTCGTCGCGGCTTCCGTCGGGGCACCGCCATACGCGTTGACGCAGGTCAGCTATCTCGTCAGCCCGCGCAGCACGCCCTGTCGGGGCGTACGGCCGCAACGGCGTCTCCCGGCCAGGTCGTCGCGTACCCCCGCTTGGTGAACACGCACCGGGCCTATTTCCCACTCAGGACCTTCCTTCGGGGCGGACAACGCCCCCTTCAAGAGCGGAGTAACCATGGACAACTGGTGGATGGACCTACTGCTGGACTTCGTGCAGCACCTGATACTGACCGTGGTGGGGTGGCGCTTAAGAGCCTGGTGCCATGCTCGTCGGCGTGCGGCCGCAGGCGTGCGGACTCAGGGTGGAGGCATGGCCGCACCGATCACCGTGCACCGGCCGGCGGACTCCGGTGGCCGCCGCGTCTCCGTCCGTACCTCCGGTATCGACCGCGACCTGGGCATCGCGCACTCGGACGCCGATGTCGAGGAGTTCCTGCGGCGCGCCGGGCTGCCGGAAGGCGCTGCGATCCTCGATGACCCCGGGCGGGTGGAATGGCGCGGGGGACGACCTCACGAGTACCGGGCGGACACCAGCGCAGACGACTCGCGGTGACCAGGTGGCGGCAGGCTCACGGGAAGGTGCGCTCGGCGGTGTCCTGCTCGTCACCGTCGGGCGCATGGATCGCGCGGGCAGTCCGGCGGATCACGGGACCCGGAACGCTCGCCGGTAGGCGCCCGGGGTCGTGCCCGTTGCGGAGCGGAAGCGGCGGCGCAGATTGACCGCGGAGGAGAGGCCGACGCGGGCTGCGATCGCCTCGACCGGCAGTTCCGTCTCCTCCAGCAGGGCGCGTGCCGCGGCCACCCGACGGGA
>NZ_JBIRGD010000052.1:0-37279 GCF_044327805.1 Streptomyces sp. NPDC018019 | reverse complement strand
ACTGCAGGGGGGACCCTGTGGGAGAGTAGGACGCCGCCGAACTATTTGTGAATGTGGGAAGCCCCGCACCGTATGGTGCGGGGCTTCCTGCATTTTACGGGGCTTACCGGGCTGGGCCGACGCTTCCCCTGGGGCAGGCCGGCCCGGGAGCCCTGAGGGCCGTCGGCCGCTTTTTTGGGTGGTTATCAGGTGGTATCCGGACAGGGGCCCCGCGGTGTGGCGAACTGTAGTGGCCAGGTAAGGTCAGGGGGCATCGTCGGTACGTTCCCCACAGGAGGCCCCCGGGTGGAGGTCCAGGAGACGCGCGTCCAGACGGATCGTGTGCTCACCATCCCGAACATTCTGAGCATGGCTCGTCTCGTCGGCGTGCCGGTGTTCCTGTGGTTGATCCTGTGGAAGGAGTTCGGCGGTCCGGACACCAAGTACTGGGCGCTGCTCGTCCTGGCGCTCAGCGGCGTCAGCGACTACCTCGACGGCAAGCTGGCCCGCCGCTGGAACCAGATCAGCAGCCTGGGCCGGATCCTCGACCCGGCCGCCGACCGGCTCTACATCCTCTCCACCCTCGTCGGCCTGACCTGGCGCGGAATCCTTCCGCTGTGGGTCACCGCCGCGCTGCTGGCGCGCGAACTGATGCTGCTGATCGCGGTCGGTCTGCTCGCCCGGCACAACTACGGCCCTCCCCAGGTGAACTTCCTGGGGAAGGCGGCTACATTCAACTTGATGTACGCCTTCCCGTTGCTGCTGCTCAGCGACGGAGAAGGTTGGCTCCATACGCTCGCTGCGATTTTCGGATGGGCGTTCGCCGGATGGGGTACAGCACTGTACTGGTGGGCAGGGATCCTCTATGTGGTCCAGGTCCGCCGACTCATCAAGGTGGATCCCAAGGCCGACTGATCCCGCCGTACCGGCACCCGGCCGATACCGGGTGCCGAGGGTATCGAACGAGAAGTCTCCCGGACGGGTGAAGTCGGCAAGACCGTCATCTCTTTCGAGGAGGACGCTTCCGACATGAAGGCCGTTGTGATGGCCGGTGGTGAAGGCACCCGCCTTCGCCCCATGACGTCGAGTATGCCCAAGCCGCTGCTGCCGGTGGCCAACCGGCCGATCATGGAGCATGTGCTGCGGCTGCTGAAACGGCATGGACTCAGTGAGACCGTAGTGACCGTGCAGTTCCTGGCGTCGCTCGTCCGGAACTACTTCGGTGACGGTGAAGAGCTCGACATGGAGCTCACCTACGCCAACGAGGAAAAGCCGCTGGGCACGGCCGGCAGCGTGAAGAACGCCGAGGAGGCGCTTCGCGACGACGCTTTCCTGGTGATCTCCGGCGACGCACTCACCGACTTCGATCTCACCGATCTGGTCCGCTTCCACAAGGAGAAGGGCGCGCTCGTCACCGTCTGCCTCACGAGGGTCCCCAATCCTCTCGAATTCGGCATCACGATCGTCGACGAAGAAGGCAAGGTCGAGCGATTCCTGGAGAAGCCCACCTGGGGCCAGGTCTTTTCCGACACGGTGAACACGGGCATCTACGTGATGGAGCCCGAAGTCTTCGACTACGTGGAACCGGATGTCCCGGTGGACTGGTCGGGTGATGTCTTCCCGCAGCTGATGAAGGAGGGCAAGCCGGTCTACGGCTACATCGCCGAGGGCTACTGGGAAGACGTCGGCACCCACGAGAGCTATGTGAAGGCCCAGGCCGACGTCCTCGAAGGCAAGGTCGACGTGGACATCGACGGCTTCGAGATCTCGCCGGGCGTCTGGGTCGCCGAGGGCGCCGAGGTGCACCCGGACGCGGTGCTGCGCGGCCCGCTGTACATCGGCGACTACGCGAAGGTCGAGGCCGGCGCGGAGATCCGCGAGCACACCGTCGTGGGCTCCAACGTCGTCGTCAAGAGCGGTGCCTTCCTGCACAAGGCCGTGGTGCACGACAACGTCTACATCGGCCAGCAGAGCAACCTGCGCGGCTGTGTGATCGGGAAGAACACCGACGTCATGCGGGCGGCGCGGATCGAGGACGGCGCCGTCATCGGCGACGAGTGCCTGGTCGGTGAGGAATCGATTGTTCAGGGCAACGTACGGGTCTACCCGTTCAAGACCATCGAGGCGGGCGCGTTCGTCAACACCTCGGTGATCTGGGAGTCCCGCGGCCAGGCGCACCTGTTCGGCGCGCGCGGCGTGTCGGGCATCCTGAACGTCGAGATCACCCCCGAGGTCGCGGTGCGCCTCGCCGGCGCGTACGCCACGACGCTGAAGAAGGGCTCTACGGTCACCATCGCCCGTGACCACTCCCGTGGCGCCCGGGCGCTCAAGCGCGCGATGATCTCCGCGCTCCAGGCCAGCGCCATCGACGTACGGGACGTGGAGAACGTCCCGCTGCCGGTCGCCCGGCAGCAGACGGCCCGCGGCAGCGCGGGCGGCATCATGGTCCGTACGACACCGGGCGTACCGGACTCCGTCGACATCATGTTCCTGGACGAGCGGGGAGCCGACCTCTCCCTCGCCGGCCAGCGCAAGCTGGACCGGGTCTACGCGCGCCAGGAGTACCGCAGGGCCTTCCCCGGCGAGATAGGGGACCTGCACTTCCCCTCCAGCGTCTACGACTCGTACACCGGCTCGCTGCTGCGGTCGCTGGACACCGAGGGCATCGGCGAGTCCGGCCTGAAGGTCGTGGTCGACGCCTCCAACGGCAGCGCCGGCCTGGTGCTGCCCAGCCTCCTCGGGCGGCTCGGCGTCGACTCGCTCACCATCAACCCCGGCCTGGACGAATCCCGGCCTACGGAAACCGCCGACGCCCGGCGCGCCGGACTGGTCCGGCTCGGAGAAATCGTGGCGTCCGCGCGGGCCGCCTTCGGCGTGCGGTTCGACCCGGTCGGTGAGCGGCTGTCGCTGGTGGACGAGCGCGGCCGGATCATCGAGGACGACCGGGCGCTGCTGGTCATGCTCGACCTGGTGGCCGCCGAGCGGCGCAGCGGGCGGGTGGCGCTGCCGGTGACCACGACCCGTATCGCGGAGCAGGTGGCCGCGTACCACGGTACGCAGGTCGAGTGGACCACCACCTCGCCCGACGACCTGACCCGGGTGGGGCGCGCGGACGACACCATCTTCGGCGGTGACGGCCGGGGCGGCTTCATCGTTCCGGAGTTCAGCAGCGTCTTCGACGGCGCGGCGGCGTTCGTGCGGCTGATCGGGCTGGTGGCGCGTACGCAGCTGACCCTCAGCCAGATCGACGCGCGGATTCCGCGGGCCCATGTGCTCAAGCGGGACCTGGCGACGCCGTGGGCGGTCAAGGGTCTGGTCATGCGCCATGTGGTGGAAGCCGCGGGCGACCGGTCGGTGGACACGACCGACGGCGTACGGGTGGTCGAGGCCGACGGCCGCTGGGTGCTGGTGCTGCCGGACCCGGCGGAGGCCGTCACCCATCTGTGGGCGGAGGGCCCGGACGATGCCTCCGCGCAGCAGCTGCTGGACGAGTGGTCCGCGGTGGTGGACAGCGCCGGCCGCTGACCGCGGCCGGCCGGGTGACCGCCCCGGACCGTCCCGTGGCCCCACCGGCGTGCCGCGATTCGGCACGCCGGTGGGGCCATTGGGTGACTGCGGCGCCGACGTGCGACGATGTGCGGCATGTCGCCGCAGCGCCCCGATCGGAGCACCCCCCACCAGGCTTCGCGCCCCGATGCCTCGATGTCGCTGCTGACCAACGTCATGGACCATGCCCTGGACGACGGGTACGCGGAGGCGGCGGCGCGCAAGAGCGCGGCGGGGGTGCGCGGCCTTCCCCGTACGCTGCGGGCGAAGTTGGGGCTGGCCGCGGGCCTGGTGCTGGCCGCGGTGGTGGTGACGGTCGGCGCCGCCCAGGCGCGGATATCGGCGCCCACCCTGGCGAAGGAGCGCGAGGAGCTGATCAACCGCATCGAACACGGCACGGCCGACGCCGACGCGGTGCAGCAGCGCGTCGACAGGCTCCGCGACGATGTGGGGGCCATGCAGCGCGAGGCGCTGAAGAAGCACGGCGGTGACAAGGCCGAGCTGCTGGCGCTGCTGGCCGGCTCGACCCAGGTGTCCGGGCCCGGGGTGAAGCTCGTGGTCGACGACGCCAAGTCGGCGCAGTCCGGTGGCGGCGGTCCGCGCGAGAGCAGCGGTTTCTCGGACACCGGCCGGCTGCGCGACCGCGATCTGCAACGGGTCGTCAACGGCCTCTGGGCGTCCGGCGCCGAGGCCGTCTCCGTCAACGGACAGCGGCTCACCTCCCTCTCGGCGATCCGGGCCGCGGGAGAGGCCATACTGGTCGACAACAAGCCGCTGGTGCCGCCGTACACGGTGCTGGCGGTGGGGGACGGGCCGAAGCTCGCCACCGCGTTCCAGGACAGTGCGGACGGGCAGTACTTGCACGTACTGCAGAAGAACTACGGGATCCGCACGAAGATTTCCGCCGAGAACGAGGTCACGCTGCCGCCCGCGCCCAGTTTGATCGTACGTACAGCACAGCCGAAGGCCGGTGCCGCGGGCGGCACCGACACAGGGAAGGGCACATCGTGATCGCCGTACTGGGCCTCATCGTGGGAGTCGTGGTCGGGCTTGTGGTCCGACCCGTGGTGCCGACGGTGGTCGAGCCCTACCTGCCGATCGCTGTCGTCGCGGCGCTGGACGCCGTCTTCGGCGGTCTGCGCGCGATGCTGGACGGCATCTTCGACGACAAGGTCTTCGTCGTCTCGTTCCTGTCCAACGTGGTGGTCGCCGCGCTCATCGTCTTCCTCGGCGACAAGCTCGGCGTCGGCGCCCAGCTGTCCACCGGTGTGGTCGTCGTACTGGGCATCCGTATCTTCTCCAACGCCGCGGCCATCCGCCGGCACGTCTTCAGGGCTTGAGGCCGATGGCTCACGACGAGAACCCCGAGCGGGACGGGAAGCCGGAGCCGGACCGGCCGGCCGACCGGCGGCCGATGCCTCCGGAGAGCCGCACGGCGGGCCCGCAGGCGGACGGGAAACACGCCGCGGACGACGCGCCGGACGAAGGTACGGGCCGGGCCGCGGAGACCGGCGCGCCGGAGCCGGCGATGACCGGACGGCAGCGTCTGGTGGCCGGTCTGTGGCCGCCCCGGCTGACCCGCGCCCAACTGATCGTGGCTCTGCTGCTGTTCATTCTCGGTCTCGGCCTGGCAATTCAGGTACGTTCCACCAGTGACAGCAGTGCACTACGGGGCGCGCGACAGGAGGACCTGGTGCGCATCCTGGATGAATTGGACAACCGTTCGCAGCGCCTGACGGATGAACAGCGCAGGTTGGAAGGCCAGAAGACCGAGCTGGAGAACAGCTCGGACCAGGCCGAGGAGGCCCGTAAGCAGACCGTGGAGAAGGAGCAGCAGCTCGGCGTGCTGGCGGGGACGGTGGCGGCGCAGGGGCCGGGCATCACCCTCACCGTCAAGGACCCGACGCACTCCGTCGAGGCGGACAAACTCCTGGACACCGTCCAGGAGTTGCGGGCGGCCGGTGCCGAGGCCATCCAGATCAATGACGTACGCGTCGTGGCCGATTCGTACGTCTCGGACGTCCGCGGCGGCGTGGAGGTGGACGGCAAGCGGGTCGCCCAGCCGTACCGCTTCAAGGTGATCGGCAAGCCCGAGGACCTGGAGCCGGCGCTGAACATCCCTGGCGGAGTGGTGCAGACTTTGGAAAAGGAGCAGGCCACAGTGTCGGTGAGCCGTGACGAGAAGATCATCGTGGATGCCTTGCGGGAGGCGAAGCGGCCTGACTACGCTCGGTCGTCATCGCGGTGAGTCAGCCACGTATGGGGACGGCCGGGGTCGGGCATGAGGGAGCGGGGGGTCGGCGCACCGTACGGGTGGTGCGTGGTGGAAACTGTGTGGAGGCCACGGACGTTCACAGGATGTCCGGATCGGCCGGTGTGTGCATCGAGGGTTCGTCCTGCCCCACGGGCGGGTCTGTTTCGTTCAAGGGGAATCGCCCGTGAAGTTGTTTGCAAAGCTGTTCGGCAAGAGCGCACGCCAGGAGGGCGGCAGCGGCTCGGCTAAGCACCGTGCCCAGGGCCGGCCCGACGAGGGCGGCGCTGCTCAGGAGCGCCCGCTCTTCCGCGACCAGGTCGGTGCGCCCGGCGCCGGTTCTGTTGACCCCTCCGTGCCCGGCCGCATAGGTTCCCAGGGACCGTCGGCCGCGAGCACGGGTGGAGGGGTTGCCTTGCCGGTCTGTACGAGGTGCGGTCACCGCAACGCCGAGGCGAGCCGGTTCTGCTCCAACTGCGGAGCGCCGCTGCGCCCCGGCGCGCAGGCGGAGCGTGCCTCCGAGACGACCTCGACCATCTCCATCTCGGGGCTGGAGGCGTACGACACGGAGACGACGGGGCAGACGCCGATCCCGTCGCTGTCTCCCGAGGCGCAGGCGGCCGTCGAGGCGCTGCCCATGGGCTCGGCCCTGCTCGTGGTGCGCCGCGGTCCGAATTCGGGCAGCCGCTTCCTGCTGGACGGCGACCTGACGACGGCCGGCCGGCATCCGCAGAGCGACATCTTCCTGGACGACGTGACCGTCTCGCGTCGCCACGTGGAGTTCCGCCGCGGCCAGGACGGCGGCTTCACCGTCGCCGACGTCGGCAGCCTGAACGGCACGTACGTCAACCGGGAGCGGATCGACTCGGTCCTGCTCGCCAACGGTGACGAGGTGCAGATCGGCAAGTTCCGGCTGGTCTTCTACGCGAGCCAGCGGGGCGTCGGCTTCTGACCGGCCAGGGAAGGCATATGCACCGCACTCCGCCGGGCGGTGCCGGGTCGGCCGGCACCGCCGCGGACGGCAAGCTCATGAGCATCGGTACGGTGCTCAACGCGCTGCGCGACGAGTTCCCCGAGGTCACCATCTCCAAGATCCGTTTCTTGGAGGCCGAGGGGCTCGTCGAGCCGCGGCGCACACCGTCCGGCTACCGGAAGTTCAGCACGGACGACGTCGCCCGGCTGGCGGCCGTCCTGCGGATGCAGCGTGACCACTATCTTCCGCTGAAAGTGATCCGCGAGCATCTCGACGCCCTGGCGCGCGGTGAACAGGTGCAGCTGCCGGCCCCCGCCGTGCCCGCGGGGGAGCTGTTCGAGGGCCTGGGCGAGCCGGCCGTCGAGCGGCCCACGGCCAACCGCATCGGCCGGGCGGAGCTGCTGGCCGCCGCGGAGGTCGAGGAGGCCGAGCTCGCCGACTGGGAGGCGTACGGGCTCATCACCCCGGACGCCGAGGGCGGCTACGACATCGAGGCCGTCACGGTCGCCAGGCTCGTCGCCGAACTGGGACGTTTCGGTCTGGAGCCGCGTCACCTGCGGGCGGTCAAGGCGGCGGCCGAGCGGGAGGCCAACCTGGTCGAGCAGGTCGTGGCACCGCTGCGCCGGCACCGCAATCCGCAGACCAGGCAGCATGCCGAGGCCACCGCCAGGGAGCTGGCCACCCTGTCCGTGCGGCTGCACGCCGCACTGGTCCAGTCCGCCCTGCGGATCCGCCCGACGTGAGCAATGGGTGGCCCGACTACCCAAACCGGCCGGGCACGTCCTAGGGTTGCTGTGTGAACGAGCTCGATGTCGTGGGTGTCCGGGTGGAAATGCCTTCCAACCAACCGATCGTGCTCCTACGGGAGGTAGGAGGCGACCGTTACCTGCCCATTTGGATCGGGCCGGGGGAGGCCACCGCCATCGCCTTCGCCCAGCAGGGGATGGCCCCTGCCAGGCCGCTGACGCACGACCTGTTCAAGGACGTGCTGGAAGCGGTGGGCCAGGAACTGACACAGGTCCGCATCACGGACCTGCGCGAGGGGGTCTTCTACGCCGAACTGGTCTTCGCCAGCGGTGTCGAGGTCAGCGCCCGGCCGTCCGACGCCATAGCGCTGGCGCTGCGCACCGGCACGCCGATCTACGGGACCGACGGGGTCCTGGACGACGCGGGCATCGCCATCCCGGACGAGCAGGAGGACGAGGTGGAGAAGTTCCGCGAGTTCCTCGACCAGATCTCGCCCGAGGACTTCGGCACCAACAGCCAGTGAGCCGGGTGCGCGGAGGGCCGTCTTCCGCGCATTCGAGTAGCCTTTCCCCGCCCGGGGACACGAGAAACCACTCGCAAGGTGATTATCACTCGGCGTGGCGAGCGCGGCGATCGTTGACGCACCCCGAGTGACTGCATACCGTCGATATGGCAGGTCCCGTCCGGGACGTGGAGGACGGAGGTCGGCGTGGCAATCACCGGCGACGGTACGGCGGCGGAAGGGGCGTTGCCCCTCCACCCCGGGGCAGTGGACCGTGCCCCGGCACAGACCGCCGAGGTGCCGGGGGACCGCGGGGCGGACACCATCGGCTACCGCGGCCCGACGGCGTGCGCAGCCGCGGGGATCACCTACCGCCAGCTCGACTACTGGGCCCGTACGGGGCTGGTCGAGCCGAGCGTACGGCCCGCCTACGGGTCGGGCACCCAGCGGCTCTACAACTTCCGGGACGTCGTCGTCCTGAAGATCGTCAAGCGGCTGCTGGACACCGGGGTCTCGCTCCAGAACATCCGCACCGCCGTCCGGCACCTGCGCTCCCGCGGGCTGTCCGACCTGGCGAGAATGACCCTGATGAGCGACGGCGCGACGGTCTACGAATGCACCTCGCCCGATGAGGTCGTCGACCTGCTCCAAGGTGGACAGGGCGTCTTCGGCATCGCCGTGGGCGTGGTCTGGCGCGATGTGGAGAGCGCGTTGTCGCAGCTCCACGGCGAGCGGGTGGACACCGGCGAGACGCTGATCCGGCACAATCCGCACGATGAACTGGCGCGGCGGCGCAACCGGGCGGGCTGAGGCGGGGCGTACGGCGCGGTACGGAAGCTGACGGCGCCGGACGGAGGCCGACTCCCCGCAGAGGGCTGTCGGCCGGGTGCCGGGCCGCCGCGTACGGCCGTTACAGCGGCGTGCCGCGCCTCTGACGTACCAAGTAGCGCACACCATGCTCATCGGGCCTCAGAAGCCCCGCCCAGCGTCTCTCGGGGCCTTCCAGGGCTTTCGGCCCTCCCGCCGCGCGGCCGGAGCGGCGGGGGCCCGGCGGGGCCGGTCGGCGCGATTGTCAGTGGTGTGGGGGAGCATCGGTCGTGTGAGACGTGCGCCGACGATCCTGCATCTGGACATGGATGCGTTCTATGCGTCCGCCGAGCAGGCGGCGAAACCGAGCCTGCGCGGAAAGCCCGTGGTGGTCGGCGGGATCGGTCCGCGCGGGGTGGTCTCCACGGCGTCGTACGAGGCCCGGGTCTTCGGGGTGCGCTCGGCCATGCCCACGGCCCAGGCCCGCCGCCTCTGCCCGAACGCCGCCTATCTGACGCCGCGCTTCACCCTGTACCGCCAGGTGAGCGACCAGGTCATGCAGCTGCTCCACGCGCTGTCGCCGCTGGTGGAGCCGCTCAGCCTGGACGAGGCGTTCGTGGACCTGGAGGCGGGCGGCGTCGAGGCCGACACGGCGGCCGTACGGGCGGTGGGGGAGCAGTTGCGGCGGGACATCAGAAGCAGGACGGGGCTCACCGGGTCGGTGGGCCTGGCCGGGGCCAAGATGCTGGCGAAGGTCGCCTCCGAGCAGGCCAAGCCGGACGGCCTGGTGGTCATCGAGCCGGGGACGGAGCGGGAGCTGCTCGGCCCGATGACGGTGCGCACCCTGCCCGGCGTCGGCCCGGCGACCGCCGAGACGCTGCGCCGGGCGGGCATCCACACGGTCGCCGAGACGGCGGAGGCGGGCGAGGCGGAGCTGGTGCGCCTGCTGGGCAAGGCGCACGGCGCCGGGCTGTACGCGATGGCGCTGGGCCGCGACGAGCGGCCCGTGGTGGCCGAGCGGGACGCGAAGTCCATATCGGTCGAGGACACCTTCGACGTGGACCTGACCGACCGGACGCGGGTGCGGGCCGAGGTGATGCGGCTGGCGGACCGGTGCGTGCAGCGGCTGCGGGCGGCCGGGCGGTCCGGCCGGACCGTCGTGATCAAGGTGCGCAACTACGACTTCTCGACGCTGACCCGATCGGAGACGCTGCGCGGGCCCACGGACGACCCTGGTGTGGTGCGGGAGGCGGCGGCCCGGCTGCTGGACCTGGTGGACACGACGGGCGGCGTACGGCTGCTGGGCGTGGGCGTGACCGGTCTCGCGGACTTCACGCAGGAGGACCTGTTCGCCCAGCTGGCGACGGAGAAGGCGGCCGAGGAGGAGGCCGAGCGGGAGCGCCGGGCGGCCGACGAGGCGGCGCGGATGGCCGCCGACGAGCCCGAGCGGCCCCGGCGGTGGCTCCCCGGGCTTGACGTGATTCATGACGAACACGGTGCCGGCTGGGTGCAGGGCAGCGGGGTGGGCCGGGTGACCGTACGGTTCGAGCAGCCGTGGTCCGGGCCCGGCCGGGTGCGGACGTTCCCCGTCGACGACCCGGCGCTGCACCCCGGCGAGCCGTTGCCGCTGGTGGGCGGCCCGCCGGACGGAGGGCTGGGCGAGCCGTCGGGTGGCGCCGGGGAGCCGGCCGGCGGGGGCGCGGATCTGACCGGCGGGGCTGGGGGCCTGACCGGTGACGCTGGGGAGCCGGCCGGCGGGGTCGGGGACCCGGCAGGTGAGGCCGGGGATCTGACCGGCGGGATCGGAGACCTGACCGGCGGGGCCGAGGAGCCCTCCGATGCCCCCGGTGAGCCCTCCGGCGGCCCGGGCGAGGCCGGTCGTCAGAGACCCGGCGGCACCGCACCCGGTGAGCCGGCCGGTGCCCGCGTCCGCTCCGGCTCCCTGCCGCCCGCCGCTCAGTCCTCCGTGCCGGCCACCCGCCCGAACTCCGTGTCGGCCGGCGCGGCGTCCGAGCCGGGCACGGGATCGGGGGCCGGGATGTCCAGCCGGTAGTGGTGGTAGAGCTGTAGCTCCTGCTCCGGAGAGAGGTGGCGGCCCACCCCGAAGTCCGGCGCATCCCTGATCAGCCTGCGGTCGTAGGGGACGTGCAGCGCCTCGTCGACCAGGTCGCTGGGCTCCAGGGGCACGAACGCGTCCCGGCTGAAGATCCCGGTGCGTACGGCCGCCCATTCCGGTTCGCCGGTCGCGTCGTCCAGGTACACCTCGTCGACGGTGCCGATCTTGGTTCCGTTCTTGTCGAACGCCTTGCGGCCGATCAAGCTGCGGGGATCGATATCGGTCTGCACGGTCCCTCCAAGTGGTCGCAACTGCCTTGTGACAACTACCAAACGGCACATTTCATGCCCCGGCCACTCGAAGGAACGTCCGTTCGCCGCGCTGGTAGGCTGGCGAACGGCTGCAGACCCCATGCGGGAGAGTCCTCCGCCGATCATGGCGGGGGCGCCGAAGGAGCAACTCCTCCCCGGAATCTCTCAGGCTCACGTACCGCATGGACGAGGTCACTCTGGAAAGCAGGGCGGGCCACGGACGGGCACAGCGCCGGAACCCCTCCTCACCGACGGTGAAAGCCGGGGCCGCGTGCGGAACCGGTGAAGCTCTCAGGTTGAGATGACAGAGGGGGAGGCCGTCCGGGCACCAGCGCCGTGGTGCCCCGCAGAGGTCGAAACGACCAGGAGGCCCCCGCAGATGACCACCAACCGCATCTCCCTGACCGAGCTGGAACGCGGTACCCCGTTCGAGCAGCGGCACATCGGCCCCGGCCCGGAGGACCAGGCCAAGATGCTCGCGCAGGTCGGGTTCGGATCGCTGGACGAACTCACCGCGGCCGCCGTACCGGATGTGATCAAGAGCGCGGAGGCGCTGGGACTGCCCCAGGGCCGTACCGAGGCCGAGGTCCTGGCCGAGCTGCGGGCACTCGCGGACCGCAACCAGGTGCTCGCCCCCATGATCGGGCTGGGCTACCACGGCACCTTCACCCCGCCGGTGATCCTGCGCAACGTGATGGAGAACCCCGCCTGGTACACGGCCTACACCCCGTACCAGCCGGAGATCTCCCAGGGGCGGCTCGAAGCGCTGCTCAACTTCCAGACCATGGTCGCCGACCTGACCGGGCTGCCGACCTCCGGCGCCTCGCTGCTGGACGAGGGCACGGCAGCCGCCGAGGCGATGGCCCTCGCGCGGCGGGTGGGCAAGGTCAAGGAGGGCGTCTTCCTGGTCGACGCCGACTGCCTGCCGCAGACCATCGCCGTGATCGAGACCCGCGCCGAGCCGACCGGCGTCGAGGTCGTGGTGGCCGACCTGTCCGGCGGCATCCCGGCGGAGGCGGCCGAGCGCGGCGTCTTCGGCGTGCTGCTCCAGTACCCGGGCGCCTCCGGTGCCGTACGGGACCCGCGTGCCGTCATCGAGCAGGCGCACGAGCTGGGCGCGATCGTCACCGTCGCCGCCGACCTGCTGGCGCTGACGCTGCTGACCTCGCCGGGCGAGCTGGGTGCGGACATCGCCGTCGGCACCACTCAGCGGTTCGGCGTGCCGATGGGCTTCGGCGGCCCGCACGCCGGGTTCATGGCCGTACGGGAGAAGTTCGCCCGCAGCCTGCCCGGCCGCCTGGTGGGCGTCTCGGTGGACGCGGACGGCGACCAGGCGTACCGGCTCGCCCTCCAGACGCGCGAGCAGCACATCCGCCGGGAGAAGGCCACCAGCAACATCTGCACCGCGCAGGTGCTGCTCGCGGTGATGGCGGGCATGTACGCCGTGTACCACGGTCCGGACGGGCTCGCGGCCATCGCGCGCCGTACCCACCGCTACGCCTCCGTGCTGGCCGAGGGGCTGCGCGCGGGCGGCGTCGAGGTCGTGCACGGCGCGTACTTCGACACGCTGACCCTGCGGGTGCCGGGCCGGGCCGCCGAGGTGGTCGCCGCGGCCCGCGAGGCCGGTGTCAACCTGCGGCTGGTCGACGCGGACCTGGTGGGCGTCGCCTGCGACGAGACCACCGGCCGTGCGCAGGTGCACGCGGTGTGGCGCGCCTTCGGCGTCCAGGGGGACATCGAGCAGCTCGACGCGGCGGTGGCCGACGCGCTGCCCCGGGAGCTGCTGCGTGGCGACGCGTACCTGACACACCCGGTCTTCCACCGGCACCGTTCCGAGACCGCCATGCTGCGCTACCTGCGCCGTCTGTCGGACAAGGACTACGCGCTGGACCGCGGCATGATCCCGCTCGGCTCCTGCACGATGAAGCTGAACGCGACGACCGAGATGGAGCCGGTCACCTGGCCCGAGTTCGGGCAGCTGCACCCGTTCGCGCCGGTCGAGCAGGCGCAGGGCTACCTCACCCTCATCGCGGAGCTGGAGGAGCGGCTGGCCACGGTCACCGGCTACGACAAGGTCTCCATCCAGCCGAACGCCGGCTCGCAGGGCGAACTGGCCGGCCTGCTGGCCGTACGGGCATACCACCGGGCCAACGGCGACGAGCAGCGCACCGTCTGCCTCATCCCGTCCTCCGCGCACGGCACCAACGCCGCCAGCGCCGTGATGGCCGGCATGAAGGTCGTCGTCGTCAAGACCGGCGAGGACGGCGAGGTGGACGCCGACGACCTGCACGCCAAGATCGAGCAGTACCGGGACCAGCTCGCGGTGCTGATGGTGACCTACCCCTCCACGCACGGCGTGTTCGAGGAGCACATCACCGAGATCTGCGCGGCGGTGCACGACGCGGGCGGCCAGGTGTACGTGGACGGCGCCAACCTCAACGCGCTGGTCGGGCTCGCCGAGCCGGGCCGGTTCGGCGGTGACGTCTCGCACCTGAACCTGCACAAGACCTTCTGCATCCCGCACGGCGGCGGCGGTCCCGGCGTCGGCCCGGTCGGCGTCCGCGCGCACCTGGCGCCGTACCTGCCCAACCACCCGTTGCAGCCCACCGCGGGCCCGGAGACGGGCGTGGGCCCCGTCTCCGCGGCGCCGTGGGGCTCGGCGGGCATACTTCCCATCTCCTGGGCGTACGTCCGGCTGATGGGCGGCGCGGGCCTCAAGCGCGCCACCCAGGTCGCGGTGCTGGGCGCCAACTACATCGCCAAGCGCCTGGAGCCGCACTACCCCGTGCTCTACACCGGCCCCGGCGGTCTGGTCGCGCACGAGTGCATCATCGACGTACGGCCGCTGACCAAGGCGACCGGTGTGAGCATCGACGACGTCGCCAAGCGGCTGATCGACTACGGCTTCCACGCCCCGACGATGTCGTTCCCGGTGGCCGGCACGCTGATGATCGAGCCGACCGAGAGCGAGAACCTGGACGAACTGGACCGCTTCTGCGACGCGATGATCGCGATCCGCGCGGAGATCGACAAGGTCGGTTCGGGGGAGTGGGACAAGGACGACAACCCGCTGCGCAACGCCCCGCACACCGCGGCGGCGCTGAGCGGCGAGTGGCCGCACCCGTACACCCGCGAAGAGGCGGTCTTCCCGGCCGGCGTCGACGCGGCGGGGAAGTACTGGCCGCCGGTGCGCCGGATCGACGGTGCGTTCGGTGACCGCAACCTCGTCTGCTCCTGCCCGCCGCTGGAGGAGTACGACGGCTGATCCGCCGGCGCCACCGCGGGCGGTGGCGCGGCACGCGAAGGGCCCTCGGCGTGGACGCCGGGGGCCCTGTTGTCCGTTGTGCTGAGTTGTGCGGTGCTCTGTGCCGTGTTGTGCGGTCGCCCGTGGTGGCGTCGCCCCGGATGATCAGGCGGCGGTGGCCACGTGCGGCGTGCCCAGCACCCGGTGCGGCGCGATGACCTGGCCGTCCGGCAGCAGTTCACCGGTGTCCTCGAACAGGAGGACACCGTTGCACAGCAGGCTCCAGCCCTGTTCCGGGTGGTGCGCCACCAGGTGGGCGGCCTCCCGGTCGGCGGAGTCTGCGGTCGGGCACGGCGGTTGATGCTGGCACATGGATGAAGTCTTTCGCTGCGATGTGGTCTGATTCGTCCTGCGGCTCGACGAGATGCTCATGGCCGCTCCCCCGTTTCAGTAGGTCGATACCAGTGTTGCCCCACGGGCCGGATTCCGCAGGGATTTGGCTGCAGCGGCACTCACTAGATAATGACGCATCACCCGTGCGGTCGGTTCATTTCAAGTGCGTGGCGTTGCGGGGGCGTTGGGAGCCCGGTGCCGCGTACTCCGCGCGGGTGAGCGCAGCGGAGCGCCCCGCGGCCGGAAGGGGCGCGGGGCGCGTTCCTGTGGAACGGTGTGCTTCTATGCGCGGTTGCGGTGGTGCGGTCTCGGCCGGTCGCCGCGAAGAACCCCCTGCGGAGCCTCAGGCCGGTGACCCCAGCAGGGGTACCGGCGACAGGCGCAGAGACAGCCGGGGCAGCAGGTCCGCCACCCGGTGCGGCCGGTGGGCGGCGATGCCCGGCGGGGCCGGTGCCAGCGGTACGAGGACGTCACCCGGCGCGGGCACGCCCTCGGCGCCGTCCGCGCCGATGTCGTGGTGCAGCCACAAAGTGAGCATGTACAGCTCCGGCACGGACAGCAGCCGGGGCTGGTACGGGGCCGGTACGGACTCCGCCTGGCGCAGTGCCCGCTCGGTCGATGTGACGTAGGGGCCCTCGCAGAAATGCGAGAAGGCCCAGCCGTCCGCGGTGAGCATGGCTTCCGCGGTCGCCACGGCGCGCTCACCGCCGCGGATCAGGAAGCGCCAGCCGGCGAGCCGGGTACGGGGCGGCCCGGCGGGGTGGCTGACATCGTCCAGGACGTGTACGGGAAGGGGGAGTTCGGGGGTGAGCGGGCCCTGGTGGGCGCGGAGGGCGGGGGTGCGGGCCTCACGCACGGCGGTGGGGGAACCGAGAGCGGTGAGGACGCTGCGGAGGGCGGGCGCGGGGGCAGGGGGAACATGCAGCGGCATGGTGGGTCGCCTCTCACTTGGGAGACACGGTGGTGCTGGGCAAGTGCGGACGTCGTCGTCAGCGTGCGGGGTCAGAGCGCCAGTACATGGCCGACCGGGGATGTCGGCCCGGCGGGGTCAGCCGCTTTGCCGCAGCCCCGGTGGAACACCGCAGCGCTGGGCGCCAACTCTCTGCCTCGTCAGCGAAGTTTATACGACGTGTGTTCACCAAGTGTTTCAGCTAGCCCTTCCGGAGATTGTCGGCAAGGCGTTATCCGGACCGGTCCGCGAGGTGATTTCGGGGCCTTTGTGCCGGGCCCGGCGCGACTGCCTCGTATTTCGCCGTGAACACGGTAGGCCGGATCTGGACGGTCTTTTTCCGGATCTCGACGGCGTATACCGCGCCGTACCGATCCGGTCTCCGGGCCCGACGGTATGCCCTCGGAATGTGCCAGCCCTGGTGTCTCCCGGAGTCTATCGGTTCCGGCGCATGTCCGAGGCGTTATCGATCGGATTGCCGGGCATCATCGACCGTAGCGCGAACCCTGGGGCCGCCGGGGGACCGGCGGGCCCGGGCCGCACCGGCAGGCCCCGGGCGGCCCGCCGGGCCGGGCCCGTCGTCACGAGGAGGGACGCTTCGATGGGGGAGAAGGTTGCGGCGGGCGGGATCGACCTCACCGACCGGCAACGCTATCGAAGAAAGCTGCGGGAGTGTCTGGCGGGATTGCGGAGGCTCTTGGACGAGAAGCGCTTCGACCGCCCCAAGAACCTGATGGGGCTGGAGATCGAATTGAATCTCGCCGGGCCGGACGGGCTGCCGAGGATGATGAACTCGCAGGTCCTGGAGCGCATCGCGAGCCGGGATTTCCAGACCGAACTGGCCCAGTGCAACCTGGAAGTCAATATTCTGCCGCACCGGTTGTCCGGACGGGTCCTCGACCAACTCGCCGAGGAACTGCGCACGGGCCTCGCCTATGCCGACCGCAAGGCGGCGGAAGTGGCCGCCCGCATCGTGATGATCGGTATTCTGCCGACCCTGGCCGCCGAGGACCTGGTCGCCGCCAACCTTTCGGAGATCGACCGTTACGTCCTGCTCAACGACCAGATGCGGGCCGCGCGCGGCGAGGACTTCCAGATCGAACTGGAGGGCGTGGAGCGGCTGGTCTCCACCTCGGCCTCCATCGCGCCCGAGGCCGCGTGCACCTCGGTGCAGCTGCACCTCCAGGTCACCCCGAACCGTTTCCCCGCGGTCTGGAACGCGGCCCAGGCCATCGCCGCCGTACAGATCGCGGTCGGCGCCAACTCGCCGTTCGTCTTCGGCCGCGAGCTGTGGCGCGAATCCCGCCCGCCGGTGTTCCAGCAGGCCACCGACGTGCGCCCGCCGGAGTTGCGGGCCCAAGGGGTGCGTCCGCGCACCTGGTTCGGCGAACGCTGGATCGACGCCCCGTACGACCTGTTCGAGGAGAACCTGCGGTTCTTCCCGCCGCTGCTGCCGATCCACTCGGACGAGGAGCCGCTGGCCGTGCTGGACGAGGGCGGCATCCCGAGCCTGGCGGAGCTGGTGCTGCACAACGGCACCGTCTACCGCTGGAACCGCCCGGTGTACGGGGTGGCCGACGGCGTCCCGCATCTCAGGGTCGAGAACCGGGTGCTGCCCGCCGGCCCCACCGTCACCGACGTCATCGCCAACACCGCCTTCTACTACGGGCTGGTGCGGACGCTGGCCGAGGAGCAACGGCCGGTGTGGACCCGCCTGCCGTTCGCCGCCGCGGCCGAGAACTTCGACACCGCGTGCCGCCGGGGCATCGACGCCGTACTGAAGTGGCCCCGCGGCCGGTCCGGGGGCCTCGCCGAGACCCCCGCCGTACGCCTGGTACGCCAGGAGCTGCTGCCGATGGCCGCGGCCGGCCTGGACGCCTGGGGCGTCGAACCGGCCGACCGGGACCACTACCTCGGCGTGATCGAGGCCCGCTGCCGGCGCCGTGTCAACGGGGCGTCCTGGCAGGCCGCCGCGTACCACCACGCGCTCGGCCGCGGCCTGGACCGGGACGCGGCGCTGGCCGCGATGACACAGCGCTACAGCGAGCTGATGCACTCGGGCGAGCCGGTGCACGCCTGGCCCGTCGAATGGTCCATCGCGCCGGTGGCCGCGGGGCGGGGCTGAGGGTGGGGGCGTGCGGCCGTACGTGCCCTGGTCGCAGCTGAGGGGCGTGAGGCGGTACGCGTCCTGGCCGCAGCTGAGGGGCGTGAGGCGGTACGCGTCCTGGCCGCAGCTCAGGGGCATGGCGTACGGGGCCGGCCGCTGCTGAGGGGTGGGTGCGGTCCACGACGCGTGTGAGGCCGGCCGCCGCTGAAGGCCTGGTCCCCGAGACGTGAGGCCACCGGTCGGATGCCGTTCCCGTGCGTACCGTTCCACCCCGTATGCCCCGCTGTGTTCCGGTCTGCTGCCGGAAGTCGTCGGGGCCGCCGGGCCGGGGCGAAGCCCCGTGCCGTCCGCCGCGGCCGGCGTCGGGCAAGCTATGACGTTCCGGCGCGCCATCACGGCATCGCGGATATCGCGGCATTGCGACGGCGCGACAGCGCGGTGGTGTGGAACCGCGCCGGTGCGGTGAGACGAAGGCGCGGTAGTGCGGAACTGGAGGCAGCTGTGCAGTCGGACGCGAGTCCCGTGGCCGGTGCGGGATCCCCGGGCCGGGGGCGGCAGGAGCCGGGCGGAGGGCAGAGCGACGGCGCGGACGGCGGGCTTCCGCGGCGGCTGCTGCGCAACGAGACGCTGCTCGTCCTCGCCCTCTCGCTCGGCGCGAGCGGCGTGTCCGCGCTCATCAGCTTCATCGGCTCGCTGACCAAACCCGGCGGGCTCAGGGACCAGGCCGCCACGCTGAACTCCTCGCACGCGCCGGGCCGCCCCTGGCTCGACCTCGCCTGGCAGCTGTTCGGCATCGCCACCGCGCTCGTTCCCGTGGCCCTGGTGGCGCACCTGCTGCTGCGCGAGCGGGCCGGCGGCCTGCGGGCGGTCGGTCTCGACCGGCGCAGGCCCGGATTCGACCTGGGGCGCGGCGTCTGCGTGGCGGCGGTCATCGGCGGCAGCGGACTGCTGCTGTACCTCGGTGCGCAGGCGGCCGGCTTCAATCTGACGGTGGTGCCGGAGTCGTTGCCCGGTGTGTGGTGGAAGGTGCCGGTACTCGTCGCCTCGGCCGTGCAGAACGCCGTGGTCGAGGAGGTGATCGTCGTCGGTTACCTGCTGCGGCGGCTGGGACAGCTGGGGTGGACCCCGTTGGCGGCGCTGGCGGCGAGCGCGGTGCTGCGCGGCTCGTACCACCTGTACCAGGGCATCGGCGGCCTCGTCGGGAACATGGTCATGGGCGTGATCTTCGTCCTGCTGTACCGGCGCTGGGGACGCGTCGGCCCGCTGGTCGCCGCGCACGCGCTGATCGACATCGTGGCCTTCCTCGGGTACGCGCTGCTCGCGGGGAAGGTGGGGTGGCTGCCCACGCTGTGACGGGCGGGGGCCGGCTACGCCGGTGGGCTGCCGGAGGGGGCGCGTCAGCGCGTCCGTGTGTGGTGGTCCAGCAAGCGGGTGAGCAACTGCACCAGCTGGTCGCGTTCGGCCGGACTCAGCGGCGCGAGCAGGACGTCGTGGAGGTTGTCCAGGACCTCGTCGAGGCGGTGCAGGTGACGGCGGCCCCGGGCGGAGATCGTGATCAGGTTGCGGCGCCGGTCGCCGGGGTCCGGCGCCCGCTCGACGAACTCACGCTCCACCAGTTCGTTGAGCACGCCGACCATGTCGCTGCAGTAGATGCCGGTGCGTCCGCTCAGCTCGGCCTGGCTGCCCGGCCCGTAATCCTGCAGTGAGGCCAGCACGGCGTAGTGCCACTTGCGGGCGTCGATCCGGGCCAGCCCCTCGTTCACCAGCCGGTCCGACCGTGCGGACAGCTGCGACAGCAGCCGGCTCGCCCGGCGGCGCAGTCTGTCGGGCGTCCTGCGCGCGCCGTCGTCGGGCAGATCCGTGGCCTCGGCTCCGATCATGGCGCCCATCCTAACCATTGCGTTAGTCCGACTAACGATGTACGTTCGCTCGCGCCGGGATCGTTGGTGCGTCCAACGCCGGCCGAGTGATCTCCGAGGAAGGACGCTCTTGCCCACCAAGACACTGCAGATACCCACCGCCGACGGCCAGGCCGACGCTTTCGCCGCTTTCCCCGACGGCGGCGGGCGGCACCCGGGGGTGCTGATGTACCCGGACGCCTTCGGCCCGCGGCCCGTACTGAGGGAGATGGCCCGCGAACTGGCCGGGCACGGGTACTACGTGCTCGTACCCAACCTCTACTACCGGCACGGGCCGGCGCCGGTGGTCGACCTTCCCGAGCACATCGGGGAAGACGACCGGCCCGCGGTCTTCGCCAAGGTGATGCCCCTGGTGGAGGCGCACACCACCGACCGGGTCCTGCGCGACGCCGACGCCTACCTCGGCTTCCTCACCGCCCAGCCCGAGGTCGGCGCCGGACCGGTCGCCGCGACCGGCTACTGCCTGGGCGCCGCCCTGGCGATGCGCACCGCGACGGCCCACCCCGAACAGGTGGCCGCCGTCGCCGGTTTCCACCCCGGCGCGCTGGTCACCGACGCGCCCGACAGCCCGCACCGCCTCGTCCACCAGCTCACCGCCCAGGTCCATCTCGGCCTGGCGGAAGGCGACCTGACGCCGGAGGCCCTCGGCGAACTCCAGCAGGCCCTGGATGCCGCAGGTGTCGGCCACACCATCGAGACCTACCCCGGCACCATCCACGGCTTCACCATGTCCGACACGTCTGCCTTCGACCCGTCCGCACTCCAGCGCCACTGGGACCGCCTGCTCGCCCTCCTCGGCAGCACCCTGACCAAGGGCTGAGGCTCGACGGTGCGGCCGGTCTTCCTCAGGGAGCGGTGAGCAGTTCGCCGTCGATGACGGTGACGGCCGTGCCGGTGAGCAGGGTACGGTCGCCGCGCAGCCTGGTCCGTACGAGGCCGGTGCGGTGGGCCGGGCCCTGGCGGCCGGTGAGTTCGTCGCGGCCGAGACGGGCCGACCAGAACGGTGCGAGGGCGGTGTGGGCACTGCCCGTGACCGGGTCCTCGTCGATGCCGACGGCGGGGAAGAAGCCGCGGCTGACGAAGTCGTAGCCGCTGTCGGCCGCGTCGGCCGCGGCGGTGGCGATCACACCGCGGCCACCGGGCGAGGCGAGCGCCTTCAGGTCCGGTTCCAGTGCCCGTACGGACTTCTCGTCGGCCAGCTCGACGAGCAGGTCGCCGAGGTGCTCCCCGGTGTCGTACGCGCCGCGGATCTCCGTGCCCAGCGCCTCGGCCACGGCGGGCGGCACCTCGACCGGGGTCAGCCGGGCCGTCGGGAAGTCCATGGTGATGGCGCCGCTCGCGTCGGCCGTCGTGGTCAGTACCCCGCTGCGGGTGGCGAAGCGGACCGTTCCGGTGGCGGTCCCGGTGGTGTGCAGGACGTGCGCGGTGGCCAAAGTGGCATGCCCGCACAGGTTCACCTCGGCGGCCGGGGTGAGCCAGCGCAGTCCCCAGTCGGCGTCCCCGCCCGCGGGCAGCGGGTGGGCGAAGGCGGTCTCGGAGAGGTTGACCTCGGCGGCGACCTGCTGGAGCCAGGTGGTGTCGGGGAAACAGCCGGCGTCGAGCAGGACGACTCCTGCGGGGTTGCCGCCGAAGGGACGGTCGGCGAAGGCGTCAACGATGCGAATCCTCATGGCTCGCAGCTTAAGAGGGCCACATCGGCGCGCCCCAAGGCCAATCGTGGGTCAGTGGACTGGTTTCAGGGGGAAGAGGCTGGGCGCCCGGATCGCGCCCAGCTCCATTCCTTCCATCCCCTCCCCGCCTCCGTGACCGGCCGGCGCACGGTCCTTCTCAGGGCGCGGTGAGCGGTTCGGCCTCGTACGCCCGGTGCAGCAGCTCCAGGAAGGCCGGTGCTTCCGGTACGGACACGGAGCCGATCCGGTGGACGGCCACGCCGGGCGTCCAGGAGTTCATGACCACGGCACCGGCCAGCGTGGGCAGGTCGGCGGGCGTGACCTCCCGGACGCGCTGGGGGAGGCCGAGCCGGTCCAGTTGCCGCCGGACGATGCCCATCGTGGTGCCGACGAGCATGTCGGCCGCGGGCCACACCACCGAGGTGCCGTCCCAGAAGGCCAGGTTCCAGATCGTCGCTTCGCTGAACCGGCCACGGCGGTCGACGAACGCGGCATCGTCGAAGCCCTGGTCGGCCGCCTGGCGCCGGAAGTACGTCTTGGCGACCTCGCCGACGTGCTTCACGGCCGGCAGGGCGCGCTCGTGCTCGACGGTGGTGAGCGCCAGCGGCCCCTCCGGGCCGGACGCGGCCGGGCCCGTACGTACCAGCACGTCGAGCTGCGCACCGTCATCGGACGCGGCGAATTCGCCCACGGGCGCGTACACGAAGGCCTGCAACGACAGATCGTCCGGCCCGGCCTCCAGGGCCGTCCGCAGGTGTGCCCGGACCCGGTCGTCCGGCACCGCCCGGCCGAACATCTCCACCGAGGCGAACCGCAGCCGCTCCAGGTGGAGGTCGAGGCCCCGGACCCGGCCGCCGCGCACCTGCATGGCGGTGAAGTGCGCGTAGCCCGCGAAGGCGAGCGGCGCCAGGTCCTCGGCGGTCGCGGTCCGGCCGTTGCGTTGTACGACGGAAAAGGCCATGTCATCACTCCAGCGGTACGGAAACACGAAGGGGAACGGCGGCGGTCCGGACCGGGGGAACGGGCCGCGGAATGATCTCCCCTGGGTGCGACGTTAAGGCCTCACATCAATGGGAAGGTCAACCTCGGATGGGACAGGGCACATGCTGATCGGGGAGTTGTCCCGGCGTACCGGAGTAAGCCCGCGACTGCTGCGGTACTACGAGGAGCAGGGCCTGCTGGAAGCGCGGCGCGGCCCGAACGGCTACCGCTACTACGACGACGATGCGGTGCTCACCGTCCGCCAGGTACGTGCCCTGCTGGAAGCGGGCCTGACCACCGAGGTGATCCGCGCCGTGCTGCCGTGTGCCCGGGGCGAGCAGCCGGAGTTCGAGATGTGCGTGGACGTCCAGGCCATCCTGAGCCGGGCGCTGGAGGCCACGGACGAGCGCATCGACGACCTCCGGCGCAGCCGCAGCACCCTCGCGGGGTACTTGGGCCAGGAGCCCTGAGCCGTCGGCGCGACTTCCTACTACGCGGGCGAGGCGTCAGCGGGTGGTGGTGTCGGTTCCTTCGCAAGGCTCTTTCCCAGGCGCGCCAACGGGGAAAGGGCCATGCACAACGGGGACAGCGAAAGCCCGATGACGGTCACCAGCAGAGCGGTACGCAATCCCCACTGGCCGGCCAGCCGTCCACCGAGGAGCGAACCGAGCGGGGCCAGTCCCATACCGACGCAATTGACGGTGGCGACGACCCGGCCCTGCAGGGGCACGGGGGTGACGGCCTGCCGTACCGCCATGACGGTGACGTTGACCAGCTGACTACAGGCGCCGAAGACGAAGTTGACGCCCGCGAGCGCGAACACCGTGCCGGCGGTGGAACCGTACAGCGCCGGCACACCGAGCAGTACGGCGTCGGCGAGCACGGCCGCGGTGACCAGGACGAGGCCGTGGCCGTACTTCCCCGGCAGTCTCGCGGACAGCAGCGACCCGACGACCGCCCCCGGCCCCATCGCGGCGAGTGCCAGGCCGACGGCCGTGGCCGACAGATGCAGTCCGCGTGGCAGGAACAGCAGGTAGACGGTCATTACGGCCGAGAAGAAGAACTGGAAGGCGGCTGAGGCCAGGCAGACGGCCCGCAACGTGGGGTGACCGGCGACGAGGCGCAGGCCCGCGCGGATCCGGTGCCGGATACGGGCGGGTTCCTCGGCGGAGCCTTCCTCAGTGGGGCCTTCATCGATGCGCCCTTCCCCCTTGCGGCCTTCCTCGACACGGCCGGACAGCGGCTCGTGTCGGCGGATACGGCGGATCGACAGGAACGACAGTACGAAGAGGAACGCGCCGGCCCCGGCGGCCACCGGCGCCGACAGGAGCGACGCCAGAGCCCCGCCGAGTGCCGGCCCACCTGTCTGTGCCGCGGACCGGCTGCCCTCCAACACGCTGTTGGCCTGAGCCAGTTGTCCGCGCCGCACCAGCCGTACGAGAGACGTCTGATACGCCACGTCGAAGACGACACCGAGGCTGCCGACGAGAAAGGCGGCGGCGATCAGCGTCGGAAGTCCGAGGGCACCGAACAGATACGAGCCGAGAACGACGGCCAGAGCCACGGCCCGGCCCAGGTCCGCCGCCATCATGACGTTGCGGGTCCGCCGACGGTCCACCCAGGCGCCGACGAAGAGCGAGAACAGCAGGACCGGCGCCTGCTCCACCGCACGCAGAACGCCGAGCCTGGTGGCGTCGGCGTCGAGTGCGAGCACGGCGATGAGCGGCAGCACCACCTGAGTAGTGCGCTCCCCGAACTGCGAAGCGGCCTGACCTGCCCAGAGCCTGCGGAAATCACCGTCCCGGCACAGGCCGGAGAGCGGGCGGAAGTGGGACGGCACAGGAACCCCTTGAGTCGAGGAGCGCGCCCGCGGCACCAGAGACGCGGTGAGTGGCGGGCGCGGGAAGGTGTGCTGTGCCGCAGACCGGAGGCGGCACGCGAGGACGGGTCGGGTACGACAGCAGGTCGGGACGACCGGTGATGTCAACGCGTGCCGGTGTGACCGGGCATATTCGGCTCCTCGGGGACGCTTGCCGGGGAGGCTAGCGGCCGTCCGTCCACCGCAGGAAGCGGTTTTCGGAACCCGGAGCAGCGGGCTTCCTCGTCAACCGCGCGGTGACCAGCATTTTCGGTGCCGGTGCCGGTGCCGGTGCCGGTGCCGGTGCCGGTGCCGGTTTCGGTATGGTCACGGGTGCTGCGGCCGGTCGGTCTCCCAGTCGACGCGGGTGTGCGGGGTGACCGGGATGGTTTCGAGCTCGTCGTCATCCAGGAGCAGCTCAGCGGTCTCGGCCGAGCAACCGACGTAAGTGGACAGCAGGTCGTAATCGGTGGTGACCACCCAGCTGCGATCCTGCGGCCACCAGAACTCGGGGCCGCTGTCCCCCACTACGTCCCTCACGGCTTCTCGCACGGTTTCCAGATCGGCCAGAGGAGCGCGACGAACGAGCGGTGTTTCCTCGCCCCAGAGGAGGGCGGCGAGATCGTAGACGAAGTAGACGTCCTGGTCGTCGGTTACTCCGGCCAGCACGCGAGCCAGTGCCCGCCGGCTGCTGTCGTCGAGGGCCCCGTCCTGGACCTGCCACAGCGAGTGTCCGAGATTGCGGCCTTCGCTCCGCAGCCACCAGTGCGACAGTTCAGCATGAAACGGGACGGCCGAATCCTTGGCGCGCGCCTGCCATGTGATGGTGCGGCCAGACCCGTCCGTAGCCTCGAAACGGTGAAAGATGCGTACGTACGCCTCGTAGCCGCTCGGTACGAGCTCGGACACCACGTGCCCGGGACCGGCCGCTCGACGACCGAGCCGGTCCTGGGGCCAAGCCAGCTCCGTGCCGCCGTACGACCATTCACGCATTTCTGTCATGGCGCCCATTGTCGCCATTCCGGATGCTGCCACACACCTGAGGCCGGCCGCCCCACTCGTGAGAGCGTCTGCGGCGCCGGCGCAGGCAGTTCGAAGAGCTGTCGGTGAACGGAGGAGCCGCGGGCGGCTGTGCGCTGCCCCGCCCGGGCGGTACCGCCGATGGCCGGTATCGCCGCGATCAGGGCGGTTGTCTATGAGTTGTCCACCGCTCACCGAGGAGGCCGGGGCCTGTCCTCGATGAGCGGCGACTTGGCCGACGGTGCCTACCGTCCGCCGCCGGCCTGACGGCTCGGTCTCACCTCAGGTGGCGGTCGAAGAACCGGTTCCCGTCGTCCAACTCGAACCACGGGGTACCGGTGTGCCCGCCCATATTGGCGTGCAGCGTCTTCTCCCTGCTGCCGAAGGCGTCGAACAGGTCCAGGGCCCGTTGCCGCGGGTTCCCTTCGTCGTCCCACTGCAACAGCATCAGCAGCGGAATGGTGATCCGCCGGGCCTCCTCGCGCTGGGCGCGGGGCACGTAACCCCCGGCGAAGAAACCGGCGGCGGCGATGCGCGGCTCGATCGCCGCGAGGCGAATGCCGACGGCGGTCCACCCCGAGTAGCCGACCGGGCCGCCGGTCTCGGGCAGCGCCAGGAGGGCGTCCAGGGTGGTCCGCCAGTCCGGGGCCGCCTTTTCGACCAGCGGGCCGATGAAGGACTCGAAGACCTCGTCGACTGCCTCGCCGGCCTGCATCGCCCGGCGGAAGTCGGCGCGGGTCCGCTCGTCGGCGGCGGAACGGGGCCGGTCGCCGCACGCGGCGGCGTCGATGGCGGCCACCGCGTAGCCGTACGCCGCGGTGGTGCGGGCCCGGGCCACGAGCCGGGGTTCCCGCTTGGGCAGGCCGTTGTTGTGGGCCATCAGGATCAGCGGGGCCGGCGTGGCGGACTCAGGTGTCCACAGGGTGCCGGGGATCTCGCCGAGGGTGAATTCGCGTTCGAGGACGCCGTCGTCGCGGCGCTGAGCGGAAGTGAAGTGCATGGTCGTGCCTTCCGGGAGTGCTCGGAGCGGCGCTCCCGGACGACCTATCGCCCGACCGTGACCCCGGAGGGGAGCACCCATGTCGATACTGCGTTCACGGGTACCACCTCCTCGTTCTCTCGCACGGCCGTCGGAAAAGTAGCAGGGGCCGCAGTGGCCCGGCCAATGGTTTTCGCGGCGGGTCCTTGGGTGGATCTATGGAGCCGCTCTCCTGAAGATCAAGGCCGTGCGGTCATGGGCTCCGGGTCTGTGACGTGATCGCGTGTGACGACATCGCCGGAGGCCAGGCGCGAACCGGAACCGATCGTTCGAGACGGGGCCGGGCAGACGGAGGCAGGGCGTAGATGGGCGTCGACCTCGGGCGTTGCCATCCGAACAGTTCCGATATATCGTTGAAGCATCGCGAACGATCAGAGTGATGTCGTGAGTGATCAAAGAAGGTAACGACGACAAGGAAGGAGCGCCCTCATGCGTTCCCATGGACATGAACATCACGAACACCACGGACACGGCCGGCGTGGCGGCCGCGGTGACTACGAGGGGCGGTTCGAGGGGCGGCGCGCCGCGTTCGGGCCGTTCGGGCCCCCCTTCGGCGGGCCGCCGTTCGGTGGCCGGGGCCGCGGCGGCGGGCCGCGCGGCCGGGCGCGGCGCGGCGATGTGCGCGCCTCGATCCTGGCCCTGCTGAAGGACCGGCCGATGCACGGTTACGAGATGATCCAGGAGATCGCCGAGCGCAGCGGCGGCGCCTGGAAGCCGAGCCCCGGCTCGGTGTACCCCACCCTCCAGCTCCTGGAGGACGAGGGGCTGATCAGCAGCGCGAGCGAGGGCGGCAAGAAGCTCTTCTCGCTCACCGAGGCCGGACGTACCGAGACGGAGAACGTCGCCGACGCCCCCTGGGAAGAGGCCGGCCGCGGCGTCGACTGGGAGGCGATGAACGAGATCCGCAAGGCGGGCGGCGGCCTGATCGAGGCGTTCCGCCAGGTGTGGGCCACCGGCACGCCCGAGCAGCGGGAGAAGGCCATCGCGGTGGTCAACAAGGCCCGCAAGGAGCTGTACCTGATCCTCGCCGAGGATGAGTGATCCGCTCGCCGTCGGCCGCGCGCGGGTGAGGCGTGACGATGACGGGTGAGCCTGCCAGGGGCCGCGACCGGAAGCGTTCCGGTCGCGGCCCCTGCGTCACGGTTGACCGGCCGGAGGCGCCGCGGGCGGCCGGATCGACGTGTCGGCCCTCCTCCGCAAGGAGGAGATTGCGCGAAGCGGTACCCAACCACGGGTGGATGCGCAAATGCTTCCCGCCGGGGATGTTCCGGGCGTCCGTGGCTGGTGGGGTGGGGACTGTGCAAAACCGTACTGGGTACAACGGCGGAGGAGGGTCTCCCTACGAGGACCTCGAAGCGCAGCTCACCGTCGAGCTGGCGTCGGTGGTCTCCGCCGCCCGCAGGCGTGCCACGCGCGACGGCGACCGCCAGGTGGACACCGCTCATCTGCTGCACGGGCTCCTGGAGTCGGACCCGTCGGTACGGGCCGCGTTCGACGGCGGGCCGCAGGTCGCCCGGCTGCTCGGCTACCTCGTCCAGCGCAGCATCGGGTACGGACTCCAGTGGCACGGCACCGTTGAGGACTCCGGTGCGGTACCGGTGGTGACCGAGGGAGCGGTGCCGGGCTGGTCACCCGCCGCGGCCGCCGCCCTGGACGGCGCACTCGACCGCGCGCACGCCCGGTACGCGACCCACGCCACCTGTCTCGACCTGCTCGCGGCCCTCGTGGACGACCCCGAGTCGCGCGCCGTCGAGGTGCTGCGCCGGGCCGCCGTCGACACCGGACAGCTCGCCGCCCGGCTGGAGGGGGACCGCCCCGGCCAGGGCTGACAGGCCCAACAGGGGTGACGCTGCTGACGGCTGCTGCCATGATGTGCCGATG
The DNA here is from genome assembly GCF_044327805.1 of Streptomyces sp. NPDC018019. Classification (NCBI taxonomy): domain Bacteria; kingdom Bacillati; phylum Actinomycetota; class Actinomycetes; order Kitasatosporales; family Streptomycetaceae; genus Streptomyces; species Streptomyces sp. NPDC018019. The sequence continues at coordinate 9,046 of NZ_JBIRGD010000052.1, read as the reverse complement.
CGCGTGTCGACGGGGAGTACGGGGAGTACGGGGAGTACGGGGAGTACGGCTGCCCAGGCGGCCTCAGGGGCGGGTGGCGGCCCGGGGGAACCCGGAGTTCCGGGAACGTCGGCGGCGGCAGCCCTGTCCGGGAAGCCGGGGTGGTCCGGAGGAACGGGAGGGCCGGCGGCCGGGGGACCGGGCGGGTCGGCCGCCGGAGAGTCAGGTGGGTCGGTGGCCCGGGAGCAGAGCGGGCCGACAACCGGAGAGCCGGGCGGACGGGCTGCCGGCGGCGGCATCGCGCGAGGCCGGAATGTCGGGCTCGTTCTGGCGCTGATATCCGCCTTCGCCTTCGGCGGTTCCGGCGTCGCCGCCAAGCCCCTCATCTCGGCGGGCCTCGAACCGCTGCACGTCACCTGGCTGCGCGTCGCGGGCGCCGCGCTGGTGATGCTGCCCGTCGCCTGGCGGCACCGGCGGCTGCTGTTGCGCCGCCCCGCCCTCCTCGTGGGCTTCGGCCTGCTCGCGGTCGCCGGGGTGCAGGCTTGCTACTTCGCCGCGCTGTCCCGCATCCCCGTCGGCGTCGCGCTGCTCATCGAATACCTCGCGCCCGCGCTGGTGCTCGGCTGGGTCCGGTTCGTGCAGCGCAAGCCGGTCACCCGGGCCGCCGCCGTCGGCGTCGTCCTGGCGGTGGGCGGTCTGGCCTGTGTGGTCGAGGTGTGGTCGGGGCTGAGTTTCGATCCGGTCGGTCTCGCGCTGGCTCTCGGCGCCGCCTGCTGCCAGGTCGGCTATTTCGTGCTCTCCGATCACGGCAGCGACGGCGAGGACGCGGCGGACCCGCTGGGCGTGATCGCGTACGGGCTGCTGATCGGCGCGGTCCTGCTGACCGTGGTCGCGCGGCCCTGGGAGATGGACTGGCCGGTGCTCGCCGGCGGCGCGGACATGGCCGGGACCCGGGTGCCCGCCGTACTGCTGCTCGGCTGGATCGTGCTGGTCGCCACGGTGCTGGCGTACCTGACCGGTGTGCTGTCCGTGCGACGGCTGTCCCCGCAGGTCGCGGGGGTGGTGGCGTGCCTGGAGGCGGTCATCGCGACCGTTCTGGCCTGGGTGCTGCTCGGTGAGCACCTGACCGCACCGCAGATCGTGGGCGGAGTGGTCGTCCTGGCCGGCGCCTTCATCGCACAGTCCGCGTCCCCGAAGACGGAACGTCCGGACGTGGAGGACGTGGGGGAAGAAGCGGCGAGCGGGCTTTCCCCGGAACTTTCCCCGGATGGGGCTGTGGTGGGCAGCCCGGCGGACCGCGCGTCGTCTCCCGGGACCGGACAGGGCTTGTCGGCCGGTTCACGTGCCGATTAAGGTGCCGATCATGCATTCGACCGTGCTGCCCCCTCCCGCCGACTAGCGCGGGCGGCGGCCTCCGAGGGAGAACCGGTCCGGGCCAGGTCCCGGACGGGTTGTCGCTGCCCGCAGACGGGACCACGCGACCATTCCACGGCGCTCGGCGCCGTCCCGGAATTCCCGGAGAAGCACAGTCATGCATGGTGTCTCTTCCCCTGCCCTGCCCGTGGGCCGGGGCCTGTTGTACGTGACCATCGCCGCGACCGCCTGGGGCACAGCGGGCGCGGCCGCCGCCCTCCTCTACCGCAGCAGCGGCCTGGGCCCCCTGGCACTTACCTTCTGGCGCACCCTCGGCGGCTTCCTGCTGCTGCTGGCCGCACGAGCGGTGCTGCGCCGCCGTACAGCTGACGCGGTTGCGTCCGTGCGCCGCGGTACGGCCGGTGTGCCGTCCATGAGCCCTAGCACGACCGGCGTACGGTCGGCCACCGCGCGCCCGGTGGACCCGCTGTGGCGCCCCGCCCTGCGGGTCGCCGTCACCGGAATCGCGCTGGCCGTCTTCCAGGCCGCGTACTTCGCCGCCGTCGAGGACACGGGACTGGCCGTCGGTACGGTCGTGACCATGGGGGCCGGACCCGTACTCATCGCGCTCGGCGCGCGGCTGACCATGGGCGAACGGCTCGGTGCCGGGGGCGTCCTGGCCGTCGTGGGTGCCCTGTGCGGGCTGTCGGTGCTGGTTCTCGGAGGTGGTGATTCCGGTACGGTGCGGCCCACCGGGGTCGCCATGGCGCTGCTGTCCGCCGTCGGCTGCGCCGTGATGACGCTGACCACGCGCCGTCTGGGCGGCGCCGGGCAGGCCGCCGACCCGTACGCCTCGACCATCAGCGCTTTCGCCGTCGGTTCGGCCTGCCTCCTGCCGCCGGCCGCGGCGGAAGGGCTGTGGCCGCAGGCGCACGACCTGGGCCGCAGCCTCCTGTTGATGGGCTACATCGCCGCCGTGCCGACGGCGTTGGGCTACGGCCTGTACTTCGCGGGGCTGGCGGCCGTACGCGCGGCCACGGCATCGGTGCTCTCGCTGGTCGAGCCGGTGTCCGCGGCGGTGATCGCGGTGCTCTTCCTCGGTGAGGACCTGACGGTGGGCACGGCCGTGGGGACGTGTGTGCTGCTCGTGGCCGTCGCGGGCCTGGCCGTCGCGGAGGCACGGGGCGCGGTGGCGGCCCGTACGGCTGCGCCGGAGCCGGTGACGGCGGGCTGACCCGGATGCGAGGGGGGAGGCGGCCGGCCTCCCCCTTCTGCGCCCCCGCAGACGCCCCGCGCGCCGTCAGCCGCGCCCGGCCGCCAGCCTGCGCTGCTGGTGGGCGCGGGCCTGGGCGTCGCGGGGCGCGTCCCGCTCGGCCAGGCGCGCGGAGATCCGCTGCTGGACGGCCTCGGCCCGCTTGCCTGCGTACTTGAACTTGGCACGCACGTCCGTCACTTCCAGCCGCAGCCCGCGGATGCCGGGCAGCTGGCGTCCGTACGGCGGGGAGTCCGCGGTGACCGGCGCCGAGCCGCCCTCGGGCTGGAAATGCCCCATCTGGCGCTCCAGCAGGGCCGCTTTCTCGTGCGGGTCGTCCACGACGTGGGCGGTGCAGGTGAGTTGTACGGCGGCATAGAAGCTGGTGGGCACGCCGTGCTCGGGCGGGGCGTCCTCCACGGCCTGCCACGGCCCGGGGATGAACACGTAGTCGTCCACCACGCTCAACAGGACCGTGGGGGCCTCCTCCAGGGCCCGCCATATCGGGTTGGGGCGGGCGAGGTGGGTGACGGCCTCGCGCCGGGCCGGGGCGTAGGCGAAGTGCAGAGGCTGGACGAAGGGAGGGGCGCCCGCCGGGCCGTTCACGGCGAGCTGGCCGAAGTCGTGGCCGGCCAGCCAGTCCTGCCACTCGGTGTCGTCGGTGGGTGCGTCCCATGGGTGGATCAGCATGTGGCGTCCCTTCAGCTCAGCGCGCGGCGAGGTAGGCGGGTGCGGCGATGCCCGGGGCGAGGTCCTCGGCCGGAACGGGGGCGCCGTACACGGGGGAGACCGGCAGGACACCGCTCCAGTGGGGGAGCGCCACGTCTTCGGGATCGTCGTTCGGGCCGCCGGAACGGATCTTGGCGGAGACCTCCTCCAGGTCGAGGCGGACGACGGCGGTGGCGGCCAGTTCCTTGGCGTTCGCGGGCCGGGAGTCGGCGGCCCGGCCCGGGACCACGTGATCCACCAGGGCGTCGAGCGCGGCGGCCTTCTCGTCCGGGTCGGTGACCTGGTACGCGGTGCCGTGGACGACGACGCTGCGGTAGTTGACCGAGTGGTGGAACGCTGACCTGGCCAGGACCAGGCCGTCGACATGGGTGACCGTGACGCACACGGGCAGCCCCGGGTCGGCCGGCTCCCCGGCCATCCGCAGCGGGCGTGAGCCGGTCGAACCGTGCAGGTAGAGAAGGTTGCCGACGCGGCCGTACAGCGTGGGCAGGACGACCGGGGCGCCGTCGCGGACGAACCCGAGGTGGCATACGTAGCCCGCGTCGAGGATCGCGTGCACGGTCTCGTGGTCGTAGGCGGCGCGCTCGCGGGCGCGGGTCGGTACGGTGCGCTCCGTCCGGGCGAAGGACGGGGCCTGGGGCGCCTGGGGCATTGCGGACTCCATTGCACTAGTGCATAATTGGTTTTGTGCTAGGAGAGTATCGGATCGAAGGGCGGCGCGCATCGGAGATTGCCGCCAGTGTCGAGCGAGCCATCGGTGCGGGCGAGCTCCAACCGGGCGAAGTCCTGCCCCCCATGCGGCAGTTGGCCGTGTACTTGGAGGTCAATCCCAATACGGTGGCGTCCGCGTACCGGACGCTGCGGGACCGGGGTGTGATCGAAACAGCCGGCCGCCGGGGCAGCCGGGTGCGCCCGCGGCCGGCGAGTACGGCGCGGGAAGCGGCGCTGGGCCCCGTGCCACCCGGCGTGTGCGTCGCGTCGGACGGCAACCCCGATCCGGCGCTGCTGCCCGCCCTCGAAAAGGCGCTGGCCGCGGCTGCCGCGCGCAGCGCTCGGCAGCCGACGCTGTACGGGGCTCCCGCGGTCGGCACGGAGCTGGAGCGGCTGGCCCGCGCCGCCTTCGAGGCGGACGGGGTGCCGAGCGGCTCCATCGCCGTCACCTCCGGCGCGCTGGACGCGATAGAGCGGATGCTCGGCGCGCATCTGCGCCCGGGTGACGCGGTCGCCGTCGAAGACCCGGGCTGGGGAAGCCTGCTGGACCTCATCCCCGGACTCGGCCTGCGGGCCGTGCCGGTCGCGGTGGACGACGACGGCCCGCTGCCCGAGCAGGTGGGCCGGGCGCTGCGGGAGGGCGCGCGGGCACTGGTCGTCACGGACCGCGCGCAGAACCCGACCGGCGCGGTGCTCGGTGCCGAGCGCTCTCAGAAGCTGCGCTCGGTGCTGGCGGGCCACCCGGACGTGCTGCTCATCGAGGACGACCACGGCCACGACATCGTCGACCTCCCGTTGCATCCGCTCGCGGGGGCCACGGACCACTGGGCGCTCGTCCGCTCCACGGCCAAGGCGTACGGCCCCGACCTGCGGCTCGCCGTGCTGACCGGCGATGCGGTGACCGTGGACCGGGTGCGCGGGCGCCAGCGGCTCGGGCCGGGCTGGGTGAGCCATCTGCTCCAGGACGCGGTGGTGCACCTGTGGCGTACGGGAGCGGTGGACCCGAAAGCGGTCGCGGACGCCTACGGGCGGCGCCGAAACGCTCTGCTGGACGCCTTGGCGGCACGCGGAATCCCGGCGCGCGGGCGCAGCGGGATGAACGTGTGGGTCCCGGTCCCCGACGAAACCGGCGCCGTCGCCCGGCTGTTGCACGCGGGCTGGGCCGTCGCGCCCGGAGCCCGCTTCCGTATGCACTCACCACCCGGCATACGGGTCACGGTCTCCGGCCTCTCGGAGGACGAGTTGCCGGCACTGGCGGACGCCATCGCATCCGCCGTCGAACCGAAGGAGGCACGCCGGTACGACTGAAGCCACCGGAAGGCACAGCGGCGAGCCGCAGGCCGCGGGGCGGAGTCGCCGGACAGACCCGCAAGACGTCTGGCCAGGCAGACGGCCGATAGACCGCAAGGCGGCTTTGCCGCCAGACCGCAGGACAGACCGCATGCCAGACCGCAGGACAGCCCGTAAGACGGAGGGCAGGACAGGCCCAAGGCAGGCCGACAGAGGGGGGAACGATGCTGATTACGATCGCACGATGCCTGATCAGAGCTTTCTTGTCCGTGGTCCGCGGGTGGCCATCCGGCGCCTCTCCTTCCAGGACCGGGAGGAGGTCGCGGCCCTTGAGCGGGAGAGTGCCGCACTGCACCGCCCGTGGGTTCCCGCCAGGGAGACGACTCCCGAGGCCTTCCGTGCTTACGTCGCCAAGTTCGACCGGCCCACCCATGAGGGTTTCGTGGTCTGCCTGCGGGCCGGTGGCGCGATCGTCGGCGGCATCAATATCAACAACATCGTCCGGGACGGTATCCACAGCGGAACCCTCGGCTATGCCGCCTATGCGTCGACCACCGGGCACGGCTATATGACCGAAGGGCTGCGCCTCGTCGTCGGATATGCCTTCACCGAACTGGGGCTGCACCGGCTGGAGGCCAACATCCAGCCGGGCAACGCCGCATCCATCAGGCTCGTCGAACGGCTCGGGTTCCGGCGTGCGGGCTACTTCCCGCGCTTCCAGTACGTGGACGGTGCCTGGCGTGACCACGAACGGTGGGTGATCACGGCCGAGGCGGTCGGCCACGCCGCCGGGGACGGCTCTGGGTGAGGGCCGCGCCCGCCAGGACGATCAACGCGCCGACGGGAGTGTTCCAGCTGAGTGATTCACCGAGCAGCGCGACACCCGCCGCGGTGGCGATCACCGGCACGAAGTAGGTGACCATCTGGGCGGTGGTCGGGCCCACCTCCGCGACCAGCCCGTACTGCAACAGGAAGGCGAAGCCGGTGCCCAGGGCGCCGAGCGCGATCACCGCGAGAAGGGGGACGACTGGATAGGAGACCGGGACGGAGGTGAACAGCGCGGTCACCACGCCGACCTGGGCGGTGGCGAGGAGCATCTGGGTACCGGAGAGGGCGACGTGGGAGTCCTTGGCGCCGGCGAGCGTGCGCCGGACGTAGATCCAGCCGATCGGGTAGCTCAGCGACGCGCCCAGGGCCATCGCCGTACCCGCCGGGTCGGTACCGGAGAAGCCCTGCCAGGCGCCGAGCACGGTCAGTACGCCCAGGAAGCCGAGCCCGAGCCCCGCGACGCGGCGGCGGGTGGGCCGGTCCTCGGAGAGGGCGACCAGCGACAATGCCATGCCCCACAGCGGGGAACTGGCGTTGCAGATGCCGGCCAGCGTAGAGGGGATGGTCAGCTCGGCGTAGGCGAACAGGGAGAAGGGGAGGGCGTTGAGGAAGAATGCGGCTACCGCGAGGTGACCCCAGGTCCGTGCGGAGCGGGGCAGCCGCTCCCGCTTGGCCACCAGGACGGCGACGAGCACCGCCGAGCCGAACGCGAGACGCCCGAAGGTGACTTGAAGCGGCGCGTAAGCCTGTGTGCCGACCTTGATGAAGAGAAAGCTGAAGCCCCAGACGAGGCACAGGACGCCGAACCGCAGGCGCCAGTCGGGGGCCCGGCGCTGGGCGCCGCGCGGCGCCGGGGCGGGAGCGGGGGTGGGGGCGGCGTCGGTTCCGGACGCAGGGGAAGGCGCGCCGGCTCGGGGAGAGACGGCGGCCGTGTCGGCGGGGGAGGGGGCGGCGGTGCTCATGGGGACTACGATGCTGGCCGCGACTTCGTAGCACAAGCGAGATTTTATGGGAGGCACCACTTAGCATTGCTTATATGTTGAACCTTGATCGTCTGCGGACCCTGAGTGCGGTGGCCCGGCACGGTTCGGTGAGCGCGGCGGCCGAGGGCCTGCACGTCACCACCTCCGCCGTGTCGCAGCAGCTCGCCAAGCTGGAGCGGGAGACGGGACAGCAGCTGCTGGCCAAGAACGGGCGCGGCGTACGGCTGACCGACGCCGGCCGGCTGCTGGCCGACCATGCCGTCCGGATCCTCTCGCAGGTCGAACTGGCCCAGGCCGATCTGGAGGCCCACCGTGGCCAGGCCGTCGGTGAGCTGCGGCTCGGCGCCTTCCCCACCGCGGCGCGCGGCCTGTTCCCCGGCGCGCTGGCCCGGCTCCGTGTCGAGCACCCGCAACTCCGGGCGCGACTGTGGGAGATGGAGCCCGACGTCTCGGTGCGGAGCGTGGTGCGCGGGGACATCGACCTGAGTGTCGTCCTGGACTGGCACAACCGGCCGCTCTCGCTCCCCGAGGGGCTGGCGAAGGCGCCGATCCTGGACGACCCGGCGGATGTGGCCATGCCGGCCGACCACCCCCTGGCGCGGCGCAGCTCCGTCGTCCTGGAGGACTTCGCCGACGACGAGTGGATCTCCTGGCCGCAGGGCGAGTTCTGCCACGACTGGCTGATGTTCACCCTGCGCGGCCAGGGGATCGAGCCGCGCATCTCACACATGGTCGAGGAGCACCACACCCAACTTGCGCTGATCGAAGCGGGGTTGGGGGTGGCGGTGGCTCCTCGCCTGGGACGTGGGCCGGTGCCGGCCGGGGTGAGCGTGGTGCCCGTACGGCACACGATGCGACGGCACGTCTACGCCATCTGGCGCGCCGACGCCGACCGCCGGCCGTCCATCCGTGCCGCGGTCACCGCGCTGCGCGAGGCCGGTGAGGAGGTCGAGGGCCGCTGAAAATTCCGGGAATCGGGCGGTGGGCCGGTGACACAATGACGCGCATGAGTGAGCGGATCATTGAGGTAGTCCCGTACGACCCGGCCTGGCCGGAGCAGGCAGCGGCTGCTATCGCGGACGTACGCGAGGCGTTGTCCGGGGTCGTCACGGAGATCGAACACATCGGTTCGACCGCCGTGCCGGGGCTGGCGGCCAAGCCCATCATCGACCTGATGGCCGCAGCCGAGGACCTCACCGCCGTCGAAACCCGCGAAGAAGCACTGGCCCGGCTGGGCTTCCGGCGGGACCACAACGGCATGACCGGCCGCCTCCTGTACGTCCGCGGCGACGACAGCCGCCGGACGCACCACCTGCACGTGGTCACCCTGGAGAGCTGGCCGTCCCGCAACCAGCGAATCCTGCGCGATCACCTGCGCAAGTACCCGCAGGACGCGGCGCGTTACGCGCAGCTCAAGCAGTCTCTCGCCACCGGTGGTGCCACGTCCGACGACTACACGCAGGCCAAGACCGAGCTGATCCAGGAACTGACCGACCGTGCCCGCGCCGAGCGGGGCCTGCCGGCGGTTCCGGTCTGGGAGTAGGGCGGGGGCGCAGTCGCAGGCCGGACCGCGGGCGGCGTGAGATCGGTCTGCCGCGGGCTGGGCGTCGGGGCGCCAGATGGTTTGCGACAGGTGGGCCTCACGGTGTCAGGTCGGCCTGCAACAAGCGTGGAGACGCGTCGAATCCGTGCCGCGAGTAGGCCGGGACCGCCCGGTCGCTGGAGTGCACCGTCACGCGTTCCAGCCCGTGCCGGTGCGCGAGTTCCAGGACCGCGTCGATGAGCCGCCCGCCCAGGTCGTGTCTTTTGGATCAGTCGCGGGCCCGGGATGATCCGAAAGACACGGCCTAGTAGTGCTTCGTTAGCTCTGCCGATCGTGGCTGACCAGGAGCATGCTGGCAGGTATGAGGCTCGGGGAGGT